>JABJGH010000029.1 GCA_018662365.1 Chloroflexota bacterium | reverse complement strand
GACGAACACTCTTTGAATATATTGAAGTTTGGTACAATCGTAAGCGCTTGCATTCCTCGCTGGGCTACCTCAGTCCTGCACAGTTTGCTAAGCAAAATTCAGACATTTATGCTCTCCACTTAACTGGGTAAAGCCCAATACATGGTAAGATACCAAAGTCAAGTAAGACTCATATTAATAATAATTACCCCAAAAATTTGGTGATCTTGTAGAATAAATAATGTTGTTTTTAAGGATATATTTATGAAATTAAAAATTGCCCTCGCGCAAATCAATACAAAACTAGGTGTATTAAGTGCAAATCTTGATAAACACCTGAGTTATATTGATAAGGCAAAAAAAGAAGGGGTCGACTTGATCATTTTTCCCGAATTAGCATTGACGGGGTACATCCTTCAGGATCTTGTGCCTAGCGTCGCTATCCGACCGAATGCAAAAGACCCCATATTTGGTCCCTTATTAGATGCAAGTAAAGAGATCGACATTGTGACGAGTTTTGTTGCCGAAGATGACCGACATCGTTTTTTCATTGCAGCAGCTTATTTATCCAAAGGGGAAATTGTTCATATTCATCATAAAGTTTATTTACCGACTTATGGTCTGTTTGATGAAGGCCGCTTTTTTGCGGCAGGGGATAAGGTTGAAGCCTTTGATACACAATTTGGACGCATGGGGCTTTTGGTTTGTGAAGACTTTTGGCATGCCTCACCCCCCTATTTACTTTGGTTGGATGGTGCGGAATTGATGATCTTCATATCTGCCTCGCCTAGCAGAGGACTGACAGACTCTCCTAAACTTGAATCCGCCCGGTGGGTAGATCATATCAACCAGGCCTACGCTAGCTTATTCACCACATTTATCGCCTCAACAAACCGTGTTGGTTTTGAGGATGGGGTTAGTTTTTGGGGCGGTGCAACGATCCACGATCCTAATGGGGAAAGAATTGCAACTGGACCTCAATATGAGGAAGCTCTCACAATTTCAGAAATAGACCTCAATCAATTACACCGAACGAGAGCTCGGTTGCCCTTGCTTCGAGATGAACGACCTGACCTTGTACAAAATGAATTAAAGAGGATATTGGGATAAAGGATTTTTTAAATAACCGCCATCTAAAAATTGTGGGGATAATATCATTCCTAATCCTCTTTGCCTGGGGAATTATCCTTCTCGTTAATTTAATCCCATAAAAAAATGCATTTGAAAATAATTTCAAATACATTTTTTGTTTCAGTATATTTATACTAGTTGCTTTTTTCGAGTAACGGACTTAATTTTGATCTTCCGTAAGCGATAAATCCTGTAACTGCGATAAGAACAATATTTAATGCCCTATTCCCATATTCTCCACGGGAGACATGCCATACGATCGCACCGACCATTGTTAATACTAAGCCTTCAGCAGCATATACAGTCAACTTTGGCATAATTTTAGTCAATCCTGGCAAAATCAATCCGAGACCACCTAAGACCTCTGCAGTACCGCTAACAAGATGAAGGGTATCAGAAAGTTCGTACATCCAACTCATCATTGCTGGCAATCCTTCAGGCACAATAAAATGGGTTGCGCCAATTCCAACGAAGTACAAACCAAACAACACCTGCAAAGTCCATAGTAATTTATTCAAAATAACGCTCCTTGTGGGTTAAACAATATTTTTTCCACGGTAACAATAACCCAAAGTGGATATAACCGATACCAATAATCCTATTAAACTTTCATTAACTATTTCTCAAATGAATTTTTTTCGAGATGGGTTTTTATTGCTAATCTTCTTTTCTGATCCATCGATAAAATGCGGAGCGCATCCCTGATTCGAGTAGCCAGATTTCATATTCTTTGGGCACCACCCTAATTAAAGCCTCGGCGAAAAAATTCAAGAAAAGCCAACTCATCAACTCGGCTCTATTTTGCATTCCAATTGCCATAGATGCTGGTTCTAATATTTCCCCATGCTCATAGTCTTCTGCATCCGTTTCTACTGGAAAGATAAACCGGACGACCGCCGTGGTTTCATCTACAATATAGGAGCCATATCCAAATTGGCGGGATAAAACCTCACTCTGAGTGGCTAATACATCCGCACGATAACGTCCGTTCACTAAATAAATTGAATATCCCCGAACAGCACTCTCCATAAAATCAATGACGATCCTATTAATTTCCTTTTCAGAAATATCAACTGATAATTTTAGTCCGTCTCTAATTTTTGAATATCCAATTTCTTGGATACGCTGCTCGATTTTATCTTTGTAAAACAAATTATCAAGTGCTTCGCGTAACCGATCCTCCCGAGAAAGAGGCATGAAAAATTCGAAGATTAGTATGTTTGATGAAACTTCCAAAACATAATTGGTAAATAATCTCTTTTTTTGTATGAATAGCTCTTTGAAATCCTCAAACCGTACCCGAAGGATCTCAGGCTTTACCTTGTAATCTTCACCTTCCAACATAAGGAGATCATCTAGTCGTTCGGTTACATTCTTTTGAGTATCAGAAAGAGACCAATTTGATACTTTTGCAAGTTGATCTAAAGAAAATGAATACTGTTTATTAAATTGAACAATCAGAAAATCAAAAACTAGTTTTATGTTTTTTAAGTCGGTCATTTTTGGAGAAAGTCCCTTTATGAATATTCCTATTTTTCAAAATATAACGAATAATTCTCTGGAAATTAGGATGCGAATTAGTATAATTTATTATACTCTCTCAATCTAACCCCTTAATAAATTGCAAATTTCTCCTAAATGGCGATGGTCTGTCCCGCAACAACCACCATAAACATTTAGATTCTCTAATTCTTTTCCAATTTCCAGGTAATTTTGTCCTAATTCTTTAGGATTGCCATCATCCAATTCGGTTGCCTCATCCAATTCTGCATGGCTTTGAGTAGAGGCGTTGGCTCGAATTGCTCTAATTCTTTTTGTCCAGGGGGCGTCTTCTAAAATATCCATAAAATAGGTTTTAATCAACTATCCACCTGATTTAGGGAAATCACTCTTTTAAACGCCCATCCAGCCAGGTATATCTTTCCGCAACTTTATTATTTTTTACTGCAATGGCTAGAGTTTTTGTATTGGTGACCAATACACATAGCTTCTTAGCTCGCGTTATGCCAGTATACAATAAATTTCGTTGTAACATCATATAGTGTTGGGTTAGCAAGGGCATGACGATAACTGGAAACTCTGAGCCCTGTGATTTATGCACAGATACTGCATAGGCTAGGACCAATTGATCCGCTTCACCATATGTATAAACTACCCCCCTTCCCTCATAATCTACCGTCAGCGTTTTCTCGGTAGCAGATAGATCCTTAATAAATCCAATGTCTCCATTGAACACTTTCTTTTCATAATCATTTCTAATTTGCATTACTTTATCGCCAGGGCGAAAGACCTGTCCAAAGAATTTCCCTTCAGGTTTTAAGATATTTCCTGGGTTTAGGACTTTTTGTAGCCTCTCATTTAGGGCGTTAATTCCAGCAGGACCGCGATACATTGGCACCAGTACTTGGATATCGGCAGGTTTAAATCCAAACCGGTTAGGAATACGGTCTAGTACCAGATCTTCTATCCAATCAGCTGCTTTTTCCGGGGTGTCCGCAGGAAACCGGAAAAAATCATTTCCTCCCTCCCCAAAATTTGGCAATTCTCCCTGATTGATTAAATGGGCATTTGTAATAATATCGGAGCCTTCAGCTTGTCGATAAATCATACTCAGGCGAATGACTGATACCGTAGCGGAATCGATAATATCTCTGAGGACGTCCCCAGCTCCAACTGAGGGTAATTGGTCAATATCTCCCACTAAAAGGACGTGCGTACCAATCTCTAATGCTTTGAATAAACTATTTGCCAAAACCACATCTAACATCGAAACTTCATCCACAACTATTAGATCTAGTTTCAGGGGGTTCTCTGCATCGTGTACAAAGCCCCTAGTGGGCGAAAAATCAAGTAATCTGTGAATGGTGCTCGCGGGACGTTCGCTGGCCTCAGAGAGGCGTTTGGCAGCCCGCCCTGTGGGAGAAACGAGTGCATACCTTTTTCCAGCACTTTCCACTGCTGCAATTAAGGCCTTTATCGTAGTAGTTTTTCCAGTTCCAGGACCCCCAGTTAGAACGGTGACTGGCTGTGAAAGTGTTGTTTTAATCGCCTCAGCTTGCTCTTGAGATAATGCTTTATCAATTTGAGTTAAGGCTGGTGGAATATCGCTCAAACGAGAAGGAAAAACTTTGGATAACTCTTTTAAACGAGCAGCAACACCAATTTCAGAGTAATAAAATTGAGGTAGATATACTGCGTTTAACGTATTTATTTCTACTGCTTCTTCAAAGGGAATGCGATCTAATATGATTAATTCTGCTTCTGCTAACCTTTCAATTCCTTGATCACATAGAGTTTCAATTACTTTCAATAGTTCCGATGCTTTCGATATTAGATTATTTCGTGGGGAAAACACATGCCCCTGGTGAGAATTTCCCTCAAGGAGAAACAGTAATCCAGCTTCAATTCGAGTGGGATGGTCCACTGGTAGCCCCAGGGCTTGAGCAATTTTATCTGCCGTTTTAAAACCAACCCCATGTAAATCTTTGGCTAAACGGTAAGGGTCTGATTGAACGACTTCCAAGGCTTGGTCCCCGTAAAAACTTTGAATTTTAATTGCAAGGTTTGTTGTGACCCCATGACTATGTAAAAATATCATGATCTCTTTAACTTGTTTCTGTTCCTGCCATGCCCGGATGATCTCCTTCATTCTTTTAGGGCCAATGTCCGGAACCTCTCGTAGCCTTTTGGGTTGGTTTTCAATTATTTCCATGGTTTCCAAACTAAAATGATCCACAATATTTTCAGCAAGTTTTGGGCCTATCCCTGCGAGAAGACTTGATCCTAAATATTTTCTAAGACCATCTATGGTGGCAGGTAAAGCCTGCTCGATTGTTGTCACATTAAACTGAATGCCATGTTTTGGATGATTTACCCATTCCCCCTTGATTTTTAAATATTCTCCGGGAGCAAGTTCAGGTAAGTTACCGGTAACCGTCACCAATCCATCTCTTCCCTCCCCTGGACCCTTGGGTTGGTCTGGTTTTAAACGCAAAACGGAATACCCATTTTCTGGATTATAAAATGTAATTCTTTCAATTGAACCCTTCAAACTATCCATACTTTTTATTATAGTATGCTTGTCCTTTTTATGTCCTCAGGCTTCCCTTTTTTATCATCTAGAGTTAATTAAAAAAATCCGAGCCCGTGATATTTTCCTGGCTCGGATATAAATATAATCAATTATGACTGTGATTATGGGATGGACCAGTCATTTCCAATGATGACTTCGATATCTACGGTCACTGAAGGGTCATTGAGGTAAAAGATATTGGTTATTGGAATTTCCATGATCTCGCTTAAATATTGCATGGTAAAAGGTTTACTCGTAAATACATTTAAGGTCGTGTTCCCATTATTCTCGCTATTTCCTACCGCAACAATATTGAAACCCAAATTTACTAAGTATTCCTCAGTACTGCTCGCAAGCCCTGCAATTCCGGTTCCATTATAAACAGCAACGGTTGCGGCTTCACCTTTCATTAGATTTTCAATTTCACCCCCGACCTCGCCAGGGCTTACGACCGCTGTAGAAGTAAATACTTCATCTCTCACCACACGAATAGCTTGAGTAATTGGTTTCAAGATATCCAAACCTTCAGGGGATTTAGCGAGCTGGACCATATCTGGTGGACTTATGGATCGCATCACGATAGAATCTGGGTCAATTTCTTTTACTTTCCAGCCAATTCCTAAAATTTCATCTAAGGACATATTGGTTCGAATTCCGTTGGAGAATAAATCCCATATTTCTCCGGCGTGTCCCAAGGTATATTGAAGCCAATAGCGCTCTGTAATTCTGTCAATCATTCCTAAAAGCAAGACCTGTTGTCTTCGAGATCGATCAAAATCTCCCCCCCCGCTTCCGCGAAATCTTGCAACGGCCACTGCTTCTGGTCCGGAGAGGGTGACCTTTTCGCCTTCATATAAAAATAATCGGGCTTCAGTCCCAATCATTTCCAAAACCATATCTTCTGTTGGAACATAAGGAAGACCCTGGTAGAAGTCAACAAAATCAGCAAAGGTGTTGAAATCCACTTGGGCAAAATAATCTATACTCACACCTAAAAATTCTTCTACGGTCCTCATCGCTAAACCTGGCCCGCCCCCTGGTAATGCTGCATTCTCCCCATTCTGGTATGCCGTATTAATTTTTCCATAGCCAAAATTAGGAATATTGACCCAGAGGTCTCTCGGAATATTTAGGACTCCAGCAGACATGGTTAATGGATCAAAAGTTAAAAGAATCATGGTATCTGTTCTGGGAGCGCTGGAATCTGCTTCCCAATCTCGATAATCCAACCCAACCACCAATATGGTTACCCTGCTCGAGCCATCCCAATCAGGTGGTTGGAGGGCAGAGATCAATGGACTCGATCCCCCATCTTCAACTTCGTCATCTGCGCCTATATTTGGTGTAGGTATGGCAAGGCCATTCAATGGGGTCACATTCCATGAAGAGGTTTTTTCTCGTACAAATTTGAATGCAAAGTAAGCAGTAATGATCGCTGCAAAAGCAAACCCGATCAGGGCAATTTTCCTCACGATATCAGGACTAGAAGATTTTGAGCGATTATTAGGAGATTTAGGTCGTTTGTTTTCCATATTTTCTTGTTTTTTTTCCTATCTTATTATAAACACAGCTGAAAATTATAACATGGGGTTCGTTTAGGCGAGAGTGCGGTAAAATATGCCCTTGATACAATATATTCTAAGAATAATTGTACTAATAAATCAAAAACTCGTAAAAGAATAGAAATCTTTTTATTTAGGGAATAAATCTTGGCCGTCATAACTGTTACAAATTTATCCAAATCCTTCGAACCGATAAATATTTTTTCTGGAATTTCATTCTCTATCCCTTATCGCGCCAGAGCATCTATTGTCGGACCAAATGGGATCGGTAAAACTGCTTTGTTGCGGATTTTGGCAGATGAAGATAAAGCCACTTCTGGTACTGTCCACATTGCGAAGGGAGCAAAAATAGGCTATCTCCCTCAAGAAGCAAAGTTCGATTCCGCTCATACCCTGTGGGAAGAATGTCTGTCAGCGATATCTGAACTCTTAGCTCTTGAAGAAAAACTTACTGAGTTGGAAAAAATAATTGGAAAAGACCCCCACGACGAAGAAATCCTTGAAAAATATGGGGAGATGCAAACGGAGTTCGAACACCAGGGGGGATACCAATACCAAAATTTGATGAAGCAAGTGTTAAGCGGGTTAGGCTTTGTTGAATCTGATTACCGAATGCCGATGAATTTATTATCTGGGGGACAACGCACACGAGCATTATTAGCAAAATTATTATTATTCAACCCCGATCTTCTCATTTTAGACGAACCGACAAACCATTTGGATATTCAAGCTGTGGAATGGCTGGAAAGTTATTTGCGTGATTGGGAGGGAGCGGTCCTGATTGTCTCTCACGACAGATATTTCCTTGACCGTGTGGTTACCCATATTTATGAAATGAGTCCAGTTGGATTCGAGATGTATCGTGGAAATTATAGCGCTTACCTTCTCCACCGAGAACAACGATGGATCGATCGACAAAACTATATTGAGTCCGAATTTGCCCGTATGCAAAAGGAACTTGAGTATATTCGAAAAAATATTTCCAGACAACGTACTCAACAAGCAAAGGGGAAATTGGCAAGGTTAAGTAGAGAAATTAGAGCCATTGAGAAATTGGGCTTTTTTGGTGTGAGGGATAAAAGTTGGAGCAAGATCGCTGGTCAAATTGGGGGGGGAGATCGTAATACGCTCAGGGTGGATGAAGCGGCACAAAGATTATCTGCTTTGAAAAGTCCATCAAACCAGGTAAACACAATAAAAATTTCAATGAGATCAAAACACAGGAGCGGTAATATTGTACTCAACGGGGAAAAATTTGAAATTGGATATCCTGGAAAATCATTATTCTCTGTGAATAAATTTGAACTCCGAAGGCAAGAATGTGCTGCATTAATTGGCCCCAATGGCTCTGGGAAAACGACTTTCTTGAAAACTATCCTTAAACAAATCAACCCAACACTGGGGGAGGTTCACCAAGGGGCAAGCCTAAAAATTGGCTATTTTGCTCAGGCACACGAAGAATTGGATCCAAATTTAACCCTAATCGAAGAGATAGACCGGATGGGTACTGGCATGTTGGAACGAGAAATAAGAGGCTACTTGGGAAAATACTTATTCTCCGGGGAAGACCAATATAAAAAAGTTGGGGTCCTTTCGGGTGGGGAAAGTGGCCGGCTTGCCCTGGCAAAATTGTCTCTCATGAATGCTAATTTCTTATTATTGGATGAACCAAGCAATCATTTGGATATACCAGCTCAAGAAATTTTACAGCAAGTTCTTGCCGAGTTTGATGGAACCATATTGATGGTCTCACATGATAGATATTTGATTGATGCGCTTGCGACACAAGTTTGGGATATAGATCCAATAAACCAAAGTTTATCGATATTTAAGGGTAGCTACAGCGAATATAAGGGGATCTTGGCTGAAGATGAGTTGAAAGGGGAAATAGAAATTAAAGAAAAATTCGTCTCTAAAAAAATCAGTGAAAACAATACAACTATTTCCAAACATGAAAAACAACGAGTGCAGAAAAAAATCTTGAGTTTGGAGGATAGAATTTTGAACATAGAAAACAAACTGGAAGGATTAGGGAAAAAACTATCTAAACCGTCTGAGAATTCTTCGGAAATCATTAAAATTGGGGAGGATTATGCTTATTATGAGACCGAACTTGAAAAAGCGTTGGAAGAATGGGAAAACCTTCAGTTGCAAATAAATATCTAATCCCCCCAACAGTATTGAAATATAATTTCATTTTACTATGTAGGCATAACTTTATATAAACGACGGTATTCCCAAAAACTTATCAATTTGTTTCGTTCTTCATCCCAAAGGTCCAAAAAGATTGTTTTCACACTAGATATCATTGTGAGAGTTTCAACATTTTGGAAGAGATTATTTTCCTCATAGGCTTTTTCAAGTAAATAATTTGGGATTTTTGGGCTAAGGTGATGGATATGGTGAAAGCCAATATTTCCCGAGAACCATTGCAAAACTTTTGGAAGTTTAAAGTATGAACAACCTTCAAGGGCAGCTTTCTCATAATCCCAATTATTATGCCAACGCCAATATGTATCTTCAAATTGATGCTGCACATAAAATAGGTAAACACCTGCCATTGAACCAATCAAAGAAATTGGCAATTGGATAATAAAAAATTCTTTGAAACCAATCAACAATCCCATTCCAACAGTTATTGATAAGAGTGCCAAATTTGTCCAATGAACGCTGGCCCTTTCTTTTTTATCTGTTTTTTTAGTTTTTACAGGGAAGCGATGCATGAATAAAAATACAAATGCGGGGCCAATGATAAATGTGGTGAAGGGATGCCTAAAAAACCGATACTTTATTTTTCCCCAATTATTCAAAGCCATATATTCATTCACAGTAATCGTTTCCACATCACCAATTCCTCGAAAATCAAGATCGCCGGAAGTGGCATGATGGATGGCATGTGCTTTACGCCAATGATAATAGGGTGTTAAGGTAATTATGCCAAAGATCGAACCCACAATATTATTGGTTTTTGTAGAGTTATAAAATGAATTATGCCCACAGTCATGTTGGATAATGAAAATGCGAACCATGAAACCTGCATTTATTATAGCGAGGCCTAATGTCAACCAATAGGAAACTCTTAAACTAAAGTACATTAATACCCATATAATAAGAAATGGGACTAAGGAATTAATTATCTGCCAGGTGCTTTTCCCAATATGCGGTTTTTGATATCGTTTTACGATTTCAATCCAATCAGATTTTGTTTTCTGAACCGCAGCTTTCACTTTATCCATCATAAAAAAACTCCTCGTAAAAAACTAATTAGCAAACTGGATAATTCAGATATATTTTACTCTATATTAGCAGGCTGAAACGGAAGGATTTATTACCAAATAATTGAATTGTTTTTTGGTTCAGGAAATAAGATATTATCTGGCGAATGTTTCCTCATCGCCGTTATAATTTTTTATTTGTGGCCAAATGCCAACGATCACAAAAACCCCCACAATGCATGCAATGCCCCCACTGACAACAGCAAAAATAGGTCCAAAGAATTGGGCAACGACCCCAGCTTCCAACTCTCCCAATTGGGGTCCACCCATGAAAAATATTTGATTTATGCTCACCATCCGACCGCGCAATTCATCAGGAGTTTGCAATTGTCGAATTGTGTTTCTAATTACGGTACTTACTGTATCGGAAGCCCCTACCAACATGAGGGCTAAAAATGCTAGCAATAAGGTGGGTGCAAGACCAAATAATATTGTGGCAATACCATATAAGATAACAAAACCCAATAATATGGGGCCTTGTTTACGGATTTGTTCAACTTGGGTTAAAAATACCGCTGTTATTGCAGAACCTACTGATTGGGCAGCTGAAAGAGTTCCATATCCGACCTCCCCCACATTCAAAACTTTGGTTGCAAAGATCGGTAATAATGCAGTGGCAGAAGAAAAAAATGTTGCGACAAAATCCAACATCATCGTGGATATGATAAGCGGAGATTTTTTGATGAAATTTACCCCTGATTTTATTGCCGAGAGCTCCACTTTCTGCCCCTTTGTTATCAACTGAGGTACATCGCCCAGCAAGATTAATGCGATGAATATTGCTATGTAGGAAAAGCCATTGATAAAGTATGTATAAGCTTGGCCAAGGGACGGCGCAGCTAAAACGATTCCAGCAAAAAGTGGACCGACGATGGAAGCCGTGGTGAATACCAAAGAACTAATGCTAAAAGCATTGGTAAGAACATCTTTAGGAACCAAATTTGGCGTTAAGGACTGGCGAGCGGGAAGATCAAACGAGAAAGTTGCCCCCTCAATTGCAGTCAATAAGTATAAATGCCATAAAACGATTTGATCAGTAAAGGTTAAATATCCAAGGGTAAGTGCAGTGATAGTTTGAATTCCCTGGGTAACGAATAATATCTTTTTTCGATCTGCTGTGTCAGCAACCACCCCCCCAATTAGAGAAAATAAGATCACTGGTAATATTCTAACCAAGCCCACCAATCCTAATGCAATTGGCGCATCTGATAAACTATTTACATGCCAAAGTAAAGCTGTAAATTGCATACGAGAACCGACAATGGATATGCCCATGCCGACAATTAAATAGACAAATTTCTTGTGTTTTAGTGACGGTGGGATTTTTATCATTTTGGAAAAGAGGTCTTTTTTTATGTGCCCCAATCTCTTAAATATAGAAAATCATACCCAAATGTGCGATTACTTAATTTTGCAATCGGGGGCATAACCCGTTTAAAATGGTTTCGCCTAATTCGATTCACCACAATATTAACGAATTTTTCATCAAATCCAGCTTCTATGCATTCTTTAGGTGTAAAACGTTCATCTACTAATAAAACTAATAATTTATCCGCCTCTTCATAGGTAAAACCAAGTTCATCTTCATCGGTTTGCCCTGCCCAAAGGTCCGCCGAAGGGGCTTTATCCAAAATTTCTGACGGAACATTTAGCGCTTTAGATAATTGACGTGCTTGGGCTTTGTAAAGATCTCCTAATGGATTGATGGCTGCCGCTGAATCTCCCCATTGGGTGCTATACCCCAGCAAAATTTCAGTTTTATTGCTGGTGCCCATGACGAGCCCGTTAAATGCAGCGGATTGATCATATAAAACAATCATTCTTGCACGAGCCATTACATTGCCGCGACGCACCTTTTCTTCTTCAGGAATTTCCTTGAGCAAAGGAGCGACCATATCAGTTATTGAATAAGTTAGGGATTGAATTCCGGTAGCATCGATAACTAACTGGGCGTGGTCCAAGGATTCTTGTGAAGAGGTTTCATATGGCAAACGAACGCCTAATACATTCTTTGCACCCAAGGCTTCAACGGCTAGGTAACAACTGAGCGTAGAATCTATGCCCCCCGATAAACCAATGACTGCTTTTGAAAAATCCACGCGGTTAAGTTCACTTTTAATAAATTCTGTAAGTATTTTTTTTGCTAGATCGGTGTTAATCGAAAGATCACTCATCATGCCGCAATTGTAGTCCATTTAATTGAAAAGGGAAACTTGATAAAATTACCTCTCAGAGTAAAGAACTCCATCCATATTTCCAACAAAGTCGGGCAAATTTTCATGACCTAGTTGTTGTCGAATTGCATATGCCTCACCCGTATGGAACCAATAATGATAGCAAACGCGCAGCAAGGTTTTCCCAATACTCTCATAATGTAATTTCCCTGGTATTATTTGCAAATGGTTGTCCAACATTTCTTCTTCAAGGGTATCTAGATATGTATCAGCTTTGTTTGTCACATTTTTCCATAATGCGCACATTTCTTGCATTTCTGGGGTGCTGGCAGGTTTCCCATATCCCACCCTAGCATTTAGATCTGGTGCAATATTTTCACCTTGTGCATTAATAACCCAATGATTATGCTCTTGGTTGGCTAAATGACCAATGATCCAGCTGATACTGTTCATTGGTTTAAAACGGATTAGCCCTTCGGGGTAATCGACCCCAAATAAACAGCGTTTAAATTCTTCCCGTGCAAAACGTAATTGAGTGACGATGGCAATTGTCATGAGATTTCCTTCTAATTCACTTATTTCAAAACAATTCAATATATCTTTCTGCAATTGAAATAACACCCAGTCAAAAAATAGTTTCATTAGGTTTACTTATAATTAAAAATAAATTTTCTTTCCACCAATATCCTAAAAGGAATATTCTTTTAGGTAAAATAAAGTAACAATGCAATTAAGGAAAAAATGGAAATAAAAAATAAAATCATTAACGATTTAGATTTGGCAAGACTAAAATTGATTTCTAACTTAGGGGATATGGATCAAGATCGAGAAGTTTTCCCAGGTTGGAGAATTAAGAATTTTCTAGACCATATTTCTGGATGGGATGAATTGGTAATAAAAATATTGGAAAGTCATCGATTTGCAAAAAAGGTGGAAAAGATTTCTGGGCTTAATGAGCATAATGCGGAATCTGTGGCAAATCGGGAATCTTTAAGCTACGAGGAAAGTTTAAGGGATTTTGAAAAAATTAGAGAACAGCTAAAACAGACCATTCTAGATTTTCCATTTTCTTTATTTGAAGAACCGATTAATTTTCCATGGGGAGGATCTGGTAATATTCAGGAAATGGTTGCTATTTTTTCTCACCATGAGCTGGAGCATGAGAAAGAAATCAAGGATTTCTTGAAGAACTAATCTAAGTCTAAGGTTGAGTGAAATTTACTGACCAAGAACCTAGCCAGCGGTCCCCATCGTCATTTTCACATTCTAAAGGAGATAGCCCAGGCAGTGATTCCCCCCCATCCGCTATACGGATAGTGTATGAAGTATCCGGTGACATCTCAAAATCTGCGTATCCTAAACCAAATTCAATTTTTAGACCCGTAAAAAAGCTATCTTGCCCTTGGTCCCAACTTGCAACAATTTTCTCACCTGGAACAGGTTGATTAGCAGAATTAAACACTCGCACCATGATCAAGGAAGTTTCTTGGTAGGCCGATTCACAAACCAAGGTGTAATCCCTTAAAATAAAGGCGGCGCCAACTGTGGGTGTGGGAGTTCTTGAGGCTAATGGCGTAAGGGTCAACGTGGGTGTTTTACTCGGACCGGCAGTTTGCGTAATTGTAGGTGACGATATTTGTGTTTCAGTGGGGATTGGTGTATTTGATGGTGAGATTTCTGGATTTCCGGAAAAACCATTTCCAATGTCTGCAGCTAAAATCCCCAAAGCACGGGCAATCAGGTCTGATCCTTCTTGTCCTAGCTCTCGTTGAGCCTGAACTGTCAAAGCTCTAATCGAGTCCTCATCCTGAAGTAAATCCAGCCTAGACTGCGCCCGGCCAAGATCTGAATTGGCTAAATAAGCAGAAGCGATCAAACCTCGATAATCATCCTTGAAATCAGAACGCAGGGTATAGAGTTCGGTTTCAAGAACTCCAACAGGAGAATAGACCCAAGAATAGAACAAACCAACCAGGAGCCCAATGATCAACCCTGTGATTAGATAAATGGGAGATTGGCGACGAGAAGGGCTCATTGACAAATCTCCCCACTAATTTCAATCCCTTTTATGCTTTCATATAAATTATTGATCAAAACCAGATCATCTGGTTCGTAACGATTTTCAACTGCAAAAACTGTGGCTTGCTCAATTATTTCTTTTGGGGAATTCCCTAGTTTTACTAATTGACATAAAGCAATTGAGGGGTCTTTTTCCAATAGATATGCTTCAGCAACCATCAACACGTAGTCTGCTTTATAATCCTCGCGTAAATCTGTTGGATTGGTATCCACCAATTTTACAGGGCTTATCACCCGCCCATAAAAAAGGCCGAGACTCAGTCCAATAATAATCATTAAGATGAATAAGATTATTCTTGAATAGCGCATATTGGTTTTATTCTGCCATAAACGTTGGTTGCGAACAAGTAGAATTGGTGGGATATTATTACAAGATTTCCTTTAAGGTCGCTAACAGTAAGGTAACATTTTCTTTTCTGCTGCTGTATCCCATTAATCCGATCCTCCAAACTTTGCCTGCAAGAGGACCAAATCCACCGGCCACTTCAATATTAAATTCACTCAATAACCTTTTTCTAACAGATGCATCATCCAGGCCAGAAGGGAGTTGCGGAGTTGAAAGAGTGGGCAGACGATAATCTTTTTCAACCAGCAGAGGTAAACCTAGATCTTCCAAACCCTGCCACAAAAGTTCGGCGTGTTTTTGATGTCGAGCGAACCGATTTTCAAGACCCTCTTCCACCACCAACCTTAGGGCTTCTCGAAGGGCATAATTCATGCTTATCGGTGCAGTGTGATGATATGTGCGGTTATCCCCCCAATATTTTTCGACCAAAGTTAGATCCAAATACCAATTTGCTACTTGTGATTTTCGGTTTTTTAGTGCTTCTCGGCCGCGTGGACCAATTGTTAGTGGGCCTAAACCAGGAGGACAAGATAGTGCTTTTTGTGTACCACTATATGCTATATCTACATCCCATGCATCGATCTCTAGGGGAAGTCCACCTAATGAGGTTACCGTATCTAGGACTACAAGAGCACCGTTTTCATGGGCCGCTTTAGTAATAGCCTGGATCTCCGGTTGACGAGCACCAGTAGACGTTTCTGCATGAACCAAAGCTAATAGTTTATATTTTTCTTTTTTCAAAGCAGTTTCAATTTCGGCAGAGTCAAATACTTCTCCCCAAGGTCGGTCGATTCGATCGACTTTTGCTCCATATCTTTGAGCCATGTCAATTAATCGCTCGCCAAAGTAACCGTTTACTGCGACTAAAACTTTATCACCCTCTTCGATGAAATTACATAAGGCGGCTTCCATGGCAGCCGACCCAGTTCCGGAAACGGGGATCGTGAGCTCATTTTCGGTTTGAAAAACTGTCCGAAGCATTTCCTGAACCTCATCCATAATTTTTATGAATTGGGGATCTAAATGGCCAATCAACGGTGCGGACATAGCACGTAATACTCTTGGGTCAGCCATACTCGGGCCAGGGCCTAATAATATTCTTGTGGATGGGTTTAGGTCAGTATATGTGGTCATGCGTGCAATCTCCTTAAAAATGGGGCATTTATCTAATTCGCTAGATCAGGGACAATTATAAAGGAACAGAGCCTTCCTGCCCATGGGTTCATTAAATTTGCGTTCCCAGACCCGCATAAAATAATCAAATCATTGTACAATTCAATAATGAGTAGCAATAATTCAAGCCCTCAATTAGTCATTCGCCGAAATAAAAGACGTCTAAAGTCCAAAAAAAAATGGCAATCAAGATTTTCAGGATTTGCTAAATTTTTTGCGATTGTTCTAAGCACAATTATAGCGATTGCCGTTCTTTGGGGGGTGAATTATTACAGTCAAATTAGTGTAAATCTTCCACCGATTGAGTCCTTACCAATTTTATTGGATGGGCCCAATGGCCAAATTTATTCCCCAACTCGAATTTATGATCGTTCGGGACAAAATCTATTACAAATAATAGAAAACCCTAATACGATCCATTCAAATTACATAAATTTAGATCGGACTCCTCCAATTATTGTAGATGCAATCCTTGCTGTAATAGATCCTGGTTTTTGGAATCATTCAGGATTTTATTTTTCCTTGGACCTTAGTTCCCCCACTATTGCTCAAATTTTAGCTGGAGATCTCTTGCTTTGGGGAGAGACATCCGGCACTACCAAAAGCCTCAGACAGAGTTTTTTAGCAGCACAAATAACTGAACAGTATGGCAAAGAAAAGATTTTAGAATGGTATTTGAATTCCGCTGACTTTGGCCAATTAGCCTTTGGTATCGATGAGGCAGCTTTTGTTTATTTCGGGAAATCTGCCCTTGATCTAACCTTGGCTGAATCTGCTATGCTTGCTGCGGTTGCTGAGGCTCCAGCTCTGAACCCAATTGATGCACCCGAGGTAGCAATTGAAAGGCAGGGGAAAGTTCTCCAAGGATTATTAACTCAAGGAATAATAGATATTACACAAGCAACTGAAGCCAATGAGGTTGCAATTCAAATTCAAAATAAAGCGACGGGGGAAGAATCTATAGCCCCAGATTATTTTGATATTTTATTAGATCAATTATTCTTAACTTTCGGAAAAGATCGTGTTTATCGGGGGGGATTGGAAGTTATCTCCACATTAGATTTTCGATTACAAAATGAAGTACATTGTTCAATCGAAACTCAGTTAGGACGGCTAAGCGGAATTTTGAATTTAGATCAGATCTCCGATAATTGTGAGTCTGCTAGATTGCTTCCACGATTGGGAAGGGATCAAATATCGGAAGGGTCAAACTTGGATGCAAGCGTGGTCGTTCTCGATTCGATTACGGGCCAAATTTTAGCCCTTGTAGGTGATGCATTAGATCCAAAACCACCCGGGACGATCCTTACACCTTTTATCTATATGACCGCTTTTACAAGAGGTATGAGCCCTGCATCTCTTTTATGGGATATCCCAAATAATATTCCTCCGGTGATTGAGGATAATAATTTATCTGAGATTGATTTTAAAGGTCCGGCTAGGCTTCGTACTGCTTTAGCCAATGATTACATTGCCCCTGCGATGCAAACCCTGACTCAAATTGGACCGGCAAATGCTTGGAGGACTGCGCAACAATCGGGATTAAAAAATTTGATCCTACCTTCTAACGAAGATTCTTATCGAATGATCTTAGATCAGGGAGCGATTAATATTCTGGAATTAACCCATGCCTTTAGTATGATCAGCAATCAGGGCACATTGGCAGGTCAAATATTAGAAAATAACAGCAGCAATTCCCCTTCTGCAAATGCAATACTTCAGGTCATGGATGTTGATGGACGGATATTATTGAATCAAATAATCCCAGAATCTCAAGGAATTGTTACCAACCAGGTGGCCTATTTAATAACTGATATTCTTTCTGATGATCTCGCAAGGCAACAAAGTTTAGGCCATCCAAATCCATTGGAAACTGGGCGCCCTTCCGCCTCAAAGATCGGACAAACGATTGATCTCACTGATGCGTGGACGGTCGGGTATAGTCCCCAGCGAACAGTAGGGGTTTGGCTAGGAACCCCAGAAACGGCATTAAAATCCCAAGGAATTTCCTCCACGATCGCAGCCGCGGGATTATGGAATGTCGTGATGAAAACGACCTATTCTGAATTACCCTTTGCGAATTGGGAAGAACCCCCTGGCTTAAATCTAATAACTGTCTGTGATCCCTCGGGACTTCTTCCCACTGAGGAATGTCCAGATTTAGTAAACGAAATATTTATAAGCGGTTCTGAACCCCTCCAGGAAGATAACCTTTATCAAAATATTTTAATCAATACTCAAACAGGAAGGCTGGCGACGGTTTATTCTCCCGCAGAATTTGTGGAAGAACATGTTTATTTGGTTCCTCCACCCTTTGCATTGGATTGGGCAAAATCCTCTGGTCTGGATATTCCCCCTACTTCATATGATGTGATTTTCAATGCAAATAATTTAGATGGTCCTGCGGTTATTAGCTCACCCGAAATATTTTCATATGTATCAGGAAAAATTACAATTGAGGGAAATGCAATTGGAGACAATTTTTCGTATTATCGTTTGCAAATTGGTGAAGGTTTAAACCCTCGACAATGGCTGCAAATTGGGGACAACTTTGAGGAATCCGTTGAACATGATGAGCTTGTAACTTGGGATACGACAGGATTAAATGGTCTCTATGCCATTCAACTATTGGTTGTGAAACAAGATCAAACCGTGGAATCTGCGATTGTGCAAGTTACAGTCGATAATCAGGCTCCTGAAATTCAAATTTCAGTACCTTTGGAGAACCAAATATTCCCCTATTCCTTAGAAAGGAATATAACAATACAAGCCCAAATTGGAGATAATTTGGGGGTCGATTTTGTTCAGGTCTATGTCGATAATCGTTTGGTATCAACCTTGACAGACCCGCCCTATGTAGCACCATGGAATGGCTTGTCTGGGAATCATGTTCTAAAAATTGTCGCAGCAGATTTAGCTGGAAATCAAGAAGAAGTACTCGTAAATTTTGAAATTAAATAAAAAAACTCATGGAAAAGAATCCATGAGTTTTTAATTGCTATTAATTATTGAATTAGTCTAAAAATTCAGCAGCAAAATAATTTACCATCCACTCACCGGCGCCACCATCAAATGTCAATAATCCAACACCAACTACACCTTCGGCAACATTAGAAATTGTAGTTTCGCCAGCAAATTCACCGTTAATGAAAAGGGAAATTTCATTGCCTTCGCAATATCCAACCATGAAATTGTCACCACTATCTAAACTTGATTGGCCTGATGCTAGGGTTTCAAACTCACCCGGATCAACTGTGTAATCCCAGAATCCGATCTCCCAAAAACCATCCGCATAGATTGTAAAGGAATATTCACCTTCTTCATTAGCTCGGCAGTAGACATCCAATGAAGAGTCTTCTGCACCACCAAGGAATGCAAAATCAACCTCTAATCTCACATCAGTGGCCCATAGATCTACATACGCAGCCATCCAATCATTTACTAGTGGCGCATACATGGTTAGACCAGGATCAGCGTATTCGAAACGATATTGGGGATCATTGGGTTCTTTCATGTCCACTACCCAATCTTCAATATCTTCGAATTCTGTAAAGTAAACATTTTCTGGAATTTCTTCGCTGCTATCTGGGACTGGCGTGTTTACAACTGCATTGTCCAAAGCAGTTTGAGTTTTTTGTAGGGATTCAGCGGTTGCATCTAAATCAACGTCACCTGAATTGTTGTTAGTTAATACTTCGTTGTTATCTAATTCTTGGTTGTTTCCATTATTTCCCGAAGATTGACAAGCCAACGATACCAGGATTAATGTACTAAATACAAATACTAATCCTTTTAAGTTTTTTCTGGATTTCATCTATTTCTCCTTAGATCAAGCAATTTATTCAGTCGTTTAAATAAAAATTAGGCTATATTATAATACTTTATTTATCTAAATTGGTAGAAAGAACTTGAAAAGATTCTATTACTAAAATCGTGTTCACTGAATCAACATTTTGGACACCAAATCCAACAATTCCTGAAGAATAAGTTGAGTCCTGAACTTCTCCAACTATTTTGCCATTTATAGAAAGGGTTAGCAAATCTCCTACGCACGATGCTGAAAATATATTCTTCTCTCCATCAGGATTCACCGAATCAGCCATCCCGGCAGCTAAACTAATATATTCTGAAGTATAGTAATCAAAAGACCCAATATCCCAAAATCCCCCATAGTAAATAAAGAAACGGTATTCTCCAGGCTCATTGGAACGACAATATAATTCTAAAGATGGCGTAGACCCTTTATTTTGAGTAACTTCAATATCGATCTGAGAATCATCCGTAAGGAACTGCTGGTGGGCTCGAAACCACCCAAAGTTATTGCTGAGGTTAATTTTTAATCCATCTTCTGTTAGTTCAGGGTCATATTGACGTCCTTCTACCGAAATGCCAGACAGCAACAACCAATCATCTATAGTGTCAAATTTAGTTGAGTAGACCTCCCAATCATTCATTAGGTCTGACTCCTTACTTTCCCCTGTGCTCCCTGGATTACCTTCAGAAGCTGTATTCGTATTATTTGAATTCTTAGTACCGATGCAAGCAGCGGCAAAAATTAAAGTTAGCAAGGTGATTAAGAAAGCTATTATTCTTTTTCTATTTCTCATTTAGAATCCTTTTTTGGAAAAATAGTACCCCTCATATATGAGGGGTACTTGAGAGTAAATATAATATAAAAAACCACATGGTACAAGGAAATTTAAATTTATTTTAATATCACAATAACCGAAAAAATTCGTTGGTAGATTAATTTCGACGAGTTCTAAACGTTTGTATTCCCGTAATTATTGCGAGGATCCCTAAAGCCCACTTTGTCAGGGTGATAATGTTATTTATCCGATTTTCATTGCCGAGATTCTTAGGTTCTATCTCTTCTTCTAAACCACTTTTGTTCTGCAAATCTGTATCACTTTGGTTTTCATCCTCGGTATCTTCATCTTCTACCTGGATGTCGGTCTCTGGGGCATCTGTGGGTATTGCAGTACCCGCTATTCGAGCAGCTGGAGTTTCAGAGTTTTCTTGCAAATTCGGTGTATCAGAAGATGGTTCCGCTACATCATTCGACTCTAAAGAGTCCGCCTGATCTTGATCATTTCCCAAAGCCTCATCAGCAGAGATTTCTGCTTCTGCTGCAGGGGCCATCTCCTCTTGGGGGGCTTCCATACCATCTGCATCGTCCATTGAAGCAACCATGGGCTCTCCCGCGCTCTCTTCAGCTAGATCTGCGGATGAAAAGGACACCTGATTTGCAACATCACTGACAGGCAGTGCTCCTTTATACATAAAATCACCAACAAATACCAAAGCAAACAATATGCTGGCAATTGAAGATACTAATCGCATAGTAGGATAGGAGGTGAAGGATCTTCTTTTTGAATTTACCATTTCAGGACGAAGGGTAAAATTGCGTGGAACCTTTATTTTGGGGGCATAATGAAGGACCTTTCGCGTGATTTTCAAATTATTAAAAGCAAACTTCCAGGTCTCATCCTCTTGTATTTTTGACTCAACTCTTAATTTTTCTTTTCCAGAAAGTTGGTTATCTAAATAAGCGGAGAGTAATTCAATTTCTTTCTGCTTTAGTTGTTTTTTCATCTATTCAGTCCTTCACTCTCTAAACGAAAAGATGAGGGTAAAAGTTCCCCAAAACCTCTTAGACAATCTTGCATTTTAATACGAGCCCTCGCCAAACGGCTTTTTACCGTACCCAAGGGTTTAGAAACAGCCTGAGCTACTTCAGAATAATTCATTCCTTGAACATCCACCAAAATTACAATGGTTTTAAACTCAAAATCAAGGTCATTCAAGCAATTTTGAATAGCGCTATTTAATTCTTCCCTCTCAATTGTGTGTTCTGGGGTTTCCCCAGGATCTGTTAACCAAACCGGGGATTCAATTTCCTCGTCCTCGTTGGTTACCGGTTCCAACGCAACAGTAGGTCTTCTTTTTAGCTTTCTTAATTCATCGTACCCTGCATTAGTAACAATCCGCATCAACCAAGCCTTAAAGGATCCGCCCTTAAAACTATTTATTTTTCTATAGGCAGAGATAAATGCATCTTGGGTGATATCTTCTGCAGCTGCGGGATCCCCCATCAAACGGTAGGCCACATTGAATGCAAGGTCTTGATACTCCAATACTAAGCGATTGAACGCATCCAGATCACCTTCTTTAGCATATTGGACCATTTCCGTTTCATCCACCCTGTTTTCTCCTAAAATATATGTAGAAAAGACGGAAGAGAATGATCCCAATTGCGGCTGATCCACCCATTATCACTGGAAATAGGGGAAGCATTTCTTGGCCAAGCCATATGGCTCGTAAAAAGCCTGCAAAAGGTGAGGCAAGCACCATAGCCCAAACAGGTCTCCATAATTGCTTAAAATCAGTTGTCTTTTTGTCTTCAAAAACACCCAATAAGGGAGCAATCAGGAACCATGAAATAATCCAGGGAATAAAGGTACTAAATATTCGCGTTCCCGCGGTTGTAAGAGTTTGATGATTTGAAAAACCTACAAGGGTTACCACAAATAATGTGATTGAATCCCCAATTATCAAGAGCCATTGATTTCTAGAAAAGCACTTTTCATTCATGCCCCATATATACCATACTAATTTATGCCGAGCTACTTAAATTTATTATTTTTCACAAATTTGCCCAATATTATTCTCGATGTTGCGACTAATTAATTTCACGGGTACAATAATTTTATAAAGAGGTTTAATCGAAGCAACAATGAATGACAATAAAGGCATTACTGACTTATACGTCCTCCCTATTTTGCAAATTGTTGGAGTAACCGCGGGCTTGGACCTCGTATTAAGTTGGTTTGGGGGGGGGTTAAACCTGTTGTCGAATTTTTTCTTTTTTAGTTCCGCAATATTAATCATTTTTTCTGTTTTTCCCCTTTTCTCCGATGGCGGCATAAAAGGGTTCAATAAAATTCGGAAGGAAGGACTTGTTTTGGAGCTTAATGAGGAAGAAATATTGAAAAAAAAGGAAGAAAAAACAAAAAGAATTCGAACAATTTATCGGTTTGGCTGGGCAGGTATTTTTTCTTTCATACTATCTGTCCTAACTTCAAGTATTAAATAATGAATAATACATCAAAAAAATTAATTATTACCTGTTCAATATTATTAGCAATAGCATTTTCATGCTTTTGCTGTGCCACAATATTCATTACCTCCATAATATCCATTTACCCCTCAGGTTAAGCATGGCTCTAGATATAAATCGAATAAAAGCTCTTTGTTTTGATGTAGATGGCACTTTGCGTGATACGGATGATGCCTATGCAGCAAAACTGTCCAAAATGATCTCCCCAATTTCTTGGTTCAGTTCAAATATCAATGTCTCACAGATTTCTAGAAAAATTATCATGAAAGTTGAAGGTCCCGCTAATTTTGCCTACAGTATTCCTGATCGACTTGGACTGGATGATGAACTGGCGGATATCAGTAATTGGCTTCATAAGGTGGGAATATTAAAAACTAAGAGGAATCATAACTATTTAATTATTCCCGGAGTTGAGGAAACTTTAAAAACTTTACATTTAAAGTTTCCAATGACTGTGATTAGTGCAAGAGGAAAGAGGGGAACGGAAGGATTTATTAACACTTATAATTTTTCTGATTTTTTTATTGCAATGGTTTCTGCTCAAACTGCACATCGGACCAAACCACATCCTGCACCGGTGATCTGGGCAGCAAATAAAATGGGAGTTCCCCCAGAAAATTGTCTGATGATCGGGGACACCACTGTTGATATTGTCGCCGGAAAACGTGCCGGGGCACAAACAGTAGGAGTATTATCTGGTTTTGGGGAAAAAGAGGAATTACTCGAAAAAGGTGCGGATTTGATAATCAATAGCGTTGCTGATCTACCTTCGATACTGAAAAGTAACTAATATTTTTGGTTAAGAAATTTCTCCGCCCAAATAATTTTATTGATGACAAATTATCGAAGTAAATCCTCGAATCCCAATCTATAATGTAGTTGATGAATATAAAAAATCGCCTCTTCCAATTTTTGTTAATATTCTCCATTATCGGTTTGTCAAATTCACCAGTAATGGCACAATCTGGTGGAAGGTTTTTTCCTGAAACAAACCATTGGGTGGAGGAACCATTTTTATCTTTTTATCAGAATACGCCAAGTGCAGAATATATTTTTGGCTATCCAATTACGGATGCTCATGAAACTAGTTGGGCTACAGTTCAATATTTTCAAAATGTTCGCCTTGAGATTGATCCGGAGGGGAAGGTCATTATATCTCCACTTGGTGATCTTTTTTACGAACCAGATGCTGGAATCATTTCAAATCAGGGCAAATCATCCAATTCAAATTGTCAGAAAGAATTTGGATGGGAATTTTTGATCTGTTTTGAATTTTTAGATTTTTTTAATACCCAGGGTGGGGAAAATATATTTGGAAAACCAATTTCTGCTTTGGAATATAACAATGAAATTTTGGTTCAAAATTTCATAAATGCTAGGTTTGAATGGCTACCCAATCAAACCGACGGTCATAGAGTCTCCTTATCAAATTTAGGAACCATGTTTCTATCTGCCATCGGTGAAAATCAAGATAATGAAATTATATCGAATGAAAATTCCTCGGATGTTGTTGAAGAACTAAATATCTGGGGAGTCGTTTCAAAATTGGTGACATCCAAAGATGATCTTCAAACCTTAACCGTTTATGTTCGAGATCAAAATAATAAACCGGTAAAAAACGTAAATTTATTTGTCAATATTTTCTATTTTAATAATTCGGATAATCCTCAACAAACGGCCCCAGTATTCACTAATTCAAACGGCTTAGCAAAAATTGATTTCCCTGTACTAGAAAATACAATCGGGGAAGTTCAGATGATTATCGTTGGTAATTACAAAGTGATTACACAATCTACCAGAAGTTCTTTTTATATTTGGTATTAAAAAACACTCAGTTTTTGTATCCTGAGTGTTTAACTATTTAATTGAAGAATTATTTATTAATTGTTAAGATTTTATCCGAGCCGTTGAAGCATAGTTCGATACCGATTATGGTCTTCAGGGTTTAGCATCAAAATTGCGCGTAATGCTTCTTTTGCTCCCTCCATTTCACCTTTCGCCACAGATTTTTCAGCAACCTTATCCCATTGAACAATGGCTTCCTTGGTCTGGCCGATTTGTTGGTGGATTTCTGCCAAACACTTCCTAGCATAAAGCATTTCTGGATTACTATCAATAATTTTATTTACAAAAGTAATCGCATCATCATCATTCCCATTGCTTGAAAGATAAAAGAGGTAACTGTCCAATTCTGAATTGGACTCGACGGGTTCGCCTAACCTTAAATTGACTTCAATAAGTTGAATACGGGCTTGTTCCTCTTCAGGGTTTATTTTACAAATTTGTTTATAAACTTCAACTGCTTCTCGCCAATCTAATCTCTGTAAATCAATATCTGCAATTTTGTGAAGGATCTCAATTTTCAAAGAGTCCTCCGCCTGATGTTCTTCAGCAACAATTAATGCGGATTCATATGTATCTCTGGCAAGGTCCATTTTCGCTAAACTATAGTTGACCTCAGCAAGTTTGATATATTCTCGAATGGCATCATTCACATTATCCAGACTTAATAACCGTTTGATCAATCTATGTCTTACTGAAACTTCCAAAGGAACAATATCCACAATACGCCTTAATAATTCAATGCCCCGCCGTTCTTCACCGCGTGTGAAATAAGCAGTAGAAACTGTGGTGAATTTCTTAATCGCTTCTTTTGTCCGGTTTTGTCGCATTAACAATTCACCCATATAAATATGAAGGGGTAGATAATTTGGTGAAACTGACAAAATATTATAGGCTTCTTCCATGGCAGATCTATAAAAACCCTGTCTGGCAATTTGGTAAACAGAAGACATGGTTTGAACCATTTCCGTACTTTCTGGTTGGGTTAATATCTCTGCCAAAGAAACGACCAAGGTTCCAGTAATTGCGCTTGGTAGTTGAGAACGTGCTTGTTTTACCTGATGTTTCCAATTTGTTTGGATCAGTAATTCCTCAATATTTTTATTTAATTGTGCCAAGGTCTCCTGGTCATCATCAAGACTGACTGAATCAATTAGCCTATCATACTGCTCACCCAGTATGTCAAACAACTCAGGCTTTACAACTGACAGGTCAGCAATTTTTAGCGCACGTAAATATTGGCGATTTGCATCCAAATAATTATCCTCATCATTGAAATAATCTGCAATCAATAAATGGGAAGCAAGTTCATATTCAGAATCTAATTTGGATTGCTCAAAATAGGGTTGGGCTTTTTCTTTTTTCCCCAACCGATGATAAAGGAGACCAAGGTTGAAATAAGCGGCAGGAAATGTGAGCCCGTAGTCTATTGCTTTCCTTAATTCTTTGGCTGCTTTTCCATCGGCAGCACGTGATTGATAGTCAATGGCGAGGCCAAGATGTACAGAAACCTTATTGAAGTCAATATCATCCACATCGACTTTACCTTTTAATATACTCATCAAGCCTTTATTTGAATTCTCATCAAGATCGATATTTTCGTCAGTGACATCAAAAAGTAATCCGGCCAGAGCAATCAAGGCTTTTTGGCGAGCCTCAGCAACTGGGTTTGGACTATCTTGATTGACATGAAAACTTGATGAACTATCCTCTATTCCTAAAACTGAATCAAAATCCTCAAGACCAGTACCTAATTGCTTTATTGTTGGTTTGGGAAGAGTCTTATTGTTTTCAATAAGTTTCAGTGCCTCTTGGGCATCCACATTATTTGGATCAGATTCTACAGCTTTCTTTACAGCTTGGAGGGCTTCGCCCACTTGACCAAATTCTTGTAAATAAGCCGCCAGGGTTATATATTCTTGAATTGCTTGCTGCTTTCTACCCAATCGGTCTTGTACAACGGCCAATCG
>JABJGH010000021.1 GCA_018662365.1 Chloroflexota bacterium | reverse complement strand
ATGGCCCAAGATTTTTCCATGCGCTATCGCCTCGTCGATGGTCAAGGGAACTTTGGCTCTGTTGATGGTGATCCTCCTGCCGCCATGCGCTATACCGAAGCCCGCCTTGCCGAACCCGCCATAGATATCATGAACGATATCCTAAAAGACACCGTTGAATTCACCCCCAATTTTGACGCCTCAATGGACGAACCCACCGTCCTCCCAGCCGCCATTCCCAACCTGCTCGTCAATGGCGCCACCGGCATTGCCGTCGGCATGTCCACCAATATCCCTCCCCATAATCTGGGCGAGGTGGTCGATGCCCTGGTCCATATCCTTTCCAACTGGAGCAAAAGAGACGACATTGGCGTAGACGAACTCATGGCCTTCATCAAAGGCCCCGACTTTCCCACTGGCGGAATAATAATTGGTTCCGACAACGAAGAAGAGGGTTTATCCAGTGCCTACGGTACCGGCCGCGGCAAAGTCACCACCCAAGCCAAAGCCCATATTGAAGATATGGGGCGTGGTCGCCAAATGATCATCGTCACCGAACTCCCCTATCTCACCAACAAATCCTCCCTCATCGAGAAGATTGCCAAGCTCGCTCGTGCTGGCTCCCTCGATGGTATCTCCGATCTCCGCGACGAAAGCGATCGTCAAGGCATGCGCATCGTCATCGAATTATCCAAAAATGCAGACCCGGCAAATATCCTCGGAAAATTATACAAACGCACACCCATGCAAAGTACCTTCGGCATTATCATGCTTGCGCTCGTCGATAACCAGCCAAAATTACTCAGCCTAAAACAAGCCCTTTTGGTCTTCATCGAACATCGCCTCGAGATCATTCGCCGCAGAAGTGAATTTGATCTGAAAAAGGCGCAATCTCGCTCTCATATTCTGGAGGGCCTCCGGGTTGCGCTTAAGAATCTAGACGAAGTCATTAGCCTCATTCGCAAAGCTACCGATGTCGAAACTGCCCGAACTCGCCTGATGAACAAATATAAACTCAGCGAAGTTCAGGCCAATGCCATCTTAGATATGCCCTTGCGCAGACTAGCTGCCCTGGAAAGAAAGAAGATCGAGTTGGAATACAAAGAAGTCCAAAAATTGATCAAAGAATTACAAGGACTTTTAGGTTCCCCAAAGAAAATGCGCACGGTCGTTTCAGAAGAATTACTCGCCGTCAAAGAAAACTACGGCGACCGCCGTCGCACCCAGATTATTAAAACAAATGGCGAAGTCAGTAAAGCAACCCTGCTCTCTGCCAAAGACCTCATCCCCGATATCACCACCTGGGTAGTGGTAGACCCCGATGGTCTCATCTCTCGCACTCCCGAAGACAAGGGGCCGCGCTTATGGGGCTCCACCGCACCAAAATGGGTCGTCAAATGCAGTACCCGTGACACGGTTTACCTGGTCTCAGAAACCGGAAAAACCGCCGCCGTTGCAGTCCATTCCCTCCCCGAAGCAGAATTAGCAGATAAAGGGGTTCCGTATTACAAAGCCACCCCATTGAAGGCAAGCTATAAGTTGGCCGCCATATTCACCCTCCCCGCCAAAGAGAATCAGGCTGAGGGCTGGCATGTCCTTACCATCAGCCGGGGTGGCATCATCAAGAAGAGTGAAGTCAGCGAACTACCCGGACCTTCATCGCATGCATTCACCATCGCAAAGACCAAAGACGGCGATCAAATTGGCTGGGTCGAACTCACCGACGGCAAATCCGACCTGCTGATGGTTACTGCACAAGGTCGCGCCATTCGCTTCACCGAAGAAGATGTCCGTCCAATGGGATTAAATTCCGCCGGGGTGAACGGCATCAAATTAAAAGTGGGGGATCAAGTAGTCGGCGCAAAAATCGTCGATGACAAATTCGAAATATTCATCATCGGCTCAGATGCCCTGGCCAAACGAGTGGCTCTCAGCCAATTCCCCGTGCAGGGTCGTTATGGTCAAGGTGTTTCCGCCTGGAAACTACCCGAGGGTGTGCAACTCATGGGTCTCGCAAATGATAAACCAAATCTTGAAGTCACCATTCACCTTGCCCGGGCCGCCGCAAAGAAAGTACGCCTCGACGCCGCACCGATAAGAACCAGGCCCGCAAAAGGAAAATCGGTGCTAGAAGTGAGCGCAACCGACCGAATCGTGGGTGTATCGGTTACATGGGAAGCGCCAGAGGGCATATTTAAAGTTGCCCCGAAGAAGTCGAAAAAGGCCGAACCCGTCGAAGAGATCAAACCCTCGCAGATCACTATGGAACTGGGAGATAAAAAAGCAGCAATGAAAAAATCCGCTGACAAAAAGAAATCTCCTGCGCCAAAGAAAAAGCCTGCCACAAAAAAGAAGACCGCGGCGAGCAAGAAAAAGCCGAGTACCGGGAAAAAAGTAAAATAAATTAGGGTGAAAGATGAAGAATAAATTTGCATTTTCATTTTTTGCATTTCCGGGCAATGCGGCAAGGGAAGCCTGGTTATTGAGTAAAAGTATTCGAGAATTTGGTGGGCGATTTTCGGAATGTAAGATTCTATTGATGGTTCCTAATATCAAAGCTCTTTCTGATGTGGAAGAGAAAATATTTACCGAACTGAATGTAAGCATTCAACATTTTGAAATTAACGAAGACAAATTATTATTTCCCTTTGGGGGGAAAACAATGGCTGCCGGTGTGGCAGAGAGAATTCTTGCTGAAAAAGTAGAGACTATGGTTTGGATGGACTGTGATTCAATCCTGTTTCGGGAACCAGGTGAAATGTTTTTAAACGAGGGAACCCATCTTGGATATCGTCCGGTAGATCATACTTTAATTGGCTCAAACTTTAATCAACCGTTGGATGAATTCTGGCAGATGATCTACAAAGATTGCCAAGTCAATGAAGAAAATATTTTTCCGATGATGACAAGTGTCGATGAAAATGAAATCCGCCCCTATTTCAATGCGGGAATGTTGATTGTTCGTCCGAAGGATGGAGTTCTTCAAAAATGGGCAAAAGCCTTTGACCGATTATTTTCTAAAGAAAGGTATTTAGAACACTACGGTAAATCAGCTCTTTATAAAATATTTTTTCACCAAGCGGTTTTGACGGGCGTGTTGTTGTCTGGGATTTCAAAAGAAAGTATCACTGAACTTCCTCATATTGTTAATTATCCTTTGCATATGCACGAAAAATATCCCGATAGTAAAAGGATTCAGGGATTGGAAGAATTGATTAGCTGTCGATATGATCAGTTTTTTGACGGGGAAGGGTGGGAAGAAAAGATTCCTGCGGAAGAGCTTTTAAAAAATTGGATATTGGAAAACCGGAAGGTATTTGAGCAAGAATTAGGTTAATCGAGCCGTTCGGGTTTGGTAAAGGTTTGTTCAATGATCCAATCGTTTAAACGGGGGAAGAGCATTTCAAACCAGAGACCCAAACGAGATATTCCAGGGATGACCACAGATTTACTTCGTCTTCCATTTGCTATTTTCAGAATTGCCTGCCCAACTTTTTCTGGGGTGAGCTGCAAGGCTTCTGGGGTGGTAATGCCCGTTTTTCTTTCTGCTTGCATATGGCTGGCAAACTCTGTTTTTACTGCACCAGGATAAATAGCGGACACTTTTATCCCTAAAACACCAACTTCTCTACGCAGTGCATCGGTAAATCCACGCAGACCAAATTTTGTGGCAGCATAAACGCTATAGGTGGGTGATGCAATATAACCCGCTAAAGATGCGACATTAATGATATGACCGCTTTCCTGTTTAATCATAATTGGGAGTACTGCTCGGGCAGATTGAATCGACCCTAATAAATTGACTTGCACTTGAGCTGCGATATCCGTGACTGGGTCAAGTTCTTCCAGCCATTTTGTTCGTCCAAATCCTGCATTATTGACCAAAACATCAATTCGTCCGTATGCTGAAAGTGTTTTGTTCACCATTTCCTGGATGGCGTCTATTTTACCGACATCCACACTTATGGCGATAGCTTCTCCACCCTCAACGGTGATCTCTTTATCCAAAGCTTCTAATTTTTCTACTCTTCGGGCAGCAAGCACCACACGGTAACCAGATCTGGCAAATAAACGCGCGCTGGCTGCACCGATTCCCGAGGAGGCCCCGGTGATAATGACGACTGGCTGTTCTAACATTAAAATCTCCAAAATCAGATCCGATCAAAGCAAGATCTAATTTGAATAGAAAAGAAAAAATTTATGGATTTAGAAGGATATCTACACTGCTGAGGTGTTCGATGCCTCCATCCATTGGCGATCTTGCGAAGATCACGAGTCTAGCATGGGTGGGTTCGGTTACGGAATAAATGATTGAGCCACTAAATGGCCCAGGTAACCCAATATCGGGGGAAGCAATAGTTACAAAGGATTCTAACAAGATGTTATCGGATGTACCGCAAATCTGATCCACACTGCCGCTTCCGCCTTCTCCACAAAGAGTGACGCTGAGGTTGCTTTCAAAGAAATATCCTGATTGGCCGGAGAATGAGATAGAACCCCCGTTGATGGTCTGGTTTTGGATCGGCGTTTCAATACTAATGGTTTCAATAGGTAGAGGGCTGGGATTGATCGTGTTACTTCCACCGGGGAATAATTTTATCGGAATGCTAGTAAGGTGAATAAGGCCGCCATCTCGCGGGCTGTTATGGTAAATAGAAAGCCTTGCTTGCGTTTCTGCGGAGACAGAAAATGCCACACTCGCTTTGAAGGGTCCCCCTTGCCCAATATCGGCATTGATGTTTGTTGCAACCATGGATATTAATGCTCCAGAAGTGTCGGTAAGCTTTATCACCAGGTTTTGCTCAAAGGTGGCGTCTGCCAGACCTGAAATTTGTAGGGGAGATGTTACCTCTGACATTGCACCAGGAATTTGCAAATAGATATCTTCTAGTCCTTCCTCAGGGATTTCTGGTGCGGGTATGTTTGTGGGAGGGATGGTGGCGGTCACCTGTGAGCCTGGGTCTGGAACAGCGTTAGTTGCAGTTGGTTCGGATAAATCAGGTGCAGTGATATTGCATGCAATAATCGGAAGAATAAATATTAGTAGTGTTCCAAATCTTCTTGACTTCATTATTGCTCCTCATAGCTGGAATGACTGTAACCAAAAACAGCTTGGATTAAAAATCCTAAGCATCAAACCCCATTATTAATTAATCTGTGGCACTTATTCGATTACTGGATTTATCTTTTTTGCTTGTTTGTTTTGAGGTGGTCGTAGATTTGCGGGCGATCTTTTCTTTGGGCAAAAGGGCAATATCTAAAACTTCGTCCATGTGGGATACGGGAATGATCTCAAGATCATTTTGAGCTCTTTTGGGTACTTCGACGAGGTCTTTTTTATTTTTCTCGGGGATGATGACCGTTTTTAATCCGGAACGGTGGGCTGCTAAAACTTTGTAGCGGAGGCCGCCGATCGGTAGAACACGACCGCGCAGAGTGATCTCACCGGTCATGCACACGTCTTTTCGAACTTTTCTTTCAGTAAATGCTGAAATGATGGCGGTGGCAATAGTGATTCCGGCACTGGGACCATCTTTCGGAATGGCTCCCTCAGGGACATGCACATGGACGTCTGTTTCCTCAAAGCGTTCTGGTTTAATCTTGAATTCTTTTGCACGGGATTTGAGATAGGACATTGCGGCTTGTGCAGATTCCTGCATGACATCCCCAATTTGGCCGGTGATCTGTAATGTTCCTTTCCCCTCAAAAAGAAGGACTTCAATGGGCATAATATCCCCACCGCCCATGGTCCAGGCAACGGAAGTCGCCACGCCGACTTCATCCTCACGTTCTGCATCTGTTTCAAAAAATTGAATTGGGCCGAGGAAACGTTTTATTACCGTATCGGTGATGCGGGTGGGAAATCTTTTTTCTTCTGCTTTTAAGCGAGCAATTTTTCTGCAAGTTCTACCAATTTCACGTTCAAGGTTTCTAACCCCGGCTTCGAAGGTATAGCTGCGGATGATGGTTTGTAATGCTTGATCAGAGAAGGTCACTTCATTTTCGTCTAATCCAGCATATTCCACTTGGCGATTGACTAAGAATTGTTTTGCTATAGAGATCTTATCTTCTTCGATGTAACCAGGGAATTCGATGACTTCCATGCGATCTAATAGTGCCCAGGGGATATCATCACGTGAATTTGCGGTGGTAATGAAGATCACTTTGGAGAGATCGTAAGGGATTTCTAAATAATGATCCGAAAATGTGTTATTTTGTTCAGGATCCAAAACCTCTAATAATGCAGCGGCGGGATCTCCCCTAAACCCAACACCCAACTTATCAATTTCATCTAATACGAATAAAGGATTGATGGTTTCAGCGCGTTTCATGATTTGGATGATGCGCCCAGGAAGTGCGCCAATATAGGTGCGGCGATGACCGCGCATTTCTGCTTCGTCTCTTACGCCGCCTAAAGAAAGACGGACGAATTTGCGTTCCAAAGCATCGGCAATAGAGCGGCCGAGGGAGGTTTTTCCGGTACCGGGGGGGCCGACGAAACATAATATGGGTTGACGCGATTTATTGGGTTTTAGGCTTTTGACGGCGATATATTCCAACACTCGATCTTTTGCTTTATCCAACCCAAAATGATTTCCATTTAAGATGCTTTTTGCATGGGTGACATTTAAATTATCTTCGGTTTCATCGTTCCAGGGTAAATCTAGGATCCAATCGATATAGGTACGGATGACCCCAACTTCAGGGGACATGGGAGGCATTTGGTATAGCCGTTCTAATTCTTTTATTGCGGCGTTTTCAACTTCCTCTGAAAGGGCAGCATCATTAATTTTGGCTTTTAATTCTTTCAGTTCCCTTGCCCAGGGATCTTCTTCCCCCAATTCACCTTGAATAATCCGCATTCTTTCTCTGAGGTGATTTTCGCAATTATCGCGTTCAACATCATCATGTACCCGGGCATCTAATTCCTGTTCGATCTCTAATACATCAATTTCTCTTAATAAGAGTTTTTCAATCAGTGCCAATCTTTCGTTGATGTTTAGCAAGGTAAGTAATTTTTGTCGGTCATCTAACCGGAGGGAAAATGAATTGGTGACCATATCTGCAAGCCAACCGGGTTCATCTATGTTGTATAGATAGAGGAGGGTTTCTGCGGGGAGCTGGTCATTCATTTCTGCGTAGCGTTCATACCTACGCATGAGGCGTCGCATTAGTGCATCTTGTTCAGCATTTGGTTTTTTGGATTCCTCGATAACCTTGCCGCGGGCATATAAAACTGGCTGATCCGTAATGAATTCAACGATTTCGATGCGGTGACGCCCTTGGGCCAATATGATCATATCTTGACCATCACTGGAGAAAGATTCGCTGATGGCGACAGTCACACCAATCTTCAAAAAATCATCTATTTTAAGTTTTAACTGATTGGGATCTTTTTGTGGAATGGACAACATGATCTGGTGTTCTTTCATGGCCTGTTTTATTGCTTTTGCGGTAGAGCTTCGGCCAATCGGTAAGGGGGCGACCATATGGGGAAATAGAATCACATCCCGAAGGGGGAGAACAGGACAATATATAAACCCATCTTCATCTGTGGGAATATCGAGTATTGTTTCTAATTCTTCTGCCCGACGCTGCATTTCTTCGGGATTTATTTCGTCCTGTTGAGAATTTAACTCTTGTTCTGCCATAACCTCTGTTCTCCAGGTCAATATTGAAGAATTATTATACCTCTGTTATTTGACGCGAGTAAACCATGAGAAACGCGCTTCACCTACCAAATAAAGGCTTCCAGTCACTAAAATTAAACCATTTCCCTCTGCGGAGGTGAGTGCAAGGTCAAATGCTTGGTCTATTGACTCAGATTTTAGTATTTTTGGGGAATATTTTTCAGCTTTTTGAGCAAGTGTTTTGGGATTAGCGGCGCGGGGATGGGTGGATTTGACCGGAATAAATACTTGGACATAGGGCAATAATTCTTGAAACATGCCATCTATGTCTTTGTCTTCAGATGCACCGAAAACGAGGGAAACGGGAATGTCTGGGAAATATTCGATTAATGTTTTTACCAGCATTTTCGCTGAATGTTGATTATGGGCACCATCAAAAATGAGATAGGGGTCTTTTTGAACGATTTCAAAACGACCGGGCCATTTGACTTCGGAAAAACCTTTGGTAATTGATGCATTACTAATCGTTAATCCTCTTTCCCTAGCGCGATCCAGGGCTAAATATGCCAAAGCCATATTTTCGGCTTGATGGGGGCCAAGTAGGGTGGATCTTAATGAGATTTCACCACCGACACTTATGGTTTGACCTTCGAGGTCTTGGTCTTCCACCTGAAATTGAATATCTTTGGAAATTTCAGTATAATTGGCATTTTTCTCTTTGGCAATTTGTTTGAGCATATCACTTGCTTCTTTTTCTTGGGGTGCTGTGACGACCGGCGTGTTTTCTTTGATGATGCCCCCTTTTTCCCCAGCTATCTCGGCTAAGGTATTGCCTAAGATGAAAGTGTGATCTAGAGAGAGAGATGTTATAACGGAGACTAGGGGGGAAACCACGTTTGTGGAATCTAATCTTCCGCCAAGGCCGACTTCTATGACAGCAATATCTACTTTTTCTTGGGCAAAGTGGAGGAAGGCAAGGGCGGTTTGGATCTCATAGGATGTGAGTTGGGGTACTTGGTCTACTGCGGATTTTATTTGATTGACTAGTTTGGCAAAATCTGGTTGGGAAACGGGGATTCGATCTATTTGAATTCGTTCGGTGAATTCATGAAGGTGGGGGGAGGTGTATAAGCCCACTTTATACCCTTGTGCTTGTAGCGCGCCAGCACATAAAGCGGAGACAGAACCTTTCCCTTTTGTGCCAGCGACATGAATTGTTTTGTACTTTTTGTGGGGGTCTTCCAGTATAGCCAGAAATTGATGCATGCGCTCCAGATGAAAATTCTCTGCGGCGATATTTTCTTGATGGGTACGACTATAATCAATGAACTTAAATACGTAATCTAGGGCGTTTTGATAGGCTTCGCTTCTTTTGGTGATCATGAAAAGAATTTTACCCTTGGGGAATTTACATTACAAGGCATAACCTTAAAAAAGAAGAACCGGAAAACATTCTCCGACTCTTCTTTTTAGCAATTTAAGTTCTCCTAACTATTTTAATTTTTGATCAAGCTCTTCGACCTGATCTGGTTGGGGGCGTTTTCTTCTTCGGATGAAGTATACGATCGTTATCACAATGAGCGCTACGATCAAAATGACACAACAGCAAAAGATGTACCAGGAGGAGAGGAGGAAATCTGCTATTCTGGAGAAAAACCCGAGGTCAGAAACGGAAATGTCGGGGAAGTCTTCCACAATGGCAGGGGAATCATCAAAAAGGGAGGGTTCGGGTGTAATGGTGTTGGTGGGGGGAGAGTCTTGAATCGGTTGAGGGGTATTGGTTGCAGGGGCTATATAGTGGGGGAGGAAATCTAATGAACATTCTAGGAATTCAAGGGCGTCAACGATGATGTTTCCACTGGGACCATCCATGACTTCGGTGGAACCGGGAGCCACTAGGGTTGAGGTATATGGATAGGTGCCGTATGACCATAGGCCAAAATAAACCATTGCCCGACCAAATTGGTCTACAGTGGTTTCCAGCTCAAACATATCGTTGTAATATACTGTCCAAGTTGAACCGGGTTCGACATAATCGGTATTAAATGTGAAACCAAAACCGCTGAGTGTAAGGGAGGTAATAAGATGGGGCTCACTGGCATTCAAATGAGGATATTCTGCAGGAAACCAATTATGGTCGATTAGGAGGCAACTCGCTTGTTCATACTCCCATGGATCATCTCCAGTTTGGGCTGAAACGATTGAGGCGGGAAGGAGAATAATGAGGGTGAGAACGAGCAAACTGAGTTTAAATAGCCTTCTTTTTTTGATCATGGGTTGACTCCTTGAAAGGTAATAATAAAAGAATTGAGCTGGATTTATGAGTGGATAATGGTTGGATAAATACAAGTATACAGATATTTTAGGGGGGAAGCAAGGGAATTGGATAAAAACCATAGGAATAGGAATTTATGCGCAATATGGGGATATTAATAAAGCTAATATTAATTACAGTTTGCTTGCATTCTGACCAATTTAGGGCTATTATTTATTAGTGGGAAATGATCTCACGACTAATTCAATATAACGTTTCAAGGAGAAGACATGAAGAAAAAGTTTTTCGTCATATTAGGTCTCTTGGTGCTCGTTTCATTAATGATCGTAGCATGCGGACCAAAAGAATATGCTCTGGGTACAGAAGAAAACCCCCTTATTTGGGTTTTGGTTCCCTCCCAAGATACTGAAGCCGTACTTGCTGGCGCTGAAGATTTAGCAGCAGCGATCGAAGAGGAAACCGGTTTGGTAGTTAGCCCACTGGTAACCACAGACTTCTCAGCAGCCGTTGAAGCCATGTGTAATGGCGAAGCCCACATTGGTGCCTTAAACACCTTTAACTATGTGTTGGCCTCCGCCCGTGGTTGTGCTGATGTCGGTGTTGCTTCCGCTCGATATGGTAGTACCTTCTATAGTGGTCAAGTTGTTGTCCACGCAGATTCTGGCATTGAAAGTGTTGCAGACCTGGCAGGACACACATTCTGCCGCCCTGACCCCACCTCAACTTCTGGTTGGGTGGTTCCAAGCATTGCTATGCAAGCTGAAGGTATTGACCCAGAAAATGATCTCGCAGAGATCGTTGATGCTGGTGGACACGATGGTGTAATTCTTAGCATTTTAGATGGCACCTGTGAAGCTGGTTCCACATTTGTGGATGCTCGCGGCAACGTTGAAGGCGATTTCCCAGATGTAATGGACGTTGTGCTTGTTATCGCAGAATCTGCTCCAATCCCCAATGACAATATCAGCTTCCACCCAGATCTTGATGCTGAAACCAAGAGCGCTTTGGTAGACGTATTTATGGGTTTGGCAGATAGTGATGAAGGTTTGGAAATATTGATGAGTGTGTATAGCTGGAGTGGAATGGAAGTTGTAGATGATTCCTTCTACGATGGTTTCCGACAACAGCTTGACGCTGCTGGCTTGAATATCGAAGACTTGATCAATTAATCTTCACAAAGAATTCAAGAAACAAAGGGAAGGGCCAAATGCCCTTCCCTTCTTTGAACCCCAACAAGTTCATCCCATTTCCCCTGGAAAAGTAAAATGTTAATCATAGAAAATCTCACCATGATCTATCCCGATGGCACAGTGGCCCTCAGGGATGTTAGTTTCGAAGTAGCTGATGGCGAATTTCTGGGCATTATTGGTTTAAGTGGCTCAGGAAAATCTACTTTATTAAGATGTATCAATCGTTTGATTGAGCCTACAGAGGGGAAAATTATCTGGAATGGCAAAGATATTACCAAACTAAATCAACAAGATTTGCTTGCCACTCGAAGAGAGATCGGCATGATCTTCCAACATTTCAATTTGGTAAAACGCTCAAGTGTGTTGACTAATGTACTTTCAGGACGATTGGGATATACTCCTTCCTCATGGAGTTTGATCAATCGTTTTAGCCGGGCTGATATAGAACGTGCTCATAAAGCCTTAGAGCGAATGGGCATTCCTGAAAAAGCCAGTAATCGGGCTGATGAGCTGAGTGGTGGACAACAACAACGGGTTGGAATTGCTCGGGCCTTAATGCAAGAACCTAAGATCATATTGGCAGATGAACCGGTGGCTAGTCTTGACCCAGTTTTGGCGCACTCCATCTTGGGTAGCCTTGAAAAATTAAATCAAGAAGATGGCATCACCGTGATGTGCAGTTTGCACTTTTTAGATTTGGTGCAGCGATATTCTACAAGAGTGATTGGCCTACGTGATGGGCGAGTCGTGTTTCAGGGAACAAAAGATGATGTCAAAAAGATTACCGATGAGCGTTTCAAAGAGATCTATGGTGAAGACGCGAAACGCCTTGGTGGAGAGTAGAGGGATATCATTATGAATAATAAAATTTCAAACGAAAACAGACAGTCTCCTCTCCATACATTTCTCTCATTAATCCTGCCTGGTTTAGGACAGATGCTTGCTAAACAATGGCAGCGAGGTCTTACGATATTAATTGGCGTGGGTTTAATGGGAAGTTTGAGTATTTGGACAATCGGTCAGCGTGCTCGTTACCCCAATTTTGCTTTGAGTTTTAAAATCTTTGCTATTAGTGTATTGGAAATGGGCGCATTATTGATCTTTTTAATGTCCCTCAATTATTTATTAAATAAATACATCATAAAGGATAAAACAGCCCAAGCCTTTAGCGGTTATGGAGTGGGACTCCTTTATTTCATTCTGATTTTTTTACTTAGTGGACCGGTTTTAGAATTAGCCGGAACTGTAGCTGAGCTGAAAACGGTATACCTTACTACGACAATATTTTCTGCCGGGGCTCTAGCAGCTTTTTGGATTTGGCAGGCTTTTGATGCAGGTAAGATTGGTGCATTAAAAGCAGGAGAAGCAATGCCTTCCTTGGGTTTTGCGGTATTGGTCCTCTGCTTATTGATCTTTAGTTTAGGATATCAAATCACCGAAATTGATTTGAATAAAGCCATAAGTGAGTATACAGATACTCAGATCATCTTAACCCGCCTTACTTGGCCATGGAGAAGCGCTTTTGCATTTGAGCAAGATGTGCTTGAAGTTGCACAAAAAATTCAAGCCCCATGCCCAGCAGGTTCGGTGGGTCCAGATGCGAACCTTCCTATGGATGGGGAAACATGGATCAGCCTTGATAATACATGTGGGGAATTAACCACGCGCGACCTGCAGGGGAAGGTTACTTTTGGGACAGAAATCACGATCTTCGGAGGTGGATTTACCCCCGGACAAAAGGTTGAGATCTGGTGGAGAAACCCGATCGGCAACCCATTTAAACCCCGAGGCGTTGGCGAAACCGATATCATCATGGATGAGCGTGGTGAATTTGAGACCAAATTGTACATCCCTGAAATGACTGTGATTGCTACAGCAGTTGGAGATCAGATCCATACTATTCTTGTCCGTGAGAAAAGCGAAGAAAGGTTTACTGGAGCCTTAAGCGATGAAATGAAACTTGCGCTTAAGGGTATGTTGGAAACCATTATGCTAGGACTAATGGCAACTTTCTTCGGGATCATCTTGGCTTTCCCCTTAAGTTTCCTTGCGGCTCGAAACCTAATGGCTTCGATTGTGCAGACATTGGCCAAAATGGTGGGCGGGGTGATTGGACTAGTTGTGGGGGTTGGGCTTACTGGCGTGACGATGACTCAGATCATCAAGTTGTTTGGCGGATTGGATAAAGCACCGATTCCAATATTAATGATCGCGATCCTTTTATTATTTGGGATTAGTTGGCTGTTCATGAGTTTAGGTGGACGGTTATTTGAATACCTATCTAAACTTTTGGGAAAAAACGGCGACACAATTCTTTCTGTGATTGGGATGACCCTGATTGGTGTAGCCCCAGGTTATTTACTTGGCCTAGGGTTTAGCCGTGGGATTCGCGGAATTCCCCTTAAAGCAGAATTAGCTGCTGAAACCGAAATGACCTTTGCAATTGGCGGCGCGATCCTATTTGGGATTCTTGGTTTCTACTACGCCTTGCGTCAGGGTGGAAGCCGAAATATCAATGTTGGAATGATCGCATATACGACTACCCGAACGATCATGAATATTATCCGATCAATAGAACCGCTGATCTGGGGACTTGTGGCAGTGATTTGGATCGGCCCTGGACCTTTCGCAGGTTTCATCGCGTTAACCTTGCATACTGTTGCTGCGTTGGGAAAACTTTATTCCGAATCAATAGAAAGTATTGATCCGGGACCCATCGAAGCCTTACAGGCGACCGGTGCGAATCGACTACAGACGATCGTGTTTGCAGTTGTGCCGCAGATCTTGCCTCCTTTCATCTCCTTCACGATCTATCGATGGGATATCAATGTTCGTATGTCCACAGTAATTGGTTTGGTTGGTGGTGGGGGTATTGGCTTTATCTTGATCCAGTGGATACGCCTCTTCCAATATGATAATGCTGGATTGGCAGTTTGGTTGATCGCTATTACGGTTGCGACCTTGGACTATATCAGTTCCAATATCCGAAAACGGTTTGTTTAGGAAATTTTTTCGTTAGTTATTATAGGCCTGGGGCTAAACCCCCAGGCCTATTTTTATAAATGAATCATTGCGTTTTCTATATCGGGTGGAAAAAACAAATTTAATTGTCAAAAAAAACTTGGAGGAAAGATGACGGACCGAGCTGAGGCCTTAGAAATTGTCAACGAGTTTATTCAAAATGAAGGTTTGTTTCGACATATGCTTTCTGTGGAAGCTGCCATGCGTTTTTATGCACGAAAATTTGGGGAGGATGAAGACTTATGGGGAGTGATCGGGCTATTACATGATTTTGATTGGGAGATTCACCCAAGCCTGGAAAAACACCCTCATGCGGGGGCAGTAATTTTGCGAGAGAAAGGTGTAACTGAGGAAATTATTCAAATTATCCTGAGCCATGCGGATCATACTGGGGTGCCGCGGGACAGCTTGGTGAGGAAAACTTTATATGCGTGTGATGAGATCACTGGATTGATCACTGCAACCGCTTTGGTTCGCCCATCAAAGGCGATCAAGGATGTTAAAATTAAATCCATTAAAAAGAAATGGAAAAATTTGAGTTTTGCTGCAGGGACTAATCGCGAAGAAATGTTTGAAGCTTTTGAGGATTTTGGAATCGAGCAATGGGCGCATGTGGGGAATGTGCTAGAAGCGATGCAGGGGATTGCAGAATCCTTGGGTTTAGAAGGTGTAGAGATTGAAGAATAATCGAATTTAGTTGGAGGAAATGTGAACGAGGAAAAATTTAATATTATATTGAATCATTATGCTGAATTGATCGTGAAGGTTTGTTTGAACTTACAACCAGAGCAGAGACTATTTATTTATGCGTCTCCTTTGGAGGTTGCGCCTTTAGTGAGAAAAGTGACTGAAGCTGCATATAAAAATGGAAGCAAGTTGGTTTCAATAAACTGGATCGATGAACAAATCGATAAAATCCGGTTGGAAAACGCGCCAAAGGATTCTTTTGAAGAATATCCAAATTGGGAGGCGGATGGGGTGATCCAATCTGCGGAGCGGGGAGATGCATTTTTGTATGTATGGGGAAAAGACCCTGATCTATTGAAAGATGTACATCCTGATGATATATCAAAAGTGGCACAGGTTCATGCGAAATATTTAGAAAAATACAATATTCAACGTGGAAAAGGTGAGCTTCAATGGCTGATTGTTAATCCTCCAACGCCAGCTTGGGCAGCAAGAGTTTTTCCTGATGATGCTCAAGAAGATGCAGAGGAAAAACTTTGGGATGCTGTGATCAAAGCTTGCAGATTAGACGAAGAAAACCCCGTGGAGGCATGGACCCAACAATTTGAAAATCTGGGGAAGAGGAAAGAGTATCTTACCGATAAGCAATATTCGTCACTGAGACTGACTGCACCAGGCACGGATCTGAGCTTGGGATTGCCCGATAGACATATTTGGGAAGGTGGCAGCCCAACAACAACATCTGGGATTTCTTTTGTGCCGAATTTGCCCACTGAAGAGGTGTTTACAAGTCCTCATCGAGGGAAAACCAGTGGGGTGGTGAGTTCTACAAAACCCCTGAGTTTTCAGGGAAAATTAATTGAGAATTTCCAATTCACATTTGAAAACGGAAAGGTAGTCGATTTTTCTGCAGAGAAAGGGGAAGAAGCCCTTCAGGCGTTGTTGGACACGGATGAACCGGCTAAGTTTTTGGGTGAAGTCGCATTGGTTCCCCATCAGACACCGATCTCACAATTGGGGCTGACGTTTTTGAATACTTTATATGATGAAAACGCGTCTAATCATCTGGCGCTAGGACGTTCTTTTAGATTCTGCTTAGAGGGCGGGGGAGTGATGTCTGATGAAGAATATGTAGCGGCGGGTGGGAATAAAAGCCTGATCCATGTGGATTTCATGATCGGCTCTGGGGAGATGAATGTGGATGGGATGCTTTCTGATGGGACTATGGAAGCGATCATGAAAGATGGTGAATGGGCGTTCGAGGTGTAATCGAGCATTAATCCATATATTCTAGTGCTAATCTACAAATAGGCAAGATTCTTGCATCTATAGAGATATGGAGTTTAACTCCAGATTTTTATAGATGCAATTTTTATTTAGTAACATGGTTTATTTGGTTGTAAAAAGATAACTATGTTGGAGATAAGGTTATGACATTAACGGGAAAAGGTTTTTTTATTTGGCAGATTCGATATTGTAATGGGGGGGATATCAATTCGATCCTCTATGATGTGCGGAAAGCCAATCTTACCCATGTGCTGATTAAGATCGCGGATGGGGTGAATAAATTTAATTTTGACCGAGAAAGTAATTTTGACCTGGCAAAACCCTTAACAGATTTATTGCAAAGTAATGGGATTCAGGTTTGGGGATGGCATTATTTGCGGGGCACTGACCCGGTGAACGAAGCGCGGGTATCTTATGAGCGGATTTTGGAATTAGGGCTGGATGGATTTGTGGCAAATGCGGAATATGAATTTAAAACACCGGGAAAGGATTTGGTGGCAAAAAAGTTTATGGAGGAAATGCGAGAGGCTCTCCCCGACCTGCCGATGGCCCTGAGTTCTTATCGATTCCCGAGTTATCATCCGCAATTTCCTTATAAAGAATTTCTGGATTATTGTGACTATAATATGCCGCAGATCTATTGGCAGGGAGCTCATAACCCGGCGGGGCAATTGACAAGATCGATCAGTGAATATCAAGATATTGAACCTAATCGTCCAATTATTCCTACAGGATCCGTCTATGCTTATGATGGATGGGAGCCGACCGTGGAAGATGTGCAAGCTTATTTGGAAGCGGTGACCGAATTAGGAATTCCGGCGACGAATTTTTGGAGTTGGGATAATTGCCGAAACATACTGCCAAACCAATGGAATGTGATTCGAGATTATGAATGGGTGGACGCTCCTGAAGAAAATGATGTGACGGATGAGTTAATTGAGGCTTTGAATTCATATGATGTATTGAAGATTGGTAGTTTGTATACCCAGGATGGGGTGCATATCAACGCAAACCGAACGATTCAGGGGACTGAACGAATAATGAGCTGGTATCAAACCTGCTTTGACCAGATCTTGCCCGGCGCAGAATTCAAACTCACCAATAAAACAGGTTCAAGAAATTCACGACATTTTAATTGGGAAGCGACCTCTAATGAAGGACAAGTGTTTAATGGGAAAGATACCTTGGGGTTGAGGGATGGAAAAATCTCTTATCACTTTACTCATTTTGCAGGGGTTTAGACAAACATTTTTCAATAAATGAAATTAATTTGACTCGATATTGTGCTTTATGCAATAATATATTTATTGTTAATTGGGAAATATATTTATGCTAAAGCATATCGCGATAATTTTTAATAAAGAATGGGAGGATTTGCAGAGGACATTCTTATCCTTAGCAAATTTTCAGGTGGGTGCGTACCCAATATTAGTTATTACTGCTGGTTTTGCGATATATGAACCCATTAAAATGGAGGCAAATTGGATCGACTCTCCAATCATGGCTTTTCCATTTATCTTCCTGATTCCTTTTGTTGTGATCGGATTTATTACCCCGAATTCTATCGTGGGAGAGCGAATTGCAAAGACCCTAGAACCTTTGTTGGCAACTCCCGCAAGAAACATTTCGATTGTGATCGGTAAAACAGGGATGGCTGTGCTAATTGGATGGGGGGTTGCATTGGTCAATATGCTGATCGGGTTAATTGTCGTCAATATATTCCATTCAATGGGGGAGATTATTTTTTATCCGATTGATCTTTTGATCGGGATGGTTCTTGGAAGCCTGCTATTATCTATTTTTATTAGTGTGGCTGGAATAAATTCTTCTCTTTACTCGGCAACATTGTTTGAGGCTCAGAATAAACTAGTACCATTTATTATTCCATTGCTAATTCCAGCTTTTGTAATAGGACCATTATTTCCTAAATACTCGGATATTATTCTTGTTAAATTCTCTAATTATTTCAATACTGAGACATCTTTGCCATTATTTCTTTGGATTTTCCTAATTGTAGATCTGCTACTTTTTGTGATTGTATTGGTGAGATTTGATCGAGAAAGATTGTTGTTTGGGGAATTTTATTCAAAATAAGAAATATTCAATTATATTTAAATCGCAAAAAAACCAGCAAAGCATCTTGCTGGTTTTTTTTAGTATTCTTTTTCTATACTCTTGCCGGGGTGGAAACTGTGGGTGGCGGAGCTAGGGGGATATTCAGTTGAGATGAGGTATTTTGCGGGATTTGTATTGGCATGCCAAAGGAATCGTTAGCGGACAGGGCTTCGATCTCAATTTGATTGGAAATGATGTTGACGATCTTTCCGTCTACCATTTGGACGATCTTGTCGACGTGTTTGGTCATGCGGAGATCATGGGTGACCATGATGCCAGCACGACCCTGTTCGTGAATCAAATCGGAAAATGTTTTTACGACTTGGTAGGCGCGATCAGTGTCTAAGCTGGCGGTGGGTTCATCGGCTAAAACTAAGCTGGGATTGTGGACCAATGCTCGGGCAATAGCAACCCTTTGTTTTTGCCCACCGGATAGTTGGCGGGGGAAACTTGATAAACGATCTTCAAGACCTAATCGCACAAGGATTTGTTCGGCCTTTTGAATGCTTTCTTTGTTGCCCACGTTATTTAATTTTAGCATTAGGGAGACATTTTCTAATGCAGTGAGATAAGGGACAAGATTGTTGGCTTGAAATGTGAAACCGATCTTTTCCCTGCGGAAACGGGTTCTTTCTTTTTCTGCCATTTTTCTTAGATCGCTATTGTCGATGAAGATGCTTCCCTCACTGGGGGAGAGCAGGGCAGCTAACATGGCTAATAAACTGGTTTTACCGGATCCACTTGGGCCAACCAGGGCGATAAACTCCCCGGCTTTTACGTCTAACGAAACTTGGTCGACAGCTTTGACTGCGTTGTCGCCTTTTCCATAAATTTTACTAACTTTTGTAATTTCTAATGCTGTGGTCATGTTTTTCTCCTTAGGATGACAAACCAATGGCGGTTAGGGGTTCTACTTTTAATGCAATCCGGATCGAGACTAATCCGCCAATGGGTCCGATAAGTAAAAGGGAACCGATTGCTGTGAGGACTGTGGGGACGTTGAAGCTCAAGGGAACGCTGTCAGGAATGCCCAAATAGAGCAGGAAGACCCCGATGCCACCGATCAGAATGCCGATGATGGTCACAATAATGATCTGCATCAATGCGGCAGCACCTACTGTGCGATTGTCGGTGCCGATCGCTTTTAGCATGCCCAATTGGGGCACTTTTTGTAGGGTTTGAATTTGGAAGAATCCACCGACCACCAATACGCCGATCAAATAGGCAAAGCCTTTTTGTGCATTGACGGTTGCCTGTTGAGGGCCATATCCGGGTTGGGCTTCGATCACGGTGATCTTGTCGGCAACCTCAATCTTTTCAATCGTATTGATCAATCTACCTTCGATGATGGATTGGTCAACTCCGTCGGCCAATTTTACGGCGACCATGTTTCCTAAAACATCACCGGATTGTGGGGCGGGGGAAGCTTGGGGGCGAACTTCGTTCCAGGTTGTAAGAGACATGATGACCGAGGAGGCAAAAAAGAATTGCCGCTCGTCGGTAATGCCGGCGATTGTGAGGTCGAAAAAGGATTCGTCCTCGCCTTGGATGCTGCGAAGAGATACTTGATCGCCCACTTGGAGACCGATATTATCGGCTACTTTATTGTCAATAATAATTTCATTAGCACTCGAATTGTTTAAGGGATTTCCTTCTAATAGGCTGGGGTTTCCCAATTCTCCGGGGGTAACTCCGATGATGGAGACATCTAATGTTTCCAGTCCATTGTCAAATACTAGGGTGGCTGAGCTGAAGGCGAGGAGCCCTGCTTCGGCAACACCGGCAATACTTTTGATATCCTCCAATTTATCCTGAGTAATCCTGCTGCTGGTGAGATTGAGATCGACATTTTCTTGGAGGACGATTAAATCTGCATCGAGCTTGTCTATGAATTGGCGATTTGCATTTGCCAAACCGTTACCAAGCGCGGCAACGAAAAGGACAAGGATGGTGATAAGGGCAATGACCAAACTGAAAAGAACGAACCTTCCTCTGTTTCGCCAAACCTCTCTGATTGATAAATAAAATGACATTTTTGTTTCCTCTTTTGAGCCAATTTATACGTTACAATTTGTTATTAGGAGTATTTTTACACAGTTTATCAAAAATGTCAAGTATTTGCACAGATAATATTGACAAATAATAAACGGTTTGGTATCCTTATTGATAGAAGTGCCATAAGGAGTTTGGATTAATGACAAATATTTTTGATCGCTCTGCTCGATTTAATCTTAATGTAGTGATGATGGAAACAAATATCAAAGCCGATACTTTGCGAGCATGGGAGCGACGCTATGGATTGCCTCAACCGCAACGCACCGAGGGGGGGCATCGCTTATATTCTCAATATGATATCGAAACGATTCGATGGCTGCTGGATCGCCAAAAAGAAGGTATGCGGATAAAACAAGCGGTGGCGTATTGGAATAGTATTATTGAACAAAAAAAGAACCCCTTAAATATTGAAGAAAAGGAAGGGGAGGGAGCTGACCTGCCACTAGTGGGAGAAAACCTGGATGAAGTTCGAAGGGAATGGCTCGAGGCATGTTTGAATTTTGATGAGAAAAGAGCGGATCAAATATTGACCCAAGGGTTTGCGATATACCCCTTAGAAACGGTTTGTATTGAAGTGCTTCAAAAGGGTGTTTCTGAAATAGGCGCGTTATGGTATCGAGGGGAAGCAACGGTGCAACAAGAGCATTTTACATCCGCATTGGCAACGAGGAGAATGGACGTTTTGATCGCCTCCGCTGCTGCGCCGATATTGCCTGGCACTGTACTGCTAGGCTGCCCGGAAACAGAGCAACATAGCTTTTCCTCCTTACTACTATGCTTCCTTTTAAGAAACCGAGGATGGCAGGTAGTTTACCTGGGGGCGAATGTTCCTTTACCCCAGTTGGATGAAACCATGGGGGTTGTGGAGCCAGATTTGGTGGTGATGACGGCGATGCATCTCTCATCAGCGGCAATGCTGTTTGAAATTGGGAAGTCATTGAAGAATAAAAAAGTCGATTTGGCATATGGGGGATTGATCTTTAGTACTAATCCGGAAATAATTTCCAATATTTATGGCACATATTTAGGGGATGATCTATTGAAGGCAGTGAAGGTTATTGAAAACCTCCTAAAGGGAGCAAAACCTGAAATTGAACACTATGAGGAAATCCCAGATTATTCTGAGACTCGAACGCAGTTTATAGCGCAAAAGGCGTTGATCGAAAAGGGAGTGATGCGCAATTTTAATAAAATTTCTGATCCGGGAATGAATGATTTTATACGTGATGCAAATGATTTTTTGGCTAATGATATTAGCGCTGCATTCAGTTTGGGGAATTTGGATTATGTGCTTCCAAATATTTCATGGTTGCAAGGCTTACTAAAAGAAAGAAATCTTCCTGATAGTTTATTTAAGCAATATATTGCGGTCTATTATGAGGCAGTTGTGGAGAATTTGGATAAAAGTGGGGAGCCCTTAATAAGCTGGCTGAAAACCCTACAATAAAAACAAAATAATATAATAAATATAAAGAGGGCAAACGCCCTCTTTATGATTTAAAGAACTTAGTTGAAGAACTGATCTAGAAAGGATAGGGTCGATTTGATGATCTGGTGTTGTTGATCCTCGGCACTGATAGTTGCACTACCGTCCCCTTCTTGTTCCCCATAATATCCAAACTGGGCATGGTTTCCACCCTCAATAATTTCCCAAATGGTGTTATTTGGGAGATTCACATCACTTTCTAAGATGCCGTCAATGCCCATATCGTTGGTGCCATAGATTGAAAGTATTGGCATTTTTAGGTCGGTCATATCTCCGCCGGGATAGGAGGCCCAAAAAATCAGGCCATCGATGGACTCTTGATTATTCTGAGCGTAAGCTGCGGCCATGGAGCCACCAAGGGAATGCCCACCGATCACCCAGGACTCTATTTCTGGATATGCCTCGATGACTTCATCAGCTTTATTTATGGCAAAAACCGCTAGATTGAGCGGCATGGGTACATTTACGACCAAATAACCTTGAGCTGCGATTTCTTTGAGGGCTGGTGCATAGGCTTCTGGCTCAACCTTTCCTCCAGGATAAAAGATAAAACCGGTGTTTGCCTGCTTTGCAATGGGACTAAAAACGATCCAATCCTCTTGAGTGTATGAGACCAAGGAATCAGATGTGAGTGCATCTAAGGCGGGTTGTTCCGCTTTACTACTGTTATTTGTCCAAACAACAAAAGAAATTGTGAAAGTTGCTAGGATGACGATGATAAAAAGTAATATTTTTTTCTTCATTTTTCCCTATGTTTTTAGTTTATTTTCGAAATGAATTATATGCTATTTAGGGAGGATTTCTAATGATTTTTTCGGATCATAGAAAGAATTTATATTGGTTAAATAAAAAAACGGCGGCAGAGGCCGCCGTTTTTAATTAATTTAATTACTCGGTGGGAGGGTTGACATTGGGATTGGCATGTTGAACGGTGCGAATGCCATTTCGAACCTGCTGAATGATCCTTTCCATTTCAATCTCTAATGATGTCAATGATTCTAAGACATAATCATCGGCTTCATTGCGGGTGGCTTCTGCGTCTAAGAGCGCTTGCTCGAGAACTTTTTGCGCACGAGTTTGAGCGGCCTCAACGATCGAATCACGGTCAACGAGACCTTCGCTTTTTTCTCTGGCAAGCTGGATGGTGCGTTGTGCTTCTTCTTGGGCTTGCGCTTGAATGCGATCTTTTTCGGTGACAACCTTTTGGGCTTGTTTCACCTGGTCTGGAACCGCCACTCGCATCTGATCAATGAGGTCTAACATGCGGTCTTCATCAACGATCACATTATTTGTAAATGGAATCGGGCGACTTTCATTGAATAATTCTTCTAATCTGTCTACTAAATGTAGTATATCCATTTGTACCCTCAAAAATAATGATGGGAGGTTATTTTTAACGATTGTTGCAAGAATTATGCTCACCAGGAGAATAACTCTCTATTATTCTAAAGCCTACACATAAAATCTAAATTCGTCAACTGAACACGCCTTCTAAATTTCACTGGTGAAATGTTTAGGTTCTGTTTGCCATTTCCTCGTGATTGCCTTCAAGATATTTTTTTCTGAGGGCAATCACGACATTTTCAGGAACCATTGAGGAGACATCACCGTCTAATAGGGCGATTTCACGCACCGTTGTCGAAGAGAGAAAGGTATGTTCTTTGCTGGTGATCAGGGCGACGGTTTCAATTTCCGGGGCCAATTCCCTGTTCGCTAGGGCTAGTCTGAATTCATATTCGAAATCAGAAAAAACACGGAGGCCACGAACGATGACTTGGGCATCAATTTCTTTGCAAAAATCTACAGTGAGACCTCCAAAACCGGTGACACGAATATTTTTATGGTCTTTGAAAGTTTCATTGACTAAGGTCATTCTTTCTTCAGGGCTGAAAAGCAAGGATTTAATGGGGCGATCGTAAACTGCCACCACCACCTCATCAAAGAATTTGGAAGCGCGGTTGGCGATGTCAATATGTCCATTATGAATTGGATCAAAAGTTGCGGGGAATAATGCTCTAATCATTAGCTTATATCTCCCTGCCCATTTTCCCATAGGAGATTGAGGGTATGGGCCAAAAACTTGTGGTCTTCTCTTTCTAAGTTTGGATCTTCAGAAATTAATTTTCTTGCTTCTCGGCGGGCTTTTTCGATTAAACGAATATTGGTCATGCTGGCTAGTTGAAACTTTGAGAAGCCAGATTGGCGCGAGCCTAAAAATTGTCCGGGCCCACGCTGGTTGAGGTCACTTTCTGCCAATACAAAACCATCATTGGTCTCACTCATGACCTTCAGGCGTTCGTTTTCGGTGTTTGCGTCATCTTCTGGGATCAAAAGGCAATAGGATTTTTCAGCGCCTCTGCCGACTCGGCCACGGAGTTGATGAAGTTGAGCCAACCCGAAATGGTTCGCCCCTTCGATCAGCATCACCGATGCATTGGGGATATCTACCCCTACCTCGACGACGGTGGTTGAGACCAGAATATCGATTTCTTTATCTCTAAATTGGGTCATGATCTCATCTTTTTCGGCTTGTTTTAAACGCCCATGGATTAACCCAACTTTATGTTTATGAAATACTTCATTTTGGAGGCGTTCACTTTCTTCCACTGCGGCGCGTTTGTTGCTTTTCTCGCTTTCCTCCACCAATGGATAAATAATAAAGGCTTGTCGATCTTCAGCAAGCTGCTTTTCGATCAATGTGTATGCCCGTTCTCTCTCCCTGGAGGTAAGGATAAATGTATCGACAGGTATTCTGCCAGGAGGCATTTCATCAATGATGGTCAGTTCAAGATCGCCAAAGACAGTGAGGGCTAATGATCTCGGAATTGGAGTGGCGGTCATCACCAGGAGGTGAGGATTTTCACCTTTTTGGCGGAGGGCAGCCCGTTGTTCGACACCAAAACGATGCTGTTCATCAATCACGGCGACCTGAAGATTCTGGAATATGACGGGATCTTCTAATAAGGCATGAGTGCCAATGATCAATTTGATCGATCCATCGGCTAATTGACTACGAATTTCAGATTTCTCTTTTTCGGGGGTGGCCCCAATAATCAACCGTACTTGGTCGGGTTTCAAAAGGGCGTTCTCGCCCTCACTCATTAGATTGATCAGACTTTGATAATGTTGTTCAGCCAAAATGCTGGTGGGGGCCAAGATAGCAGCTTGTTTGTTCGCTTGCAGGACCATGCCGATCGCAAAGGCTGCCACGACCGTTTTACCCGATCCAACATCTCCCTGGAGGAGACGGTTCATAGGCTGGCCGCTGTTGAGGTCTTTGCGAATCTCAGAAATAGCTTTATCTTGGGCACTGGTAAGTTGATAGGGGAGACGGGCTTTCTGGGAGGTCAGCCACTCTTCGGAAACCTGATATTTTTGCGCGACACGCTGCGCCCACTGCTGCTTTTGGCGCTGCACGCCCATCTGAAGATAAAAGATCTCATCAAAGGCGAGGCGGTCTTGGGCGGCCTTGAGTGCTTCGTTACTATCGGGGTAGTGGATCTGTAATAGAGCATCGGGGAGTTCTAATAATTTTGCTGAATCAATTACGTTTTGGGGCAAGGTTTCTTGCACTCGTAATGCCCAATAGTTGACTACTTTGTTCATTTGACCACGTAACCAACGTTGGGTGATATTTGCGGTGAGTGGGTAAACGGGGACAATTCGATTGGTATGTAATTGTTCTTCTTCGAGCAGTTCCCATTCGGGGTTGCTCATAATTAATCTACCGAGATATTGCTCAACTTTTCCTGAAATGACGACATGGACGCCCTCTTTGAGGGTGTTGGTGAGCCAGGGTTGGTTGAACCAGTTCACTCTTAATGCACCACTTCCGTCGGTGACGACCACTTCGGTGATCTTTAGTTTCCCACCTTTGGTTGGGCGCACCCTAGCACTTTGTACTGTGCCAATGATCGTGATCTCTTCGCCAAATTTAAGCCGATTGATGGTTTTCATTTGGCTATAATCGTCGTAACGACGGGGGTAATGATAGAGCATATCCCGTAGGGTTTGGATGCCTAATTTTTCAAGTTTTTCCGCGTTTTTGGGTCCGACACCATCTAAGACGGTGACCATGGCATCTAGTGCAGCCTTCGGGCCTTCCGGTTTCGGACGTTTAATCGGTTGTTTAGCAGGTTTACGCGGTTTTGGTTTAGGGGTTTGAGGTGGTTTGCTGCTGGGTGGTCCGCTAGGTTTTGCGCCTTGGTTGGATTTTTTCGGGGGTGCGCTTTTCGCGGGCTTTTGTTGGGTGTTTACGGCTTTTTTGGGCGCAGAATCCTGAGGGGGTGTTTTTGGTGGTTCTTCGCCCCCGATTTCCCTTCGAATACGTGTCCACAACCCCTTTAGGGCGTCTTTTCGCGATTCTTGGCTGAGACGTTGGTAATCTCGTAATCGAGTGGTAACGGCCTGTATAAGGCCGTCTGGGATACCATCCGCACGCGCTTCGGCTTCCCAACCTTCTAGCATTTTAGCTAGTCCGCCCATTACCGCACCGTTATCGTAATTGCGTTTTGCTTCTTGTTTAAAGAATTTTTGTAGTTTTTCAATAGATGCTTTCATAGATAGTTTATTTTATCAGGATTGGCGCGCATGCGCTAACAACTCTATCTGTTTCTATTTTAATACTGCGACAAAGCCCAATGCATTTACCCCCACATGGGTACCAATAACTGTTGTGACATTGATTATGAATGGATCTTCATCTAAGGATAAATCCAATTCTTTTAAAATATTTTTCGCATCTTGTTCTGCGTTGGTGTGAAGGATCGCGAATTGCTCGATCTCCCCATAGCTACGAATCCTGTCTTTTAGGCTGTTGATCGCTCGTCTCCGACTGCGTGCTTGGCCTTCCCTGAGCACTTGCCCCTCTTTCAATTCAATAAACAATTTCAATTTTAGAAAAGAGCCAAAACCGGCCTGGGCCCAAGAAACACGTCCACTGCGCTTAAGTTGTTCCATGGTATCTAACATGGCATGAACTTGTAGACGACCACGAATATTTTCTATACGGGCGATGATTTCTGGAATTTCTAAACCCTTTTTGGCTGCTTTGATGGCTTCCAGAACTTGAAATCCAAGTCCGAGACTAAGCTGCTGGCTGTCCACTACGGTGACGTTGCTCCCAAATCCTTTTGAAACGAGTTTGGCCGTATCGTGGATAGCACTTAGATCGCTGGCTGCATGAATGGAAATGATGTGGTCCGCCCCCTTATCAAAGATATCTCGATAAGTTTCTTCGTAGGTGCCAGGGGCGGGGGAAGCTGTTGTGGGGGGAGGATTAATATCGGGAAGGCGTTGGTAATACTCTTTGCGTGATAGATCAACACTATCTCGAAATTGCTCGCCGCCAATGACGACGATGGCTGGGATGGATTCTATTTGATATTTTTTTAAAATTTGGGGAGGGAGATCAGAAGTACTGTCGGTGACAATGCCTATTTGCATTATTCTTCGGCCTGAAGCACAAACATGCCCAAACTCCGTGGGCCAATGATGGCGGCTAGGGGGGCATTGATAGTGTGTTCACTGATCGGCGTATCGATGAAATCTAATGCCATTCTTTCACGTAAGGCTCTTGTTTCATTTTCGAAGGGGGGGATTCCCTGGAGGATCGCGACATGGTCGATAGTCAAAAATTCGCAGAGAAACTCATGGAGTAGGTCGACGAGGTGGCGATAATTTCGTGCTTTTTGTGTTGGGACAAATTCTTCATTATCTAAAACAAACATGGGGAGCATTTTCATATGTTCGGCGATAAGGGCTTGCCCTTTTCCGAGGTATTCGGTGTTGTGGAGATATGTGAGGCCTTCGATGAAAAACAGCGTATAGAGGCGGGGGAGTAGATTTCGAATATAATCTTCGATCTCGCTGGCACCTTTGCCTTCTTCGGCCGCGGCAGCCGCAGCTTGGACGACCAACCCCAACCCGGTTGAAATGGTTTGGGCATCGACGACATGAATCTTTTCGCGCCCTTTGGAATTTTCCACAGCCAACTGTGCGTTTTCGTATGTCTTACTAAAATTTGCAGAATGAACGATAGTTAGGATCTCTTCATAATGTTGGCCGAGGGAAGCAAACATGAGCTCGAATTCTTCTACACTTGGGGCAATTGCTTTTAGGCTATGCCCATTATTCAGACTTTTTGGAAAATCGTTTGCCTTGACCCCTTCAGATTTACCAAAATATTCTCCCTCATTTTCTACGTGTAAAGAGATTACCTGAACAAGGTTTCTCCCTGGAAAGACGGGCACGGGAAATTGGGCAGTATTGTCGGTTAGAATGCAGAGTTGGGGCATATTTTATTTATTTACTCGATTGAGAAAATGAATTGGTAATGAGATTGTCCACCGTCTTGGAGTTCAACCTCATGATCAGGATACTTTTCTTCTAATAATGTGACGACGGAAGCTACTTGATCTTTGGAGACATTATTCCCGTGGAAAAGGGTCATGATCTCGTAATCATCCATGTCGATCTTTTCTAGGAGGCCTAGACATCCTTCTTCTAGGGATTTAGCTGAAAGTACGAGCTTACCATTCAACAGGGCAATGATCTCACCATCATTTACTTTTACACCATCAATTTCTACTGTGCGTGTGGCAGTGGTGATCTCACCGGTTTCCACATCTTTTAATGCTGATTTCATATCGCTTGTGACTTTATCAAAATCACCATGAGGGAGCAAGCGCATCATTGCTGCTAAGCCTTGGGGGACGGTCTTACTCCTGATGACCTTTACATTTTTTACTGTTAAATCGGCAGCCGCTTGGGAACAGAGCACAATATTTTTATTATTGGGCAGGATGACGACATTATTGGTAGGTAAATTTTCAAAGGCGGCCATGATGTCTTGAGTGCTGGGGTTCATCGTTTGACCACCCTCAACTATTGCAGTTACACCCATGCTCGCAAAAACTTTGGCGATACCAGGTCCGGGCGCTACAGCGACCACCGCAATTTCTCCCGGGTTTAGTGGGGTGAGCTCAATATTATTGGCAGCTGCGGATTCAATATCTTCCATTTGGGCGACCAAGTTTTCAAGGGCTACATCTGTTACGGTACCTAACTCCATACAATAATCAATTGGCAAATAGCGGTTTTCTAAGGGGACATGGATATGCATTCTGTACATGCCATCCCCTTCGCCAACTTGGATGGAGGTGCCTAATTCTTCTAGACCCGCATAAAATGTATCGAGGACGAGGGGTGCAAAGGGTTTAAAGTCAACTACGACTTCAAAATCCTGTCCTTCTTCCACATCACCCATGGCGGTTTCAAAGTCTAGGGCACTTAATGTTTTAACATCAGCAACTGGTTTATCTAGTGCTTCTCCAGTCATCCAGCGTACCATCCCCTCTAGAAGATAGAATAATCCTTTTCCACCTGAATCGACAACGCCAGCATCTTTTAGAACCGGCAATAATTCTGGCGTGTGCTCGACAGATACCGCGGCAGCCTCAAGGGCAACTTCTAATATTTCGAAGGGATTATCATTTTTCTTGGCAGCTTTTTCTGTAGCAATACCAATATCTTTAGATACGGTTAATATTGTGCCTTCCACAGGTTTGACTACACCTTTGTAGGCAGTTTCACTGGCATTGACAAAACCCTTTGAAAGGTTTTTTCCGGTCAGGTGAGTCTCATCCGTCATGGCGGAAGCAATTCCTCGCCAAAGCTGAGACAAGATCACACCAGAATTACCTCTGGCACCCATCAGGGCACCCTGGGCAACTGCGCCGAACATAGTTCCAGCATGTGTTTCAGGAGAATTTTCAATCTCCGCAAAAGCGGATTGCATTGTTAGTACCATGTTCGTACCTGTGTCCCCATCTGGTACTGGAAAAACGTTGAGGGCATTGACGATCTCTTGGTTGGTTTTTAACCATGTTAAACCTGCAGAGATCAAATTTTTGACCGCTTGTCCGTCTACTGGAAAGCGCTCCAATGCCATACGTCTTTTAAAGCCTAGAATAGTCGATTTGTCGTCCATGAATGCTCCAACATCCTTGATTTTTTAAAATTAACCAAAACAAACCTAATCTGTTTTGGCAATAATAACTTCCTGGTTACTCAGCTTCGTTTATTCGAATCCCTTGCACATGTACATTCACTTCATTAATTGGGAAGCCCAAGGCTTTCTCAACGTTATAGCGCACTGTGTTTGCTACACTGCTGGCAACTGATTTTATTCGGGTCCCATATTGCACGACCACATAGAGGTCGATATTAATATGATCTTCGTTACACTCAACCTCGATGCCGTGAGTTGGGTCTTTTACGAGCATATGTGTTAACCCATTAACTATGTTCTTAGATGCGAGTCCCACTACACCATAAGACCGAACAGCCGCTTCGTAAGCGATCGATGAAATGGCTCGAGCGGATACATTTACACTACCAAAAGAATTGGTTTCTTCGTTCTTCATGATTTTGCCCTTTTTACATTTTGAATATTTTTAACGGAGTTGAAAAACAACTTGTTATGTGGTATTATTCGTCGGTTATTGTAAGCGATAATTGAAATTATATCCAATGGAAGGATAATCTTATGGCAAAGTGTTCTGAATGCGGCAAGAAAACAACTTTTGGAAGAAGTATACCTTGGTCTAAAAAGGCTACAAACCGAACCTTCAAACCGAACCTGCAAAAAATTTCGGTTTGGGAAAGCGGCCGCAAAGTGCAAAAAGTTCTTTGCACACGCTGTATCCGCACCATGGTTAAAACAGCCGTCTAAAACGTTTTTATTGTCCTAGAATCATGATCACGGAAAACTCCGTGATTTTTGATTTAAGAGAGAAAGTTAGCTCTTATTTAGGCTAATTTATTTTTTAAACTTTCTATGCCAGCTTGAATGCCTTGGGGGTGTTTGAATATGCTATTTCCAGATACAAAGACATTTGCACCCGCTTGAAGCAAGAGAGGAATAGTTTCTTCACTTACGCCCCCATCTACCTGAATATCTGCTTCAGGGTTAATTTCATCTAACCAACTTCTAATTTGTTTGATCTTGGGTAAGGTTTCAGGAATAAAGGCCTGTCCTGAATATCCTGGATTTACTGTCATCACGAGAACAAGATCGACGATCGAGAGGACGGGTTTTACTGCTTCCGCTGGTGTGCCTGGGTTGATCGCGACTCCAACTTTGCAGCCGAGTTTTCTGATCATTTGCAAACTGCGATGAAGATTGGAACTTGCTTCAGTATGAATGGTAAGATGACTCGCTCCAGCTTTTGCAAAATCTGCGATTAGGTTCTCAGGATTGTTGATCATCAGATGCACATTTAGGGGAAGATTTGTGACTCGTTTGCAGGCTTCGACAACTACGATGCCCATGGTGATATTGGGGGCAAATTGGCCATCAATAACATCGATATGCACCCAATCTGCGCCATGATCTTCAATTTCTTTCAACTGATTTCCCAGCTGAGTAAAATCGGCACTTAGAATGGAGGGGGCGATCAAATTTTGGTTTGCCATATTTTCCTATTATACACTTTGTACAATTTATAAAAACGAGAAGGTATTAAAGACCCAAATGCTGAGGGGGACTAATCCGATCACGGCAGCGAATGCAACTAAGCCCAAGAAAACAGCGAACCAATCCACTTTTGGTGCGGTTTGGGAATCTAAGGTTCTTTGATCCTTTTCTTTTGAAAGACTGGTGATCTTATCAAATAAAACTTGAATGGAGGGGCGGTTTGTTGGTTTGGTGGGGATGAGATCTTCGGCATTTTCATCGATTGAAAATGAGTCATTACTTGGTATTCTGGCAGAAATAGTTTGTAGTACCCGCCCCAATTGATCTGCAGTTCGGTAGCGTGCTGAGGGTTCTTTGGCGAGTACCTTCAGAATGACTTCTTGCAATTCATTTGGTATGGCTGGGTTGATCTCTTTGGGCGGAATGGGGATGCCGCGGCGGTGAAGTCTGGCTAATTCGGTAGATGTTTTCCCGATATATGGCAATTGGCCAGTAAACATTTGGTACATAACTACACCGAGGGAATATACATCTGAGGAGGGGGAAGGGGCATTGCCTCCGGCTTGTTCGGGGGAAAAATATTGTGGGGATCCCCAAATGACATCAGATTCTTCATTTGGATTGATGGATGCCAAGGCTCGGGCAATTCCAAAATCGGTTACTTTGAGCTGCTTGTCTGGGGTAACTAAGAAGTTGTGGGGTTTGACGTCACAATGCACTAAACCAGCACGATGGGCATAGCCGATGCCTTTGCTAACCTTGATGGCTAAATTGGTGCCTTCCAAAATTCCTAGTCGGCCTCTTTTTTGGATAATCGAATTTAGATCTTCACCAGGGACATATTCCATTACAATAAATAATCGCTCATCATCAAAACCAAAATCATGGACGGTGACGATATTGGGATGGGAAAGGTTGGCGGCAGCTTTAGCTTCTTGTCGAAACCTTTCTCTGAAAGCGGGGTCGATCGAGAATTCTTTTTTTAAGACCTTGATTGCGACATCGCGTTCGAGCATTAGGTCTTTGGCGCGGTAAACCATGGCCATTCCCCCACGACCGACCATCTCTTCTAATTTATATCGTTTATTTAGCAATTCTTTTTCTATCATCTTATTTTATGATTTTACCGGAAAGAAGATGAGAAGGGAAGTTGTATTTAGAAACGATTGGCGAGTCCGTGAAAAGGTAAAAGCTTGAGGGCTAGGATAGTCAAATAGGGTGGAAGATTAGATGTGTAGGAAATATAAAAAATTATTTTTCCTCTTTACCAATTTGAAAAGACTTGTATAATCTAAGCATTCTAAATACCAAAGAGAGATTTTTATATGACCGCAGAAAAAAATGGAAAAAATTCTGGGTTGAAAAAACCCAAAACTTCAAAAATTATTGCCACGGTGCTGTTTGGGGTAATTTTGCCGATTGCGACGATTGCAGGAATTATTTTACTCATTAATAATGGTGCATTTTCTGGCCTGGTGTCTGACGACGCATCTAATAATATCGAAGAAACTCAGGTGACTTCTTTTAGCTTTTCCCCAACAGAAGAAAGTGATGCGGATGCAAGTGGGACAAAGGCTGAGGAGGATGAGGATTTTGAAAAAAATATCTTATCCATTCCCGATATTCCCGCTGCTTATTGCGTTTCACCAGATCCGATCATTGAGCAGGGCGAGGTGATTGCTGTTCTAGATTCACAAACCTTATTTGTTGATACTGGTGAGGAAGTAATATCTGTCCGATATTTGGGGATTGAGACACCTACTATTGATGAATTGGGTGGACAAAAGGCTTTTGAAACAAATAGTTCCTTAACGGGGCAAAATGTAATTTTGGTTGGCGATGGACCTGACCAAAATGATGCGGGTGAATATCTGAGATATGTGTTTACAAATGAATTTTTCATTAATTTTCAGATGGCTGAGTGGGGACTTGCGAACGCTTCACATGAGGCGGCCGATCTAGATTGTGGTGGATTTTTCCTAGCAGCAGAAACAACGGCCAAGGAACAAGAGATCGGGATGTGGGAGTATGTGGACGTGCGGATGGACCCCGAAGATTGGAGAAATTGGCCGATCGTTCCTCTTTTTAGTAAAAATGCAATTGAAATATATGAACGGGCAGTTGAAGCTGGAAGGGACCCTAACCATTATTCGATAATGGGAGACTGTCAAGCTCCGACTTGGCGTATGTTTGGGCATTTTGAATATCAATCGTTTAGCTTGCCGGATGATTATGCATACTTGCAACCTACCTTGGATCGATACTCTGGACAGTGGACACGTGATGCCGTAACTGTGAATAGTGGGTTTACCGTCGCTTCCTTATTTGCAACTGCATGGTCAAACCGGGAGCTTTGTGGCGCAGCTGAAACTCCGATCGATTGTGAAATACGTATAAATAATTCTCCCGTCTCATTGATTATGTTGGGCACAAATTGGGGAAGTGGACGAAATGAAGAATTCGACACGAATTTACGAAATGCGGTTACGTATATGATCGATCATAATGTATTACCGATCATCGTTACCAAAGGGGAGGCCACAGACCCAGATTTTCCATTGAATCAGATCATGGCAGAAGTTGCCTATGATTATGATATTCCGCTATGGAATTTCTGGGCAGGGATTCAAGATCTTGATAACCATGGTTTAGAAACTGAGTTATTAAATAATATTTATCATTTGTCAATTGATTCTTACCCGATAAAACGATGGACTGGTTTGCAAACTCTACAGGCATTGAATGATGCAGTTTACGGCCCCATACAGTAAAAAGAAAATTTCAAGAAATTTTTAATCTCTCAATTTATGAGATTCGACAGTCCTATTGAAAAACTGAAAATTATTTTTCAGTTTTTTTTTATTGTGCTACAAATACAAGTTTTCTCATGTAAAATAAAGCTATGCCCAATGCAATGATCGTGTATAACCCCATATCAGGACGCTTCCAGAAAGAAAAACTGGTTGATCGGGTTGGAAAGCGATTAAATGAATTGGGTTGGGAGGCCGAAGTTTTCGCCTCAAAAAACCCGCAACATATTACAAGTTTGGCCGAGAAGGCTAGCGAAGAAGAATACACAGCTTTCTTTGTTGCTGGAGGGGACGGATCGATCGGGTTAGCAGCGAAGGGTTTAATCCATTCGAAAACAGCGCTGGGGGTATTGCCAGCGGGCACATCAAATGTATGGTCTAGAGAATTTGATCTTGCAGGATTAACTTGGCAACATCTGAACGCGTTAGAAATTGCGGCTGAAAAACAAATCTCGGGTCATGTGCAGGCTGTGGATGTAGGCATGCTTAATGGGCAAGCCTTTATGTTATGGGCAGGGGTGGGATTAGATGCTGAGGTTGTTCGTCAAATGGAATCCAATCGGGATGATGTACGCCAATTTTCGATCTTAAAATATGCGCAGACTGTGTTAAAAAATATTCAAAGTTGGGAAGGGATTGATCTAGAAATTAAAATCGATGATCAAAAAATCGAAGGACGGTATATTTTCGCAGTAGTGAGTAATATCCGAAAGTATGCAGGGGGATTGAGCGAAATCTCTCCAGCAGCATGCCTCGACGATGGGTTAATGGATCTATGGTTATTCGATGGCAATAGCCCGGCAGATTCCTTCCGCTCGTTGGTATTGTTGCTATCGAATAGGCATAAGAATTCAAAAAATGTTAAACGTCTCCCTTTTAGCAGTTTAGATATTGTTTCTGATTCCCCACTTTATTTTTAGGTGGATGGAGATTCGGTAAAAACTGAAAAAGAAGTTAAAATTGAGGTGGATTCATTGGCAATACACATCCTTGTTCCTTCAGGGATATCAGAATCATTATTCAAGTTGCCAGGATTTGGATGGAAATCATGATGAATTGGATTAAAGGCATATTAAGAACACTTTCTTCTCTGCCAGTGCTGTTGGGTGCTGTGGGAGTTGCTGTCTTTCTCACTATTGCTAGTATTCTAATTTTGTCATTTATTCAACTACCGACAAATCCAGAACCTACTGCAGCATTACTAATTATTCCTGCACCAACGGGCACACCCTACATCCCCACAGCTACTGCGAGTTTGGTGCCAAGCCCGACTTCTAATTTACCGCCCTCTCCCTTGCCGGGGATGATCGGGGTTGGGGCTTATGTGCAGATTTATGGGACGGAAGGGACGGGGTTAAATATTCGAGATGATGCTGGGCTAACAACTGATATTAATTTCCTGGCGTATGATTCTGAAGCATTTGAAGTGCGCGGTGGACCGGTAGAGATTGATGGGTTCACATGGTGGTATTTAGTTACCCCAGTAGATGAAAACCGATTTGGTTGGGCTGCTGCAAATTACCTTTCTGTAATTCCAAATCCATAATATTGAAAATAAAAAGGCTTCTTTCGAAAGCCTAAAATTGATCAGAGGAAAATTTATGACATCTGAACCAACACCAACTGGATTTACCGCAGATCGTGAAACTGCCTTGCTTAATATTGAATGGGATACCGGAGAAACTGCTGCCCTTCCATTTGCGCTTTTACGTAATGCGTGCCCTTGCGCTCAATGCCGAGGGGGACATGAAAATATGTCACCTGAACCGGATGAGGACGTATTTTCGATTCCGTTGACCAATGTAAACACTACCAAGCTGGTGAATATCAGCGCGGTGGGAAATTATGCGATCAGCATCCAATGGGGGGATGGCCATGGTTCTGGTATCTATGGCTGGTATTATCTTTACGTGCTTTCCCAGCGGATGGAAGAAGATTAAATTAATTAAATAAAAAAACTCCTGCTTACCCAGCAGGAGTTTTTTTTTATTCTTTTTCTTTAGATTCTTTATTATCTTTATTTTCTCTTTTATAATCGACAAATCTGTATCCGACACCCCGCTCTGTAAGAATATATTTCGGTTTGGCGGGGTCTTGTTCTAATTTTTGTCGTAGATAATTGACATAAAGACGCACATAATGGGGTTCGTCTCGATACTCATATCCCCATACTTTCGCTAATATTTGATCGTGGGAGATCACCCAACCTGCATTTTGAACGAGGTGATATAAGAGGCGATATTCTGTGGGGCGTAATTTTACTAACTCATTATCGACCCAAACTTCTCTGCGATCAAAATCAATTTTCAAATAATCATCCACTTCTATTAAGCCACTAGTGGCGCTTCGTGCTCCTTCATTTCTACGAAGAACAGCTTTTACCCGGCTGACCAATTCACGTGGACTAAAGGGTTTTGAGACATAATCATCTGCGCCAAGTTCCAAACCTTGAACACGGTCATCTTCTTCGTTTTTAGCGGTTAACATGATCACTGGCACATCGTTATTTTCGCGAATTAGGCGGAGGACTTCAAAGCCATCGATATCTGGCATCATTACATCTAGTAATACTAAGTCTGGGAGAGTCTCACGCAATCGATCCATGGCTTGCTGACCATTATAGGCTTCAACTACTTCAAAGCCATCATGCTCCAAATTTAATCGAATAAAGCGTACCATTCGTTCTTCATCATCTACTACTAATATTCTACGATTTGTATTTTGCTCTGACATAATTTTCTCTTACTCTCTAATGCTACTAATGATTTCTTCTTCTTGTTGGCTAGATATTATTTCTATGAAATTTATTCTTGACCAAGGCCACGCAACTGTTGTAACTAATTCAGATAAGAAAGTGACTTCACGACCATCTCTTCTTCGTGGATTTGAAAGGATCAACACTGTGTCTCTTGGGCCGGGAAGTTCATCAATTTCGGCCAAAAAGGGTTCTTCATTTGATATATGTACAATTATGGTCTCGGGCATAAAAATCTCCACTAATTCTATGATTAGGAATGGTTAAGATACTATTTTATCTTTCCTGATCAGGGTTTGTATTCTAAGCTGCCCCAAATTAATTATATCTCCATGATTAAGTAAATGACCAACATGGGACGTAATTTTTTCCTTATTAACTCTGGTGCCATTGGCGGACCCCAGATCGGTAACAACTACTGTGTCGTCTTTAATTTGAATCGTAGCGTGCAAACGGGATACCCCTTGTGCATAAGCCTCATAAGGGGTCAGATCAATATCCGGCAAGATGGATTGCCCATCGCTGACTCGACCAATTGTAAATTCTTCTCTTCCAACCAGGGGGAGGATCTGACCCGTTTGTACGATATGCAAGCTAATAAAGGTTTCAATATCTGGTGCTTCTGCCTGAAAAGCTGATGTGGAGGTTGAAGATTTTGAAGCCATTTCTTTATTGATCTCGTCTGAAATAATTCTCGTTGTAGAAAGACCATCATCAATGATCATTTTTGATCCGCATTCAGGACAGAATAAAGCCCCTTCAGGCTCTTGATGGTGACAATTTGGGCATACGACACTCATTTATTTCTCTCCTGAGGAAATACCAATGCTCTCGTACCGTATTTTATCTGTTTTTCTGCTTCTTCGGATAATGAATTTCCATCTTTAATTTTCTCAAGTTCTAAACGTATTGTATGAGCAAGATCAGGATTACCAGACGAAAGCAATTGAACTGCTAAATTATTCAATCTGGTGGTTGCTTTTGCTACCTTCCCCTCCGCCAATTCATTGCGTGCCTGTTCTTGCATGCGGTATAGTGATAATTTTGACATTGCTTTGATCAAAACTTGTGGAGGTGGGGATTTCTCAGGATTCAATGCCACAGGACGTGAGAAAATCAACTTGTTCTTTATTTGGGGAATGGCTCTATTTGGAATAGTTAAATTTAGGTTTCCTTCTCCAAGGATATATTTATCAGTTTCTTCGTCAATCTTTGGCAGATAAAATTCTAATAGTATAGAAAGGTTTCCACCTAAGGGAACACTCCCCAGTTCTAAGGGGTTTCCCATTTCTAAGGGAGAAGAGTTTGGAGACATTCTAAAGGCATAACGAAGTTCGATATCATCTTCAGAATTTAATTCAATAGAAACATTATTTGCATAGGTAAGGTTAAGTTCTTCAAATGTTTCATTGAGGATCTTATTTACATTTTTGGGGTTGGAGGCGTAAAAACTGCTGCCTCCTGTTTTTGTTGCAATTTCGTCCAGAAATTTATCATTCCATTTATGACCAATTCCCAAGCAAGAAATAGTGACACCTTTTTCTTGAGCTTCCTCTGCCAACTGTAAACTCTCATCTTCATCCCCGTATGTGCGACCATCAGTAATCAGGATCAGGTGATTGATATGGGAAGACTGACTATTTTTTGATATTTCAAATAAACCGGCATTTAAACCCTTATAAATTTCTGTTCCTCCCTTAGCGCTGATCATCCTGATCCGAGAGTCAATTTTTGAATAATCCGAACCTCGATTTGCGGGTATGATGACTTCCGAATGATCATTGAAGGATATTACAGATAATATGTCTTGGGGAGCGAGTTCCTTAATGATATTAGATGCGGTGGCTTTTACGGCATCTAGTCTTTTTCCTCCCATAGAGGTGGATGAGTCAAGAACTAAACAAATATTTAGGGGTGGTTTTGATGATTCGTTTTGTTCTATGGGTTCCTTCACAGCAATCAGATTTAGGAGGAGATAAATTAATTGTGGGGAATCACTGATGGGCAATATTTCACGACTGTAAATTGCATTCACCATTATATCTGGTGGCGCTTCGATATCTTCTGGGAGGAAGGAATCATATTCAGTGCGTTTTAATTCATTTGAAAGGGTTTCGTAAGCTTCTTGCACTTGCAGGAATAACTCTGTGGCTGCGGGGGTATCATTCGTATCTGGATGTAATTGTTTTGCGGCGCGATAGTAAGCATCTCTGACCTCTGTTGGAGATGCATTTTTGGATATGCCCAGACGGGCATAGAAATTATCCAGATAATTTGTTGTCATATATTACTCATAAAACTATTCCAAAACGTTTGACGCCGACTATTCAGATAATTTTGCTAAAATCACGGCAATGTTATCGGGTCCCCCGGCTGCATTGGCGGCATCTACAAGGTCTTGACAGGCGCGTTGTGGAGAGGATGCGTTCGTGATGATCGTGAACATATCATCTTCTTCTAAAACACCCCAAAGACCATCTGAACAGATCATTAGATAACCCGGTTGGGGAAAGTTTGCATTGACGATGTCTGGGCGGGGCACTGTGCTTTGTCCCACGGCGTTATATAGTGTTGATTTTTGGGGATGATGTTTTGCTTCTTCTTCAGTGATCTGGCCTAGCTCGACTAATCGGCTGACCAAAGAATGATCCCGGGTTAGGGGCTCCATTCTTCCATCTAAGAAAATGGAATATGCTCGGCTATCCCCCACATGAGCAATTGTCATTTGTGATCCGATCGTTAGGGCGGCGGTAAGGGTGGTACCCCCCCCATTAGAATGTTTATTGATCATTTCATTCGCTTGGGTGACACCTGAAATGAGTATTTCTTGTAATGAGTTTTCTGGTGCATGGGGTTTGGGACTGAAAATTGCAGGGTAGAGGGTTTTAACTAAATGATAGGACATGGTTCGGACTGCCAACTCACTGGCAACCTCTCCATTATTATGCCCCCCCATGCCATCGGCCACAATGAAAATACCAACAGGTAGAGAGGTCTCATTGGAATCAATAATTGTAGATAATGAGAATATCGAATCTTCGTTGTTTTGCCGTTGACGACCTACATCTCGGCCCACGCCGACGATCAATTGTTTGGGTTCGATCTGGTTTGATTTAAGTTGAAGGTCAGCAAGTTGATCCTCAGTTAAAGGGGCAGTAGCCGCATTGAAATTTGTAGAAGTTTGACCTTTTTTGGAAGAGTTTAAATTAATTCCCCCAGAGCTATAGGGACCTGGGTCAAAGGAATCTTGATCCTTTCTTCCAGTTGAAGAAGGAAATAGTTTATCAATAATGTTTTTAATAAAATTACTCATCAATACATACCTTTAATCATGCAAGCAATGCATATATATTATTATCCGCCGATCCAAAGTAAACCATGTCCTCGTTTGCTGCAGGAGTTCCTGTAATTGGGCCCTTACTGGCAAATTTCCACTTAAGCTGCCCATTATTTTGATCTAAACAATAAAGGTTGCCGTCAACAGAGCCGCAGTATACATTTTCTTTATAAATAATTGGAGAACCTGCCACTTGGTGCTCGGTGGTATAACGCCAACGTTCTTTTGAAGTTTTTTTATCGAAACAGTAAATCACATTATCGGCCGCGCCGGTAATAATCATATTTTCTATAAGTGCGGGAGAAGAGACGGAACCTTTCCCCAACCTTACCTGCCAAATTGCCCACCCTGTTTTTGCGTCTACGGCATAAAGATGGCTATCTAAGGAGGTGAAGTAAACGACATCTTGGTGCACTATTGGAGATGAAGATATGGCTCTTTTTGCTTGGAATCGCCATTTCGTTTTTCCTCGAAAATCTAAACAAATCAATTCCCCAATTTCGGTGCCGAAATACACATATTCTTCCGTTACAAAAGGCATGGAGCGAATGGAATCTCCGGCGTCAAATTTCCATGACAATCTTCCAGTAGTTGAATTTACCGCATGGAGGTGCGCATCATCTGAGCCAACAAATACATGTCCTTGTGCAAGACGAGGAGAAGATCTAACAGGCCCATCTGTATAGTAGGTCCATACAACTTTTCCTGAGCGGGAGGAAATAACATGGAGCCGGTTATCTTCAGAGCCGAAATAAATATTTTGATTTAGAACTGTAGGTTTACCGGGAATACCGCCATCGGTGGGGTATTTCCAAATAAATTTTCCGCCAGCTGCATCCAATGCATAAAGGTTATTGTCATAACTTCCGACGTAGAGCTTGCCTTCATGAAGCGTGGGTGTTCCTCTAAGTTCATCCTCACACTCAAAGGACCAAATAGGTTTTATGCCAATCTTTGATTGAGAGGTAATTGAGCTGGTGTTGTACATCCCCCCCAATAATGTGCCAGTCTTTTTGGCCACACCCAATAGAGCCTCTTTCATTTCTTCAGCTGTGGCGTAGCGATCTTCTGCATTGTATTGCAATGCTTTTTCGATCACTGCGATAAATCCCTCGGAAATATTTTGATTAAAGTCTACAATCTTGCGTTCATTGAATGAAAATGGTGGCTCAGATCGTGGATCTTTTAATGTGAGGACATGATGTAAAGTAGCTCCAAGTGCATAGATGTCTACCTGTGGGGTTGCTTCGCCTCGATATTGATCGGGGGGTGAATACCCCTCCGTACCCACCATGGTATTCTTTTGCCCGGATTCAAATATCTTTGCAATGCCAAAGTCTACCAATACGGGATGATTTTGAGAATTCATCATAATATTTGAGGGTTTCATATCTCTAAATATTATCGGCTCTGGTTTTTGGGAATGAAGGTAGGAAAGCACATCACAAAGCTCAACTGCCCAAGTGATAACTTGTTGTTCGGAAAAGAATTTTGTGGTGTCTTCAAGAATGGAATCAAGGTCTCGACCATTTACAAATTCCATTACTAAATAGGCGCGATCCTTAACGTAAAAATAGTCATAAATTCTGGGAATTGATTGATGACGCAAGGTTGCTAATATATTGGATTCACGTTCATAGATATCTTCAATATTTTTGCGCACCATGGGGTCGGTCACGTGGCTGATCATTTCTTTGATCGCTACAAGCCGAATCGCCTTAAAATTCGTATCCCGGGATCGATAGACTGTGCCCATCCCCCCCGCGCCAATAATTTCCTGAATTCTATAGCGATCATTTAATAAATCACCAGATTTCAGCTGCTGTGAAGGAGGTGTATTTTCTTTTTGTTCTAAATTTCTGGTTTCATTTTCGCTCAGAAGACTAACTCCTTAATAAACCTATAATCTTTTCCTATTTTAACTACTCTTTATTATAAAGTGATTTCTCAGTTTACTATCTGATATTTTCATATAAAATACGTTCAAAAAATTACTTATTATTATGTTGGACATATTCCCTCATTTTCTGCGCAAGGGGAAGATCTGCTGCCATTATCGTTGGAAATGATCTTTCGTTATAGTTGGTGGCACCTTCAAGTGGAAAAGGTTCAGGGCCATCCATAACTTCAACCACCCCTCCTGATTCCTGGATTAACAGCCATCCGGCTGCGATATCCCAAATTTTGGGCGTTGCTTGGAACCCAACTATCGCCGACCCACGCGCAACAGCACACAGATCATAGGCTGCGGATCCGAAAATTCTTGTTTTGTAGGGTACTGAGATATTATAATTTCGATGGGTACGCGTACAACAGGTAAAAAAACCATTCGCCGAGTTTTTTTGGAGCCCTTTCGTACTGATTTTGTTGCCATTGAGTTCGGCACCCTCCCCCAATTGGGAAGAATATAATTCGTTTAGGCGAGGAAAGTAGATGGCAGCAGTTTCAGGTTTTTGATTCACAACCCGGGCAATTGAAATTCCCCAGATTGGAAGTCCTAAACTGAAGTTGGTAGTGCCATCTAAAGGGTCAATGACCCAGATGGGTTGATCAATATGATCAATTTCTTGAGCAGATTCTTCGGTAATAATTAAGTCTTTTGGATAATTGACTTTAATTGAAGATTTAATGAACTCGTCAGCTGCAAGATCTGCTTCAGTAACCACCGTATGATCTGCTTTGAAACGGGATTCGAGCCCACTTAAGCTAAAATATTTGGATAATATTTCCCCGGTTTTTAGGGCAGTTTGGGTTGCGAATTGCAATGTCGGATGCATATTTGAGTATAACATGGGGGAAAAAACAAAATTTGAATAATAAAAGAGGAAACGGCTAAATGCCGGTTCCTCTTTTATAAAATTTATTAGTTCTTCTCTAGCATTTCCGAGTAATCTTGAGGAACTGTTTTTTGTGGATTTGCCCCAAGTAGTTCGATTAATTCAACCGCGAGGGTTGCTTTTTTCTCGGCATCCTTGCTGCTCCAGGTGCGGCTCTTCACCTCAAGGTAATATCCAAGATCAGGGTTATTTACTTGGTCTAAATTGATATAAAACTCTTCGTTTTTGTATTTTACTAACCAGCGCAAACGGTCCTTTTGAATATAGAGTTCACTGTCAGGCTTAAAGTACTCTCTGAGGAAACGTAAGGTTTGGGGTGCAGGAGCGATATATCGACTGCGGGAAAGGATCACATCGGTAGGGAATTTGTGTTCACTTTTCTCACCCACAAGGGTTAACCGAGTACGGGTGTGTTCGACTTCCCCTTTTGTGTTTATAAATTCATCTTCGCGATGTCGGACTTGTCCTTGTTTGGGGTCATCAAAGATGAAATAGGTATCAAATTCTTTGTAATGGCGATGGTAAATCATTTCTAACTGGTCACTTTCTATGGCTTCTCTAACCGGTTTAGGATTACTTATCTTTACCTTGACTTGGATCTCGAAGCTTTCCCCTTCGGCAGCTCCACCAATCGCGATCAATTTGGAAAGAACGGATTGTTCGCGCTGGATCAAGAAGGAATCTGATTTCTTGGCATACTCATTTGCCTCTTCTAATAATTCCTTTTCTTGAATGGTTAGTAGAACCTTTTCCCGCATTACCCAGTTTCCGTTAACCATTACATCGGTGACATCCGTAGATTTTGCAGCATAAACCAATTGAGAGTAAATGCCGTTGGGGTCTCGTCTGAAACGAGGGGAATTATGGAGGGTGTTGATGTCGACCAAGATCAAATCTGCCCGTTTGCCTACTTCCAAAGATCCAGTGAGGTCCCCAATATGCATTGCCTTAGCACCCATGCGGGTGGCCATGGTGACAGCGGTTCGAGCGGGGAGGGCGGTGGGGTCATTGCCACGCAATTTGGCAAGAAAAGCTGCCAAGCGTATTTCTTCAAACATGTCTAAGTCGTTGTTGGAGGCGGGTCCATCTGTACCGATCCCGACCTTTAAACCAGCATCTAGCATTTCCTGAACGGGGGCTGCACCAGAGGCAAGCTTCATGTTAGAGGAGGGGTTATGGGAAACACCGGCATTATGATGGAGAAGGGTATGTATTTCACCGGTGTCAATATGAACGCAATGGGCTGCTAAAACTTTGGCGTCAAACAAATTTTGTTTCTTGGCATAGGGTATTACTGGCATGTCATTTTCCGCACGCATATTTTCTACTTCAACTGCCGTTTCTGCCAAATGGGTATGGAGGGGGACATCAAATTCGGCGGCCAATGCAGCACTGGCTTTCAATATTTCAGGGGTGCAAGTAAAGGGTGCATGGGGGGCAATGGAGGGGACAATTAAAGGATGATCTTTCCAACGGATAATATAATCACGGGTGTATTCTAGGGATTCTTCATAGGACCTGGCATCAGGTGTAGGAAATTTCATGATGGATTGGCCGAGCACCCCGCGTAAGCCTGCTTGGGCAGTGGCTTTTGCTACGTCATCTTCGAAATAATACATATCTGCAAAGCTGGTAATTCCGGTACGGATAAACTCTGCACATCCGATCAAGGTGCCGAGTTTGACAAATTCGGGGGAAACGAATTCGCGCTCGATTGGCATCATGTATCCTAATAGCCATACATCGAGGCGAAGGTCGTCAGCAATGCCGCGGAGCAAAGTCATGGGCACGTGGGTATGTGCATTCACTAAGCCAGGCATGAGTACCTTTCCATCACAATCGATTATTTCTGCGGATGTGTATTCTTCAAGAATTTCGGCCTCAGTTCCAACAGCAAGGATGCTATCTCCCTTGGCCGCGACTGCGCCGGGTTCAAATTGATGATACTCTTCATCCATAGTGAGAACGATCGCATTTTTTAAAATTACGTCAGCTTGATTGCTCATTACATTTCCTTTGAATTTATTGTTAAAAAACCAGCCTTAGGCTGGTTTAATTTCGATACATAATTGACCCTATCATACGAGATTGCGATTGAGATGACAAGAGGGTTGTCTAGGCAAAAATTGGAAATGCATTCTAATAATGCAGGAAAATTTAATAGTTAATGAATATCATTTAAAATAAAAGTGCTCATTTCTGATAATAACATCCATACACCCTCATACCCAATAATATCAATTTTTAAATCTTTACCTTCTAGTGATAAATCTATCGTTTTATTATTCCAAGTTACAGGTAAAATTTTCTTGTCTCTTGGGTCGAAAACAAATTTATGATTGTGGGATAAACCATTACGAATTAATCGCGTGAAATGAAACCAGCTTTTAGATTTTAAAATTTCAATTTGTTGGGAGTTTTTGGAATAATCCCAAATTAGTTCAAAGGCTTCAGTGATAACAACCCGTAATCCCATTTTGGCAAACTCCCCTATACCGAAATTTAAGTTTCCACCTGGTTGATAAATAGCTGTAAAAGGCACTTTTTTGGCTCCAAAGGTTATATTAAAATCCGACAATAAGTTTGAGACTTCTTCTGAATCTGAAGAAAATAATTCTAGGGCAGCTAAACTAAAAACCCAATTGCTTCTTACTGAATCAAATGCACCTTTTAGTTGTTCATGATTCATAATTTCAACCTTAGAATATATTATTTGCGCCTTTGGGTTGATGTGAAATTCATTCCAACCATAGCATCCGAAGATAGTTGAGGCATAAACTTTCTGCCCATTTGGGAGCAATCTGCGGTGGGCCGCCATAGGATCGTTCTAAGTCGCTTTCCGTGATGGGAGAAATCATAATGATCTTCAACTCTTGGGATTCTTCAGTTTGGGATAAAACTACACCCAAACAAGCATCAGCAGAATATTTTTCCATCGTAGCCTGACAGATAGCATTGAGTTCTCGTAGGCTGGGACTTTTGGAGATGATCTTGCTTCCAACAAAATTTGAATCATTTGTATTTGTTAATGCTTGGCTGAGGTTGCCATTTAATCCGGATTCCACGATTGCGAGTTTCCAGCCGATCTTGCTTAAATTATTCATAGCAGCATCGGCGAGGCTTTCCTCATCTACACCAAAAATCATGTCTCCCAAACGTTTTCTAAGCTCCTCTTCCATTGGTTTGATCAACTTGTCAGCCTGGATTTCATTTTCTGCTTTGGCAGTGATGCGAAGGTCGACCGTTCCGGCATGCGCAGAAAGACCTAATGTGGGATTGCTGGATTTTTCTAAATCTGTAATTAATTCATCGATCTGTGATTCGCCTACACCTGCGGTACGCAAAATGCGAGTTTTTAATATTTCATTAAGGGTAAATTTTTCTTTGAGATAGGGGATTACATTATTCATGAGAAGAACTTCCATTTCACTAGGCACCCCAGGGAGGGAGATCACCACATTCTCGGAGGTTTCCATTATGAAAGCGGGGGCGGTGCCAACCGGGTTCGGGATTGGCATTGCACCGGCAGGGATATAGGCTTGGCGTTTGTTGTTCTCGGTGGGAACTTTCCCATATTCTTTAAACCGCTCGATCACATCTTGCCAAAGGTTTTCTTGAAATTCATTGGTGACATTAAATGCTTTTGCTATAGCCTCTCGGGTAGGGTCATCAATGGTGGGACCCAATCCCCCAGTGGTGATGACGATATCTGATCTTTTTAAACTGGCTTGGATCACTTCAGAGATTCGATCGACATTATCCCCTACGGTGGATGTCCAAAAGAGATCTATACCTTCATCACGGAGGACGCGAGCAATGTAACGGGAGTTCGTATCTACGATCTCCCCTAAAAGTATTTCCGTTCCGATGGTGATGATTTCTGCATTGGGCATAGATTATCCTATATTTTTACTTGTTCAATTTCCTCAACCGTTAACCAGCCATCGGCATTATTTAGGAAGGACTATCATCAAGTTTCCAAAAATCACCAATCAATCCAGCACCAGAAATAATTTGTTTTATTGTATTTTTGTCCATTGGGCGCCATTCTAAATCTAACATTTGGCCAAACCAGAGCTTGCCAAATTCGAATGCTTGCTGGGCGGGGACGATGGCTCCTAATTCAATCTGATTATTCTTGCAATAATCTTTGGCGTGTTCTTCCGACCGGAAGAGTTGGTTGGTTTGTCAAATACAACCTAGATCTTCGAAAAATATCTTGGGGGCTACTGAAAAATGTACTACGGCTTCGGTGGGTTCCAAAAGGCCATCTTTGAATTTAATAATGACCGGTTGATCACAATCTGGGCAGGCATATTCTGTCTCTGCATCTTGACCGACCAAATATGGAATACTTAATGCGTCCCATGCGCAGTTTGATAAATATTTGCCCTTGGGGGTAACCACGGGGTAGGGGGTTGGCGTTGCTGAAAATGGCCAGGCCATTGTTATTTGGTCTTCTTCAGCGGAAAATGCCAGGGCATGGTGATGCTGATCGAGTTCGATTAAGTTCGCCCGCACCTCGCCTTCTGACAATTTCAGTATGCTTGCTAGATTATTTATTGTCGGTGCAGTTTGGTGGTCCGTAAAAAATTGGTAAACAGATTGTCGAACTGACCAAATCTTTTTCTCTTCCATTGGTAATATAAACCCTTCAATTAGTAAATTTTTCTAAACCACGTTGTATTCATGGATCAAGCGGTTTTCCTCAAACCTGGCCAGGTCTAACATGCTGACATCTAGCGTTTTGAATTCATCATCTAAAATTATTTCTGACATTAACTTGCCAGAGACCGGTCCATGCATGAATCCATGTCCTGAAAACCCGCCGACCAAAAACAAGCCATCTACGGGAGTTTTGCCGTAAATTGGATGGGCATCTGGAGTGACTTCATACAAGCCTGCCCAATGGGAGGTAAGGCCAGCTGTTTCAAGGATTGGCATGCGTTCGATGGCCCGTTCCATATTGAATAATTCAAAATCAGAATCGACAGATTGATCAAATCCGTATTTCTCATCTTGGTTTGACATTCCGGTGAGGATGCCTTCCCCCTCCCGGTGAAAATAAAGGGATTGGGCAAAATCGATCACCATTGGGAAATCTTCGGGGATGCCCTGGAGTGGAGTGGTTACTAACATTTGTCTGCGAAGAGGTTTGATCGGGATATCAAATCCAGCGAACTTGGTAATTTGTCCTGCCCAGGGGCCAGCACAATTGATCACCACGGGGGCGTCAATGTTTCCCTGGTTGGTTTCTACACCGGCAACCTTCCCGGAAATAATTTTCATTCCAGTGACTTCAACCTCATTAATAGCGTTTACCCCCAATTTGCTGGCGGCATTGATATAGCCCATCACCAAGCCATTAGGATCTACCAATCCTTCATTTCCATTAAATGCCGCTTTAACAATATCCTTTAATTTCATCATTGGAAGTCTCTTTCTGACCTCATCACCACTCAACCACTCCGTCATGACCCCCAGGCTATGTTGCAGGTTAATATTTCGTTCAAATGTGGCGATATCTTTTTCGTTATTGAGCAAAAATAGGTATCCAGCTTTTTGAAAATCTACTTCTTGCCCTAATTCTTCCGGGAAGCGTTCGATCATGGGAAGGCTAATCTGGGATAGGCGGATGTTAATTTCTGTGGAAAACTGATAGCGTACTCCACCTGCGCATCGCCCCGTGGCTCCCTGCCCGTGAAATTCTTCTTTCTCTAGTAGTACGACATTCTTGCAGCCGCGTTGGGCGAGGTGGTAAGCGGTACTGGCGCCCATGATTCCGCCGCCGATGACAATAAAATCTGCTGTTTTGGGAATAGTATTCATCATTGTTTAATCCTTTGAAGTCCACAGTATATTATGCAACATATGTTGCATAATATAAAAAATACATATAATATATTGTGTATTAGAAATCTATCTTTTGTCCAAGTCCTAGTTTTTTTGCATTTTCTAAAGCCAACTGACCTGCCATGGCGTCTTGAACTGCAACCCCTACCGACTTGAAATATGTTATTTCTGTCTCATTTTCCCTTCCAGATTTATCTCCGGCAAGTATTTCACCAATTTCTGCATGGATATGGTCTTTGGTGATCACTCCCATTTTAATTGCCTGGATCAGGTCTCCTGTTTCTGCTAAGGAATCTGAACGGGAATCTACAACTACCTTTGCAGATTTAACTGCATCGGCGGGGATTTCTTGCATTTCAGGTGTATAGCTTCCCACCCCATTGATATGTCCCCCAGTTTTTAGATGAGCAGCATCAAAAACTGGTGAGAGGGAGGTTGTCGCGGTGGATATGATGTCCGCATTTTCAACAGCTTGTTTTGGGGTATCCGCTACCAAAATGTTTATTGGGATCGGACCGATGCCTGCCATTTCCTTGGCGAAATTATTGGCATTTTCTTCAATCGGATCATAGACCCAAACTTTCTCAATATTTCGGACTGTGCAGGCTGCTTCTAGTTGAGTCCTGGCTTGTACCCCCGCGCCAAAAATAGCTATTACTTTGCTGTCTTTTCTTGCTAATATATCTGTAGCCGCACCAGCCCCGGCCCCAGTACGGATGGCAGTTAACGCACCGCCCTCGAGTAATGCAAGGGTTTTGCCGGTTTCTGCATCCATAACGACAACCGAAGCATGGATCAGCGGCAATCCTTTCTCAGGATTTTTTGGGAAGACGGAAACGATCTTGACTGCCAATGCATGGTCTTCTTCATTATTTACAAATGCTGGCATAAATAAGGAAACGGCCTCTTGGGGGGGAACTGGAAGCCGTGCTCTTAGGGGCATCTCGGCTTTCCCTGTTGAAAGGGCAAGATAAGCAGATTTCATGGCGGCGATTGTTTCGGCCATAGGAAGGGATTTCCGGACTTCGGTAGAATTTAGTATTAACATCAGTGATTTCCTTCGCAAATTATCGAAAAAAAAGCGCAGTGTAAGCCATTGGCCAGCACTGCGCTAATTATAAATTATATTTTTTATTCCATACCAAGGTAAGCTTTCTGCACCATTTCGTTCTTTTTGAGTTCCTCACCCTTATCGTGCAAGACGATCTCACCGGTTTGTAAGACATATCCTCGGTCGGCGATCGAAAGGGCCATTAAGGCATTTTGCTCTACCAATAGAATGGTCACACCTTCTTTGTTGATTTTTTCTATCGTATCAAAAATACCTTCAACTAAGATCGGTGCTAAGCCCATTGAGGGTTCATCCATCAGGAGGAGTTTCGGCACAGCCATTAAGGCTCGGCCAGTGGCTAACATTTGTTGTTCTCCACCAGAAAGTGTACCGGCAACCTGTTTTTGTCTTTCTTCCATGCGGGGGAAAAGTTCGAAGACCATTTGAATATTGGCATCGATTTCACCCTTATCTGAACGGGAAAAGGCACCCATTTCAAGGTTTTCCATTACTGAAAGTCTTGCAAATACTCCTCGCCCTTCGGGTACCATTGCGATACCTTTATAGACAAGGTCGTGAGCCGGATATTTAATTAAATCCTCTCCGTTCAGCGTAATCTCTCCTTGGCGTGGGGTTAGCAACCCGGCAATCGTGCGCAAGGTAGTGGTTTTACCGGCGCCATTGGCCCCGATTAAACTGACAATTTCGCCCTCGTCCACATGCAGAGAGATACCTTTTAGTGCATGAATATTACCGTAGTATGTATGAATGTCATTTACTTCAAGCATAGGCATAGGTGTTCTCCAATTATGCTGTTACAGTTTCCAAGCCACTTGCTGCGCCTCGACCAAGATAAGCCTCGATCACACGCGGATTGCTCTGGATTTCTTTTGGTTTGCCTTCAGCGATCTTTGAACCATAATCCATTACGGAAATTTGTTCACTAATATCCATGACAACCTTCATATCATGTTCAATCATCAGGATCGTAATGCCCAATTCGTCGCGTAAGTGTTGGATGAAACGGGTCATTTCCCCGGTTTCATTGGGATTCATTCCAGCTGTTGGTTCATCTAATAGCAAAAGTTTAGGTTTACTGGCTAAGGCTCGAGCAATTTCCAATCTTCTCTGAGCACCATAAGGTAGGTTTCTAGACAATTGATCGCCTAATCCTTGGAGCCCTACAAAGTTTAGTAATCTTTGGGCTTCTTCGAGCGCTTCAGCTTCTTCATTTACGAAGCGTTTTGAACGCCAAATGGCTTCAGCCCAAAAAGAATGGAGGAGAGGTTCCTGTCCAACAAGAATGTTTTCAAGCGCTGACATGTTCGCGAACAAGCGAATATTTTGGTACGTTCGCGTGATCCCCAAGCGAGTAATCTGGTCAGTGGGGCGATTATCACATGGGACATCTTCTTCAAAGATTATGGAACCTTCATCAGTAGAATAAAAACCGGTTATTAGGTTGAATAAGGTGGTTTTTCCAGCTCCATTTGGGCCAATTACGGCCGAGATAGAATTTTCAATAATGTCCACGCTAAAATTATTTACTGCGACAAGACCGCCGAAACGTTTTGTTACATTGTTTACACAGAGTATATTTTCCATGGTTTCTCCTAATCCCCTGCCTCTGCCACAAAATCTTCATCGGTAGCATGCAATTCTCGTTTATGAACTTCGGAGGGTACAAAACCTTCGGGTTTGGCGAGCATCATTACGATCAATAGCAGACCGTACATCAATAAGCGATATTCAGCGAATTCTCGTAGTAATTCTGGGAGACCAATTAAAACTGCAGCACCCACAATCACACCAGGCAAGCTGCCGATACCACCCACAATAATCAGCGAAAGAACATTGATAGAAATCAAAACATTGAAACTATGGGGGAAGATAGAGGTCAATTTACTGGCGAAGATCGCCCCGGCTAAACCGGAAAATGCTGCACCAATGGAAAAGGCCAAGATCTTGGTTTTCATCAAATTGATGCCCATTGCCTCAGCAACATCTTCATCTTCCCGCATTGCCATCCATTGGCGCCCTAATCTGGAATCACGGAGGCGCCAAGAAACAAAAAGGGCTAATAAAACGCCAGCCAATACGACGTAGTACAGTACTTCTGGTTTAGTAAAAACCAGGGATCCAATACTTGGTTTGGGAATCTGCAATATGCCCTGAGCTCCACCCACATATGGCTTGAGCATATCTGAGATCGCCAGACGAGAGATGATCTCACCAAAACCTAGGGTCACAATTGCTAAATAATCACCGCGCATTCTGAGAACGGGAATACCTAACATAACTCCTGCTAGGGCAGCAACGATCACACAGATCGGTAAGGCTAACCAGAAGCTCATACCAAATAAGCCAAGTGGCCCGGTTGAGGTTAGGACGGCCATGGTATAGGCACCGATCGCAAAAAAGGCGACGTAGCCCAAATCAAGTAAGCCTGCAAAACCGACAACGATATTTAATCCGAGACCCATAAGAATGTAGATACCTACATTGTTGGTCACCTCGGATAGATAGGTGCCCAAAAGTAATGGAAGGATTAAGAGGAGTACTGCCAACGGAATGACAGTTTTCCACTGAACTTTTCCATCTACTATGAAAGCGCGCTTTGATTTATTCTTTTCTTCTTCAGTTTTGGGAATTTTACGATACCCAACATAGGTTGCAATTGCAAAAACAACAATGGCTGGGATACTTTGGATCGCCTTCGATTTAAAGAGGAAGCGTACGATGGCGGAACCAACACTAGAGCCAAAAATCGCACCAAATATAGATCGAATTCTTTCAGTTAAGATTTCGGAGAACATCCCCACAAGTAAGATCGTAATTAAGCCCGTAAAAAGGGACCTTTTAATTTTTTCTGGTAATTGGTGGGTGTATGCAGAAAGATAACTAAGTAATGCCATTGAAACTAATAAAAGCAAACCACCCAGATACGCATTTTCTTGACCAAAAGTCAATAGTTCAATTAGTGATGGAGATACATTCACAAAGATATCTCGAATATTGAAAAGGGTGCTGGCGATGATTAATAATACAAGTGGAATTGCCGTGGTTGCCCCGATCACTGCGCCAAAGAGCGGCCCAGTTTTCCGCTGTTCCATAGATAAATTTTTTGTAAAGTTATAAGCCATCACAATAGGGACAATAAAAACCATTACTTGACCCATTGTGATCACACCAGAAACAATATTTCGTTTTGCGAATAGCTCGGCGAGACCTAATGCGGAAATGCTTAATGCCACAATTCCAGCTGTCCAACCAGTGTTCCATGCATCACGGTAAGTTTTTTTGATATTCATTATTTACCTACCTTATGCCTTTTTCTCGCTGAGAACTTCACCGACGATGCCTTGAGGTCTGAAGATCAAAACCATTACAAGCATGGTGAAAGCAATCACGTCTTTTAGTTGATTAAATGCAGGGATGCCAAGACCTCTAAGGAAGAGACTGGGGCCTACAGACTCGAACATGCCTAGCAGCAAACCACCTACAGCTGCGCCGGGGAGACTACCAATGCCACCCAATACGGCTGCAGTAAATGCTTTAATGCCAGGGATGAAACCCATGAAAAAGTGAACTTGTCGAAAGACCAAAGAATATAGCACACCAGCGATACCTGCCATTGCTGCGCCTGTTGCGAAAGTAATGGAGATCGTTTGATCGACATTGATTCCCATGAGGTTGGCGACATCTTTGTCTTCGGCTACCGCACGGATAGCTTTCCCGGTTTTGGTTTTCATAATGAAGAAATTCAGAGCGATCAACATTACGATCGTGGTTACGATCACCAACACATGAGATTTCAGCATGGTTGTGCCAAGAAAATCTAAGGGGATTGTGCCGTCCAATATTTCGATCTGAGGGATGGGTTTTATCCCCGAACCGAATAAGCCTCGAAAATAGTTTTGCCAGAAGTAGGAAGCACCAATAGCGGTGATCAATGGCACGAGCCGCGGAGCTTTTCTTAGAGGTCGATAGGCAATTCTTTCGGTTAGTACGGAGATGAAAATAGAAACTGCCATAGATGATATGGCGATAATGAGAAGAGAAAGAATGGGTTGTTCATTCAAAAAACCGGATTCACTTAGGGGGGTTGTGATTACTACCGTGGTGGTAAGGATCCCTGCCATGAAGAATTCGCCATGGGCAAAATTGATCATGAATAGGACACCATAGACCAGGGTGTATCCAATAGCGATCAGGGCATACATACTCCCCTGTGCTAAACCGAAGATAATAAAGTCAACCCAAGTTCGGGTTTCGTAAGGGTTATCGGCAATTGTTGCATAAGTTCCCCAAACGATAAGAATGAGAATTACGGCACGAAAAACCCATAAAAAAAGGCCGACAAAGTCAAAGTCTTTCGATCGTGTCATTGGTAATAACTCCGATAGGAATTTGTGATAGACCCAGGGCTAGGCCCTGGGTCTTTGTTTAGCTAAATCTAATCTAACAACAAATAAGTCTTAGGGCCATACTGTTGCGTATTCGCCGTCAACTAATTCGGAAACTGTGATCTTAGGATCGGCACAGTCACCATAGTCATTACAGGTTAATGAACCAGTAATGCCTGTGAAGTTAGATGTTGCTGATAAACAATCACGTAAATCTTGTCGACCGATATGGAGGTCGCCGCCATCTTCAACGCCAACTTCTTCTACACAAGCAAAGATCATGCGAGCTGCATCGAATGCGTGAGCGTGGAATACGGAGAGAAGGTCTTCACCAGAAATTGCGGTGTATTCTGCTTTGAAGTCTTCATAAAGTGAACCAGTGAAAGAAATATCGGGACCGGAGAAATACATTCCAGCACCAGCTTCACCAATTGCGGCTGCGGCGTCAGCTGAGATACAACCATCAGCAGCGGCCAAAACGGTGCCTTCGAGACCAGCAACTTCACCAGCTTGTTTTGCCAAGAAGGCACATTCAGCAGTGAATACTGGGAAGTAAATAAATTCAGGTGCGCCAGCAGCAACCTCTGTCAAAACAGGGCGCATGTCTGTATCACCAACGACTACAGCGGTGAAGGTTGTAATTGAACCACCCAAAGCTTCGAAGCTCACGCGGAAAGCGTTTGCTAAACCTTCGGTGTAGGGATCGCCATCATGGATGGCTGCGGCTGTAGATAGACCAAGTTCGTTGAAGGCGAAATCAGCGATAGCTGCGCCCTGAACTTTGTCATTATGAGCTGAACGATAGTAACCTGGGTGCCAAGCAATGTCAGGATCTGTCAATACTGGGGAAGTATTGGAGGGGGAAACCATTGAGTATCCAGCTTCGGATACTACGGATGACATGGCAACACCAGCGCCGGAGCAGCTGGTTCCAACGATTGCAACAATGCTTGGGTCAGAAGTAATCTTCTGTCCAGCGGCCTGGCCGCCTTCAGCGTTACAACCATCATCTTCAGCCTGAAGTTCAATTTCGTGGCCGAAAAGTGTATCTTGGAATGACATGGCTACTTCCACACCGTATTGGGAGTCGAGTCCTAATTGGGTGTTGGGGCCGGTGATTACTAATGCAGAAGCAATTCGAACTGGTTCGCCTTCGGCGTAGGATACACAACCGATTGCATCTTCACATTCGAAGCTGCTACCGCCACAAGCTACTAAAGCAATGCTTGCAACTAAAATAAGACCTAAAATAGAGAGAACGCGCTTAGACATTCTTACTCCTCCTTAAAACTGATTGATTTTCTCCACTTGCGCAGAGGATTAATAAAAAAATATTGCTATTATTTTTGCTTTTGGTGGAATTATCTCGGATGAAATGCCTCCTTTTGACAAATAATAAGACGTTTATTATTATTTGTTTAATTTCTTCAATAAATTTAACTTGTGTTTAACTAGCAATTCTACATAAATTGAGGGCATCGGTCAAGGTTTGATTATTGCAATTTCCATTTATTTACTCTTTATTTATGTTCTTCTTCATCAATGTGAAAGCATGCTGGCTGTGGTAAAATAGAACATACATCCCATATTTCGCCTATAATTAAATTATACGGCTCAAAAAGTATTTTTTATCATTATGTATTGAAAAATGCTGATTATTTGTTTGGAGGTTGTACGTGGCAGAAGCAACAAATCGTTATCAAGCAGAAGACATTCAAGTTCTTGAAGGTTTAGAGGCAGTTCGTCGCCGTCCTGGTATGTATGTGGGTGGAACGGACATAAAAGCTCTCCATCATTTGATCTATGAAGTAGTTGATAACTCAATTGATGAAGCCTTGGCAGGTGTAGCTAATAAGATATCGATCATAATAAATGAAGATAGCAGTGTTACGGTAGAAGATAATGGGCGTGGTATCCCGGTAGGCGAGCATCCCACTCAAAAAAAATCAGCTTTAGAAGTTGTTATGACCGTTTTACATGCTGGGGGAAAGTTTGATGGTGGTGCATACAAAGTTTCTGGTGGTTTGCATGGTGTGGGTGTTTCTGCGGTGAATGCGCTTTCTGAATGGTGTGAAGTTGAAGTAAAACTTGAAGGAAAGTTTCATAATCAACGCTATGAGCGGGGAATTCCTCAGGGGCCTGTTACATCTCATGGCAAGATCAACAAAAATGAAACCGGTACGAAGACCACATTTAAATTTGACAAGGAAATCTTTAAAGAAGAGATTGACTATAACTTTAATACCTTAGTAACCCGTTTTCGAGAAATGGCCTTTGTCACACGCGGGGTTACTATTCGATTGATCGATTTGCGCGATGGAAAGGAAATGACCTTCTATTTTGAGGGTGGAATAACTTCCTTTGTTCGATATCTAAACCGCAATCGAAAAGCATTACACCCTGTGGTGCATGGGGATAAGGAAGTTGAGGGTGTTGTTGTGGATGCGGCAATTCAGTTTACAGATTCATATTCCGAATCTTTGTATGCCTTTGCAAACACGATTAATACAATTGATGGCGGTACACATCTTACCGGATTACGAACAGCAGTGACCCGTACGATCAACGATTATTCGCGCAAGAGTGGGTTGCTGAAAGATGCCGACCCAAATTTTTCGGGGGATGACACGCGGGAAGGTCTCACGGCGATTATTTCTGTGAAAGTGCCCGATCCTCAATTTGAAAGTCAGACAAAAGTAAAATTAATGAACACCGAAGTGCAAACAGTTGCCCAGCAAGTTGTCTCGGAAGCATTTAGCACTTTCCTGGAAGAGAATCCCCAAGCAGCAAAAGTGATTATTTCAAAGTGTTTGACGTCTTCGCGAGCCAGAGCAGCTGCTCGTAAAGCCCGTGATCTGGTCATTCGGAAAAGCGCTTTAGAAAGCATGACCCTGCCAGGAAAATTAGCGGATTGCTCCAGCCGTGAACCTGAACAATCAGAACTCTACATCGTTGAGGGTGATTCGGCGGGTGGGTCAGCCAAACAAGGGCGCGACCGACATTTTCAAGCGATCTTGCCTTTGCGTGGAAAGATCTTGAATACCGAGCGAGCCAGATTGGATAAGATTCTATCTAATAATGAAGTAAAGTCATTGATCTCTGCATTAGGCACGGGCGTGGGAGATGGGTTTAGTTTGGAAGGCTTGCGCTACGGTCGAGTGATCATCATGACGGATGCGGATGTAGATGGAAGCCATATCCGGACTTTATTGTTGACCTTTTTCTTCCGTTATATGCAAGAGCTGATCGATTCAGGACATTTGTATATTGCCCAGCCACCATTATATTTATTAACTCATAAAAGAAATAAAACCTATGTTTACACAGAGGGAGAGAAAGAAAAATTCCTCAAAAACGCGGGCAAGGATGCCGATAAAGTTGGCGTGCAAAGGTATAAGGGTTTGGGTGAGATGAATCCTGACCAACTTTGGGAAACGACAATGGATCCTGAACATCGAACCTTATTATTGGTTATGATAGAAGACGCGGTGGAAGCAGATCGCACATTTGATATGTTGATGGGTGCCGCAGTACCTCCTCGAAAACGTTTCATTCAGACGCATGCGAGCGAAGTGCGTAATTTGGATGTTTAGGAAATAAAAACATTAATTAAAACCAAAGAGGATGGGTAAATGCCCATCCTCTTTTTTGTGGACTTATGGCATAATTGTGGGCTATGAAAGTAAAAATCATTCTCGTACTAAGTATCTTTATTATTGCTGGCTGTAGTGGGCAGGTAAATGATAATCTCAGCGAAGTGGAAAGCTCCCCAACGATTGAGGCAAGCCAAACGCCAAAACCGGTTATTCCCACTAGTACTTTAGTACCTACTGCAAGTAGTACTCCCTCCCCGACGGATACCCCAACACTGACACCTACGGCGACCTGGGCATTTCATGCTGCTGGCCCATTGGTTGCCCCGATCTTGATGTACCACCATGTTAGTCCAGATAATCCGGGGCGATATAACGTGAACCCCGAAAATTTTGAAAATCAAATGAAGAGGTTAAAAGAATTAGGGTACACCAGCATCACGACTAATCTGCTCATCGAAGCGGTACTTAATGGGGCAGAATTGCCAGAGCGACCGATCGTGATTACATTTGATGATGGGCAGCTAAGTGTCTTCGAGCATGCCTTCCCAATCATGGAAAAATATGGATTTATCGGGAATGTTTATATTGTGAGCAATTACCTAGAGGTTGAGGATTATATGGGGAAAACTGAACTCTTAGAGTTGGTCGATGCAGGATGGGAAGTTGGAAGCCATAGCGCTTCACATGCTGACCTGACTGGTGAAGGGATTGATCTGGGGAAAGAATTGGGAATCTCCAAAGATACTTTAGAAAAAACCTTAGGCATCAAGATTACCACCTTGGCATACCCATTTGGCACTGTAAATGAAAGAGTGGTGAATAAGGCATATAATTACGGCTACTATGGGGCATTAGGGGTTGCAGAGGGCGTAGAACATACTCGTAATTCTATTTTTTATCTCAACCGGATCGAGATCTTTGAGAGTTTTGATCTCACCGATTTTGAAAATATTCTTCCCTGGAATGAAATTGATTAGTGCTTTTTTTGTTTCCCTGAACATTTGAATTTGATAGACCCTTTCTCAAATCTCCCTTTTGATAACCGGCACCATATTAGTTCCCAATGGGAGATTCGATTAATGCTTTTCCATTAGGGGGGAATTGGCAGT
>JABJGH010000022.1 GCA_018662365.1 Chloroflexota bacterium | reverse complement strand
CAAGTACTGTTAACTTGAGCCTTACTCTCAATTCTTCCTTGGCATCTTTGTGCATGTCGTCCTCCTTTTTGTTGCTTTATTATTACAACAAAGTGTCCTGGAGGATATGACGTATTACACCACTCATGCTGACTTCAAACACTAGTTGTATAATGAGATTCTTTGTGCCTTTGGAAAGAGAGGGTCACCCATCCTGATTTTTCTTATATAACGTCCATTTCCGACGAACCAGGTCCCGGTGCCAATGAAAGATTGTTTCGGGTTGGAAGATCAAGATCAAATTGCGTAATTGATCGGTTGATCTATGAGAAAATTGTTTTAGTTTGATGGTTAGAACAGCAAGAGTTAGCTTCTCAATACGAGTTGGTTTGACAGGGTGCTTGAATTTTCGTTGTAAGATGGCGAGTTGATGGCGAAGGATCAAGATTTCGAGGTCTTTTTCTGTGTTTGATAACTGGGTGAGACTGAAAATTGATAGGATCGATGAAAAAAAGGTGTCGTAGAATAAACCAGAGCATGTAATTTCCTCAAAAAAATGGATTTCAAGATACGATCAAAGATTAAATGGAATCCTATTTTAGAGGAAAAAATGCGGATAAGTTTTTTAAACCTTACGGGGCATGACAATAGAGGATTTTTTAGATCGTTGGTTAGTTATTTGAACTGAAAGCAAAGATTCCGAGAGTTTAATTAAACCTCCATATAAAGATGAAAACAAAGAGGAAAGACCTACGTTAGGACAAAAGGGAGTTGGCAGACTTGCAATTGCTATAATAGGACCACAAACTCTTATTCTCTCACATGCTGAAAGAGAAAATTCAAAATTTCATGATTTAGTTGTTTGCTTTATCAATTGGAGACTTTTTGAAATCCCTGGAATAAATTTGGAAGATATAACAATTCCAGTTAAAACATTCAAAAGTGGAACTCTACCCACAAATCTTGATTTTCATGAAATGGTATCGATTGTAAGAAAAATGTTGAAACCTAGAAATTTGAGGGCTGTGAATCTTAATTGATAGGCTGCGGGTTCGAGTCCCTGATCGGCAATTACTTCAGCACCATTACGTTAAACTTTCACCCCATCTCTTACAGATCGCTTGACAGCCAGCGAGATTTCTTGACCTCAAAAAAACCTCCGATTATAATCCAAGGAAGTTGAGGAGTAGCAGTCTGAATACCAGACAGGGTTGACGACATTCCGGAATATTTTCCCGCAACCTTGAGCGCTCAAAGCGAATTTGCGAGATCAACATATAGTTGATCTTTTTTAATATCTCTGAAAGGAGGCAAATGACAGTTCAAACCAATACAACTGATACAAGAGCGAAAAAAGGATTCGCCGCCGTTCTTGTTGGGCTGCTTGCTAATATATTATTGGCGGCTATTAAAACCAGCGTAGGTGTACTAGGTCATAGCCCTGCTTTACTTGCTGATGGAATCAATTCCACATCCGATGTAGCTTATTATGTTGTCGTCAGCATTTTTGTAAAAATGGCTAACAAGCCTGCTGATGATGAGCATCCTTACGGTCATTCCCAATTTGAAAGTATTGGTGCCTTGCTTGTCGGTTCGTTTGTCATCACCACCGCAGTTGCCATATTCTGGAATTCCGTAGATACGATTTATGATCTATTCTCCGGAGTGGGTTCCTTCTCTGGTGGAACAGAAACTGCCCTGTTCGTCGCGTTAGGGACGGTTGTTCTCAAAATTGCCCTCACCCTTTATACACAATCTGCGGGCAAAGAAACTAACAACCCATCGATTACTGCACTAGCATATGACCACCGCAATGATATTTTTTCTGCGCTGGCGGCTGTTATCGGCATCTTCTTGGGAAGACTGGGGCTATACTGGGTTGATCCTCTTGCGGGAGCATTGGTAGCAATTGTCATTCTCAGAACTGGGATCGTGATTTTGCGCGAGTCAACATCTGATTTGATGGATACAGTACCGGGGAAAGTTTTAAGTGAGCAGATCATGAGCTTGCTGACACCACTGTCTGAAATTCAACACATTGAGGAAATCCACGCTCACCGATTTGGCCCCTATTTAATGATAAATATTACTATTTGCATTGATGGCAACCTTTCTGTTTTTGAAGGTGATAAAATTTCAACTAAGGTTGAAGAAACAATTAAAGCCAATATCAGCTTTGTGCGAACGGTTCATGTCCATTACCATCCTGAAGGGTAAAATCAAATACTAATGTTCGATGAAAATTCAAGAATTTTGAAAAGGACATCAAATGATAACCCCCGAACAATTCTCTAAGATCACAAATTCTCTTCCCTTCTTAAAGCACGCCGACAATCAATTGATTAGTGAGTTTAGAGATTCCGTTTTCATGACATCCATCCCTGCAGGCAAAGATGTTTATGTTGAAGGTGATTATCCTGATTCAATTGCTTTGGTGATTTCAGGGGTAGTTCGTGTTTATAAAATTGGTCACACAGGACGTGAGATAACTTTATACCGTTTTGGTTTAGGTGAATCCTGCATCTTGACCGTCAATGCTATTCTCAGTCAAAAATCTTTTCCGGCAATTGCTACAGCAGAGGAAGATATTGAAGCGGTGATGATCTCCGGCGATATTTTTCGAGATTGGGTAAAGAGATATGATCTTTGGCGGGAGTTTGTCTTTGATCTCCTATCTGACAGATTATCTATTGTGATGACGGTTATTGATGAAATTCTTTTTCAGCGTATGGATGAACGTATCGCAGCTTGGTTAGTTAACCAGTCTACAGTCCAAAACGTAATTCAAGTTACACACCAGGAAATTGCTGCGGAGCTGGGAAGTTCTCGTGAGGTTATCAGCCGAATACTAGAGGAATTCAAGCAAGAAGGTTTAATAGAAATGAGCCGTGGAAAGATAAATATAATTAATAGAGAAGGGTTAGAATCTCGGTCTGTTTTGTGACTTAGTCACAGACATTTCTTCCAATATCTCCTACAATACAAACATCAAAACTCTAAAGGAGATCACAAATGAAACGCAACATGTCCAATATTGATCGCATTATTCGGGTCGTTATCGCTGCTGTATTTGCATACTTGTATTTTGGTGGCCTAGTAACAGGCACACTAGGAGTTGTGCTTTTAGTACTTGGCGGGGTATTCTTGCTCACTTCACTAGTCGCATTCTGCCCCCTCTACGTTCCATTCAAGCTAAGCACATTCAAATCATAAATATACCAAGATAATAAAGAGCGGATGTTCTCACAGCCGCTCTTATCCTTCCCATGAAGCTATCAGAATTTCAAAACATCCTTGCTCAATCAGAGAAGCCTTTAGTTGTAGATATTTGGGCACCCTGGTGTGTCCCGTGTAAATTAACCAAACCCATCTTGGAGAATTTGGCAAAAGAATATTTTGAAAGGATTGATTTCATACCCATTGATGCAGATAGCTCACCTGAGATCATCCAGCATTATAAAATTCTAGGCATCCCAACAATTCTTGCCTTTCGAGATGGCAATTTAGTAGCAAAAGAAACTGGTGTAAAAAACAAAGCCTCTTATGAGTCAATGGTTAATTCTTTAATAAAGGGTGAACGAATCCAAACATCATTCACCACATTTGACCGTCTGCTTCGAATCAGTAGCAGCCTTTTACTTGGTGGCGTTGGGATAAGTACAGAAAACTGGGTTTTATTGTTCGTAGGCGGGATAGTTGCTTTTTTGGGTATATATGATCGCTGCCCCATTTGGACGGCGATAACAAAAAAGATTCGCAAGTATTTATAAAAATAAAACAAATAGCCCCAGCTGCCAAAGCTGGGTTTTCTTCTAATTGGATTTGGACATGAAATTATACGTCAAAAGTGCAATTTATCATTTATAACGTTAAATTTCCGATAACTTGCCGTTAAATTTTTGCCCCATCCCGTGCAGACCACTTCACTGAGTCCAAAAATGAATTTAAATAGCTGTATACCCACTTGGTTAATTCTGCGAAACACTAGTAAAGGGGAAAATTACCTTTTTCAAGAATGAAATGTATCAATCATCTGAGGTAAACAAATCAAATCACCTTTCCGGTGCATTTTCGGTGCAAATAGCATGGACATAGTGGAAATAATGGACATAATAGACTAGAAATTTAGACATAACAGACTGTATGGACATAAAAGACGTAATGATATGTCATGGACAGCTTATTCCTTGAACAGTAGGTTCAGGGTTCGATTCCCTGGCGGATCACTTATCAAACTTCTTCATTAATGAAAATCTGTTTTTGACAGATTTTTTATTTAATTGATATTATTTGTTTAATTTGTGAAGAACGAAATTATAGTAACCATATTTATGTTGCATTAATTTTCACAATGAAATTTTTATGCTACAATAGTTGAAATGGATCGACGGTCGGAGCAGGCAAAACTGAGTTTGCGACGGCGCAGGATTAAATTCCTTCGAAAAGTACCGCATATCCCTCGGAAGATTCATGAGTATATGTAATATTTTCCATTATTCGACCAGCATTGAAGACGCTTTACAAACGCTTGGAAACTCAAAAGGTATAGCAAAAGTTCTTGCAGGGGGAACCGACTTAATTTTAGACCTTCAACAAGGTCGTCATTCCCCTGTAGACACATTAGTGGATATCACAAATATTCCTGAATTGAATGTATTGGAATATAGAGATCAGAAATTATTTATTGGTGCTTCGGTTCCTCATCGTATGATCACCAATTCGCCCGATGTGATTAGCCATTCTCAGGCATTAGCTGAGGCAAGCGGACTGATCGGCGGACCACAGGTTCGCAATGTGGCCACACTTGGTGGAAATGTTGCCCATGCCTTGCCTGCTGCGGATGGAACCATCGCCTTAATGGCCATGGATGCTAAAGCAGAAATTGCAACTTTAGAGGGGCGACGAATGACGCCACTAAAAGAAATTTTTAGGGGTCCAGGCAAATCAACTCTGGATCCCAAAAAAGAGCTTTTAGTAGGTTTTTATTTATCAAAAAAGATAGAAAATGCAGGTTCGAGCTTTAAGAGAATTATGAGGCCTCAAGGAGTAGCAATTGCAATTTTAAATTGTGGTCTTTGGCTTGAACGTGAAGGAAATATTGTTAAGGATATTAGAATTTCGATTGGACCTTCTGGTCCTGTACCTAGACGTCTCATTGAAGTTGAAAATTCATTAAGAGGGAAACAACCTTCGACTGAAGCAATTACTGAAGCAAATATTGTCCTCCAGGAAGAAGCAAATTTCCGAACCAGTCGCCACCGGGCTTCAGAAGAATATCGTAAAGAAATGGCAGCTGTATTATTAAAAAACACACTCCTTGCAGCGTGGGAAAGGTCTGGTGCTGAAGGAGAATTCAATGATTAAAGATGATTTGATCAAACTAAATATAAATAAAGAAACTATTTCTGTTGACGTAAAACCTGGCCAATCCCTAGCAGACTTATTACGGGAATCCCTAGACCTAACCGGAACTAAAATTGGTTGTAGTGAAAATGAATGTGGAATTTGTACTGTGCTGGTGGATGGAGAACCGATATTATCCTGTGCATATCCAGCGGTTAGAGCACAGGGAAAAGAGATTTTAACAATTGAAGGAATTGGCGAGTCCTCCAATAATGGGACAGATCCAAAATTACATCCAATTCAGGAAGCTTTTGTTCAATATGGGGCAGTGCAATGTGGGTTTTGTATCCCTGGTCAAATATTAACAGCATATGCTTTACTGCAAAAAAATCCTAACCCAACCATAAAAGATATTCGATATGACTTTAAGGATACTTTATGTCGTTGCGCGGGGTATCCAACAATAGAAAGAGCGGTAATGGCTGCAGCTCATACCATGAGAACAGGCGAACCACTGCCATTACCCCAGGTACCTACTTCCGTTAAACCTTTAGAAATAATCGGAAACCTACATGTCCGACCTGACTCAATTGAAAAAGTAAATGGAAAAGCAATTTACACAGATGATCTAAAATTTGATGGGATGCTATATGCGGCAGTGAAACGGACCCATATTCCACACGGCACATTAATATCCCTCGATATCGAAAAAGCCAAAAATCTTGAAGGTGTTGAAGCTGTACTCACTGCAAAGGATGTACCTGGTCAAGCTACACATGGATTAGTGATCCACGATTGGCCTTCAATGATAGATATTGGGGGAAAAGTGCGATACGTCGGAGACTCCGTAGCAATTGTTGCTGCAAGAACCGAAGAAATTGCACGCATGGCACTTGATCTGATTGATGCCGAATATAAAATTCTAGATCCTATTACAGATCCGGTTCAAGCAAATCAGGATGACGCAGTTGATCTTCATGAATATGGAAACCTTTTGAAGCATATCAAAGTGCGAAAAGGCGAGATGGAAGATGGATTTGAAGAAGCAGATCTTATATTAGAAGATACTTTTTTCACTGCCACCACGGATCACGCATTTTTGGAACCCGAATGTACGATTGCAAAACCAACTGAAGACGACCGGATGGAGATTTATGTTGGATCTCAAATTCCATATGCAGATCGATATCAGGTAGCTTTGGCTCTTGGCTGGGATGAAAAACGTGTTCGAGTTATCGGCCAGTTAATGGGAGGTGGTTTTGGTGGCAAAGAGGATATTGCCGGACAAATTCATGCGGCGCTTCTAGCAAATGAAACAAATAAGCCAGTAAAGTTGCTGTATGACCGTCACGAAAGTTTGATCGCCCACCCCAAAAGGCATGCAACTCAGATTAAAGTAAAAATGGGCGCAAAAAACGATGGAACCCTTACCGCTGTCAAAACTGAATTGTATGGTGATACTGGGGCATATGCCTCATTGGGTGAAAAAGTGATGACCCGGGCAACAACCCATTCATCTGGTCCATATGAAATACCCAATGTGCAGGCAGATTGTTATGCTATGTACACAAATAATCCGCCATCTGGCGCTTTTAGAGGCTTTGGAGTAACCCAATCCGCCTTCGCAGTTGAAACCATGATGGACAAATTAGCCGAAACTTTAAAATTAGACCCAGTAGAAATTAGAAGAATAAATGCATTAAAGGTGGGTAGCACAACAAATACAAGTCAATTATTGAATGACAGTGTAGGGTTGATGGAATGCATTGACCTGACATTTGAAGAAATGCAAAAACTTTCTGATGGAGATCCTTTTATCTCTAAGGAAATCGAAGGATCCCCGCATATAAAGAAATCTTGGGGATTAGCTGTAGCATATAAAAATACTGGTTTGGGTGGTGGCGCACCAGATAAAGCGGGTGCCGAAGTGGAGCTTTACACTGACGGACATTTGGAAGTACGTACTTCTTCGGCAGAACTGGGCCAAGGATTAGTCACCATACTTCAAATGATCGTAGCTGAAGAATTCAAAGTGTCAGTTGAGAAAGTAAATGTACTAGTAATGGACACAGATCTGACCCCAGATGGGGGACCCACTACCGCATCCCGTCAAACTTACGTCACAGGAAATGCCGCTAGGCTAGCAGCACAAACGTTGCGGGAAGCTCTCTCAACCACTCTTGCTGAAAAATTCAATATTCCCCCAAGCGAAATATTATTTATCGAAGGTCTTGCCCAAGTTGGGGAACAAAAAATTGAACTTGGTGAAGTAGCCAAAATAATGAAACAAGAAGGCAGAGAACCCATAACCTTATATGAATATTGGGCACCGAAAACTATGCCATTGGGAGAGGGCGGAAATATGCATTTCGCATTTTCATTTGCTGCCCAAGCCGCTGAGGTTGCCGTCAATACGGAAACTGGTGAAGTAAAAATACTTAGAATTATCGCTGCAACTGATGTTGGAAAAGCATTGAACCCATTAGGATTGTTGGGACAAATTGAAGGTGGCGTAATGATGGCGATTGGAAATGCACTAACCGAAGAATTCATTATGGAAGACGGGTATATATTTACTGACCGGCTTGCACGATATCGAATCCCTTCGATAACCTATACACCAGAAATTATTCCAATAATTGTTGAAGATCCAACTGTAGAAGGACCCTATGGAGCAAAAGGTATCGGAGAGATTATAAGTATTCCGACTACACCCGCAATTACAAATGCTATCTACAACGCAGTGGGTGTGAGGATCAATCAACTCCCCATAAATCAGGAAAATATTTTATTGGAATTGAAACAAAGAAATAATTCGTAACTGAAATTTTAACTAAGGGAAAATAGTTAAGGAAGGTTAATAAATGGAAAAATGGCTGAGATCTGAGTCAGTATCCAAATTAGCAGACGCTCTATTGCCGGTTTTTGCTGCACTTGCTGCATTAGCTGTAGGTGCACTCATGTTGCTTGTTTTGGGGGCAAATCCATTTGAAGCTTTTGGGGCGTTATTAGACGGTGCTTTTGGTAGTGCAAACTCTCTCGCAGACACAGTTGTTAAGGCAACTCCTTTATTATTGATTGGATTGGGGATTTGTATTTCCTTCCGCGGAAATGTGATCAATATCGGTGGTGAAGGTCAGATGATCATCGGTGCATTATTAGCTACAGCCTTAGGTTTGGCATTTCCAGATTGGCCTGGTATTGTGATGATCCCCCTGGCTATGTTGGCTGGTTTTGTAGGCGGCGCTTTTTGGGGAGGTATCCCAGGCGCATTGAAAGCCTATTTCAATGTGAATGAAATTTTGAGCACGATCATGATGAATGCCATCGCAGTGCAATTAATGAACTTTTTACTTAGTGGTCCGATGATCGATCCGGTTCAAGCGGCCAAAGCATCCCAAATTCCTCAAACTGCTCGTCTATCTACTAGTTTTGATCTCCCTCGACTCATTCCAACACGATTACATCTTGGAGCGGGAATTGCGGTGTTATTGGCAATTTTGGTGTACATATTGCTGTGGCGCACAACCATAGGTTATCGAATTCGTGCTGTTGGACAGAATCGGTTTGCCTCTCGTTATGCAGGGATCGATGTAAAAAGACAAATAGTTTTAGCTTTATTATTAAGCGGAGCCTTTGCTGGATTGGCAGGAGCTATTCAGGTATTTGGCATCAATCATCGAATGATCACAGATGGCTCAGCGACAGGATTTACAGGAAATGCTGGGTTCAACGGTATTGTGGCAGCCCTTTTTGGACAACTTAATCCTATTGGTACCATTCCCGCAGCCTTTTTCTTTGGGGCACTTTTAGTTGGCGCAAATAAATTGCAAAGAGTAATGCAGGTGCCCTCCGCATTGATTACAACAATTAATGGGTTGGTCGTGGTATTTGTTGTGAGTAGTGAAAAATGGAGAAAAACTCGGGAGCAAAAAAGATTAACAGATATGATGGCTGAAATTGATGGAGATCCACCGCCAAACCCAGAAAAAGCTGTCAAGGAGGTGGGTTCATGATCGAAAAATTCTTTACAGAAGCGGTGTTAGTAGGAATAATTGCATCGGGCATTCGTCTTGCAACGCCCTATCTATATGCGTCGATAGGTGAAACCTTTGGGCAAAGAAGTGGGGTATTAAATTTGGGCGTCGAAGGGCAAATGCTTTTAGGAGCCTTCGCTGCTTTTTACGTTTCTCTAACCACTGGCAATCTTTGGTTTGGTCTTTTAGCTGCTATGCTAACCGGTCTAATTATGGGTTTGGGGATGGCATTTGTAAGCATTAATTTGCAAGCAGTTCAAGGAATCAGCGGAATTGGATTCTACCTGTTTGGACTGGGTCTAAGTGATTTATTGTTTCAAAAATTAATGGGCACTGTGGTGACTGTAAGCGGATTTAGGCCTATTTATTTCCCGGTTTTGAGTGATTTGCCGATTGTTGGTCAGATATTCTTTAATCATAATATTTTGGTTTATGGCGCCTATGCAATGGTTTTTGTTGCATGGTTTGTTCTCAATAAAACTACTTTAGGATTAAAAATAAAAGCGGTAGGAGAATCTCCTGAAGCGGCAGATTCCTTAGGTGTAAGCGTGAGTAAAATCCGCTATCTAACAATTTCCTTCGGCGGAATGATGTCTGGAATCGCAGGTGCTTCGCTGTCTATTGCATTATTAAATGTATTTCAACAAAATATGACAAGTGGACTTGGATTTATTGCCGTTGCCTTAGTTTATTTTGGCGGATGGCGTCCAATCGCCGTCATGGGTGGCGCATTATTATTCTCGATGGTCAATTCCCTGCAGTTATGGGTGCAAGTTTTAAATATTCCAATCCCCTCAGATTTTGCCGTGATGATGCCTTACGTACTTACGATCATTGCTCTTGTAGTTACTGTCCAACGCGTAAGGCCCCCATCAGCGTTAACAAAACCATTTGAAAGAGGACATTAATATTGAAAAAGGAGGTAAATGCCTAAAAAGATTGAGTAAGTCGAGAAAAATTATTAAATTATTATATAGGAAAGGATAAAAATGAAAAAAATTCAAAAAACCCTAGCAATGTTGTTGCTCGTCGTACTAATGATTAGTGCATGTGGTGGAGCAGAAAATGAAGCCACAGTTGTAGAAGTACCTGCTGATATTTTTAAAGTTGCCGTAGTAATGCCTAGTGCGATAAATGATTTGGCATTTAGCCAAAGTATGTATGATGCGTTATTGGCTATCCAAGCTGACACTGGCGCGGACAGTTTTGAAATTGTTTATTCTGAAGGAATGTTCATTGTAGATGATGCAGCAGCCGCTATCCGTGACTATGCAAGCCAAGGATTTGATTTAGTCATTGCTCATGGTTCACAATATGGCAGTTCCTTGCAAGAAATTGCACCAGATTTCCTTGAAACCAGCTTTGCCTGGGGAACCACTGTAGATACTTTTGGTTTACCCAATATTTTCGCCTATGAAGCCCGAGCAGAAGAGGGTGGATATGTAAATGGTGTGATGGCTACAATGTTATCTGAGAGTGCTGTGATTGGCGTCGTTGGACCCATTGAAACTGGTGACGCAAAATTATATGTAGATGGATTTGCAGTTGGTGCAGCTGCTACTGATGCAGGTACAGAAGTAAATACAAACTGGATTGGTTCTTTCTCTGATGTTGCTCTGGCATCTGAAGCTGCCCAGACTCACATCGGCGCTGGTGCTGATGTATTGACTGGAACAGCCCAAATGGTTGTTGGTGCAATTGGTGCAGCAGAAGAAAATGGTGCATTATGGTTCGGAACACAATCTAGCCAATCTTCATTAGCTCCTAGTATCGTTGTTGCCAACCAAGTTTATCGATGGGAAGTTGTCCTTGAAGATATGATCGATTTGATCCATGGTGGTACCTATGGTGGACAATCCTTCGAGATTACCCTTGCCAATGGTGGCTTGGTAATTGAATTCAATGGTGACTATGCATTACCTGCGGACGTTCAATCTGCCGCTGATGCTACCATTGCCGGAATTATAGACGGTTCAATCTCAGTTTTTCCGTAAATAGTAATATTCTTAGGGGGCAGGTATCCTGCCCCCTAAGCAGTAATAATGTAAATTCTGTATTCACGATTTAAGGGTTAACAGTTATGAGTGATAGCCAATTATTGCCAACCGGACAAAAAAAGATCAATCACCTAGAGATGATCGAAATAAGTAAGTTTTTTCCAGGTGTAATCGCTAACAATAGAGTTAACTTTGATGTCAAGGCTGGGGAAGTGCATGCCCTCCTTGGTGAAAACGGTGCTGGAAAAAGCACCTTGATGAAAGTACTCTATGGTTTATATCCTCCAGAAGAGGGGGCGATTAAGTTGGACGGAGAACAGGTGGTTATTGGTTCTCCGGTAGATTCTATTGGTCTGGGAATTGGCATGATTCACCAACACTTCATGTTGGTTGAATCTTTAACTGTTGCAGAAAATGTTGCTTTAGGATTGGCTTCAACTCGGGGACCCCTGACCGATCTCGATATCGTTTCTCAAAGAATTCAAGAATTATCTGAAATATATGGTTTACAAGTAGATCCAAAAGCGTTGATTTGGCAACTCTCTGTGGGTCAGCAGCAAAGGGTGGAGATCATTAAGGCTTTATATCGGGGCGCAGCATTATTAATTCTGGACGAACCTACAGCAGTTTTAACCCCCCAAGAAGTAGATGAATTCTTTTTGACAATGCGTAAAATGATGGATGATGGACATGCCTTAATTTTTATTTCCCATAAATTGCACGAGGTATTGGATATTAGCCATCGCATTTCAGTCCTCCGTGATGGCCATATGATTGGCACTATTCCAGTGGAAGGCGCAACCAAAGAAAAGCTCGCAGAGATGATGGTGGGGCGTGAAATTGGTCTTAAAAAAGAAAGAGTGTCAAATGAAAAATCAGAAAAAAAACTCATTCTTAAGAATATTTCTGCGCAAAGTGACCGAGGGACCCCCGCATTAAAGGGTATTGATTTAGAAGTTTACTCAGGTGAAATATTGGGGGTTGCAGGTGTTTCGGGTAATGGACAAAAGGAATTAGCTGAAGTAATTACCGGCCTAAGAAACGTGACGTCTGGCCAAGTTGTGTTAGAGGACGAGGATGTTACAGGATTATCTCCCAAAGAATTGATAAACCGCAGTCTCTCTTACATTCCTGAAGAACGCATGCGTGATGGAATGATAAAGGAATTTACCGTAGCGGAAAATCTAATTTTGAGAGAGTATGATCAATTGCCCTTTGCAAATAATGGATTCCTTAATTTAAAAAATATTTCAACGCATTCAGATGAAATGATTAAGAGCTTTAATGTTAAAACACCTTCGCAGGAAACGACAGTAAAGAGCCTTTCGGGTGGAAATATTCAAAAATTAGTTTTGGCGAGGGAACTTTTCCGTAAACCGAGAACTTTAATTGCGGCTCAGCCAACGCGCGGTTTGGATATTGGCGCAATGGAATATGTGCATTTACGTCTTTTAGAGCAGCGGGAAGAGGGAACCGCCACCATATTGATTTCTGAAGATCTAGATGAAATACTTGCCCTTTCTGATCGAATAGCTGTGATATTTGAGGGAGAGATCATGGGAATCATTGATCGCGAAGAGGCAACTACCGAAAGACTCGGCCTGATGATGGCTGGTGTTGTAGAGTAATATTATTTGTAGTTTTCTTCCAATTTAACCTAAAGTAGATCGAACATTCGTTTAATATTTGCTGTAAAGATAAAGACACCAGAATAGATTGGTTGTTTGATATTGAATACTTCATCCCAAATCATGTTTTAATTTCGCTTTAAGGATCTGTGCTTTCCTTCAGCACTTTTTCCATCTTCCCCATTCCTTTTTCTTTGATTTTCCTCAAAGTCTGACCAATTACCAATATGCATGCTCACCTTTCCATCACTTTCAAATGCAAGAATATGGGTAGCAATTCGGTCCAAGAACCATCTATCATGGCTTACCACTAGGGCACATCCCGCAAAATTCTCAATAGCTTCTTCCAACGCCCTTAACGTGTTGACATCCAAATCGTTTGTGGGTTCATCAAGCATTATCACATTTCCCAGAGATTTCATCGTTTTTGCCAAATGCACTCGATTTCTTTCTCCACCGGAAAGGGATTTTACTAATACTTGTTGATCAGATCCAGAGAAATTATAGGTCGCCACATAAGCTCTAGAATTGATTTTTTGCTCCCCTAGAACCAACATATCTAAACCCTCTGAAATTTCCTCCCAAACAGTTTTATCCCCATCTAGGCTGCGATTTTGATCTGCGTAGGCAAGTACGACTGTTTTACCTATATCAATCGAGCCAGAATCTGGATTTTCCTGCCCCGCAATCATTTTTAATAATGTAGATTTTCCAGAGCCATTGGGACCAATTATGCCAATGATACTACCTGGAGGCATGCTTGCGGTGAGATCCTGGATCAGAACCCTTTTATCATATGCCTTATTGATTCCCTCAAAGTTGATCACAATATCACCTAGCCTGGGTCCGGGGGGGATATATATTTCGAGATCTGCCCGTTGTTTTTCATACTCTTGACTTAATAGATTTTCATAGGCATTTACTCTTGCCTTACCCTTTGCCTGTTTCGCCTTTGGGGTCATCCGAATCCATTCTAATTCTCGTTCTAGGGTTTTTTGTCTTTTCGATTGAGTCTTTTCTTCTAATTTTAATTTTTCTTGCTTCTGTTCCAACCAAGAGGAATAATTGCCTTTCCAGGGAATTCCGTGACCCCGATCTAGTTCTAAAATCCATCCCGCAACATTATCCAAAAAATATCGATCATGCGTTACTGCGATAACTGTTCCTTTGTATTCACGTAAATGTCTTTCCAACCATGCAGTAGATTCTGCATCTAAATGATTTGTGGGCTCATCTAATAGTAAGATATCGGGTTCTTCAAGGAGCAATCTTGTTAGAGCAACTCTTCTTCTTTCCCCGCCAGATAATACCTTTATTGGGGTATCCGCTGGTGGACAGCCCAGGGCATTCATCGCAATGTCTAAATGATTTTCAATATTCCATGCGTCTAGGCGGTCTATTTCACTTTGTATTTTTTCTTGTTCCGCAAGAATTTTATCAAAGTTGGCATCGGGTTCCCCAAATTTTGCACTTATTTCATCAAATTGGGTGATCAAATTCAGTATCGGTTGAACCGCTTCTTGGATCACCTCTTGAACAGTTTTCTCATCATCCAGTTCAGGTTCTTGTTCAAGCATCCCAACACTATAGCCTTTAGAAGTTGCTATCTCGCCAATATATTCTGTATCTTTCCCTGCCATGATTCTAAGGAGGGTTGATTTTCCCGAACCATTTAATCCCAATACCCCAATTTTTGCCCCATAGTAAAAACCCAGTGAAATATCACGTAGAACTTGTTTATTTGGCGGGTAAATTCGACCAACTCGAACCATTGAATAGATTACTTTTTCAGACGACATAATATATAAAATTCCTCTGGTAATTGAAATATTTCATTCACTAATAATTTACTTATGTGAATTAACTAAATTATAAACTATTAGATTAGAGCTAGGGGAAAATCTTAAAGTTTACCGATCATATCTTATCGAAATAACTGCTTAGTTCTATCTTTAATGAATCAATAGAGTCAAATTCAAATAAGATACCATTGTAGTTGTAAATTGCTTTCTCATTTAATGTCACATTGTCAATTGTGAATTTTTCTATGGGTGTGTTTCCTGAGAGAACATGCGACATTTCTCCCGATGAAGATATTAAGCCTGTCCCAAATAATTTTCTTTCATTATTTTCTATAATTAGACCAAATTCGGTGCTATACCATGCCAGACGCTTGATATTTTCCCTTTGAGCATCATTCGCTCGTAAAAACGCCGGTGCGAACATCTCTTGTAGTTCTGTATAATGGGGAAGCGTCATGAAGGGTAAATGGCCAAAAATATCATGAAACATATCTGGTTCGGGAGTAAATTCTAGTTCTTCCTTTGATCGTAAATAATTAGTTACCAAAAATTCTTTTCTGTTGAAATGGTTATACCAGGGAACCGCGTCGGTATACCTAACGTCAGTTCGCACTGTTTTCCATCCCGTATTCGGGGTGATTGCTGAATTTAAATGAGCCAAGGCAGGAATATTATCTGAGGGAAGGTCGAGAATTTCTAAACCACTCAAAAATTCTTTGCTCGCATATTTTTTAACTTCGTTAATTTGTTGATCATATAGGAGTTTCCAGATAAGATGCTCTTCATCAGAAAATTGAACTTCTTGATTTTCGCTTGTCTCATTTGGTTGCGAGGTCATCGATATCTCCAAAATTTTATTGGTATTATTTTCTGGGAAAAATTATTTTAAGGAAAAGTTATTGAGGAATCTGAAATGGTAATATATAGATAATTATAGTGGGGAATATCTTAATTAGCAATAATTCAATGAAATTCAACAGAAATATAGAAATTTCTAATGCAAGTAGGATAAAATTTAAGTATGCCTATAAACATTTTATTTGACATTCTCGCCCCAATTTATGACCGAGTAATTGGAGACCGTGATCCAGCGGAAATGGTGGATGTCTTGGAATTGTCAAATGAAGTTTCTTTGTTGGATGTGGGGGGAGGAACAGGAAGGGTTTCTTCAGATTTAAGAAAGCACGTTTCAAACTTATATTTAGTTGACCTTTCACTGACCATGTTAGGTGAGGCCAAGAAAAAAGGTATTCAGGATTTATCTAGTACTTCCAGTGAAAATTTGCCTTTTCAAAGTAATTCTATCGATCGGATTATGGTTATGGATGCCCTTCATCACTTTCCGAATCAAGAGAAGGTTATCGAGGAACTTTTTCGTGTAGTCAAACCCGGGGGAATTATTTTAATAGAAGAGCCAGATATTAACCGACTGCTAGTAAAGCTGATCGCCATAGCTGAAAAATTGGCATTGATGGGCAGCCATATTCACTCTCCAACAGAAATTAATAAAATGATGAGAAAATTTTCGAGCAATATTAATATAATCCCAAATGAGAGAATTTCTGCTTGGATAATTGGAAGAAAATGATGCAAGTGTACATATGGTTAATACCCTGTTTCTTTTTATTGTTTATTTACTGACAGAAAGTTTATATGAGGTAAAATTTCAATTAGACTTTGTGATCACCCGCCGGAGATAAAATATGAAAGACTTCACAGAAAAATTTTTAGAATTGATACGATTATCAGCAACTAATTTGCCGCCAGATGTGGAAAAAGCTCTCAGAAAATCAATTAAAGATGAAGAACCAGGTACCGCAGGCCATGGGGCAATGGAAACGATCATCAATAATTTTGAGATTGCACGCGAAAACTCCACTCCCATTTGCCAAGATACAGGAACACCTATTTTCTTTGTGCATTATCCTGAAGGATGGAGTACGAGAAAAATTAAATCTCAAATTCAAGATGCTGTTGTCCAAGCTACAGAAATGGCCTATTTACGTCCCAACGCAGTAGATCCCATAAGTGGAGTCAACTCGGGAAATAATCTGGGAGGAGACCATTATCCAACTGTCCATTTTGAAGAAGTGGATGGAGATACCTTAACAGTTGAACTCATGTTGAAAGGCGGGGGATGCGAAAATGTCGGAGCTCAATATAAATTACCAAATGCGGAGCTTGGAGCTGGTCGAGATTTGGAAGGTGTCCGGAGAGTAGCATTGGATGCTGTTTATCAAGCTCAGGGAAAGGGGTGTGCCCCAGGAATATTGGGAATTGCCGTGGGAGGCGATCGTGGGACATCTTACATCGCTTCCAAAGAGTCGCTCCTTAGATCGCTTGATGATAAAAATGAAGACCCTGTCCTAAATGAGTTGGAAGAAACACTAACAAAACAGGCCAATGAGCTGGGTATTGGTCCAATGGGTTTTGGTGGTAAAACAACAGTTATTGGAACAAAAATTAAAACAGCCCACAGACTGCCAGCGAGTTTTTTTGTTTCCGTTTCCTATATGTGTTGGGCCTATCGTAGACGCAAAATGGTTATAACTAACGACGAAGTTGTTTATTCATAGGAAATTGAAATGATTAAAGTAAATATGCCAATCAGTGATGAAAAAATAAGAGAATTAAAAGTCGGTGATTCTGTTTTGTTATCGGGGATAATGATTACCGGAAGAGACACAGTGCACAAGTGGATGATTGACACCTTCATTGAAAAGAATAAAGAACTTGAGGGAGACGATATTGAAGTGTACGAAGCAATTAAGCCCTTTTTGGATTGTGGGGTGATATATCACTGCGGCCCGGTTGTCACTGGGCTTGAATCGGGTGATTATAAGTTTGTTGCAGCGGGTCCCACAACGTCTATTAGGGAAGAACCCTATCAGGGCCGAGTGATGGATCATTTTAATATTAAGGGTGTGATCGGAAAAGGAGGTATGGGTGCAAAGACCCTTCAGGCCTGTGTAAATGGCCCTGGAGTATATTTCCATGCTATAGGTGGAGCCGCATCTCTAATTGCTCAATCTGTAGACAAAGTATTAGGCGTTTATAAAATGGATTTTGGGGTTCCCGAAGCAATGTGGGTATTAGAAGTAAAAGATTTTCCTGTTGTTGTTACCATGGATAGTCACGGCGAAAGTATCCATAATGAAATTGATGGTAAATCTAAAAAAGTTTTGGATAAATTATTGGTCTAAAGCTTATGTTTTGGTAATTTCAATTTCCTAAAACTTAAATAGTATAAAATCGAATGCGTGAAAAATATTATTCTAAAAAAAATATCCTAGAAAAATCCGAACAATTTAGATCTATTTTAGAGAATAGCGGGTTAAGTCGGGGAGAGTACACCATTCCTTCAACAACTGCATTAATAGTGCTTGACATGCAAGATTACTTTTTGAAACCAGAATCCCACGCATTCATCCCTAGCGCCGAGGCAATAATTCCTAGGATCAATTTACTAATTGAAGAATTTAATAAAAGAAACATGGCGAAATTTTATACCCAACACATAGATCAAAATGAGAGTGAAGGTATGATGGGTGTTTGGTGGAATAAAAACCTTTTGAACGAGAACCCCTTAAAGTCAATTTCTTCAGATTTGAAAATTGATAAAATGCAAAAAATTACTAAATCACAATATGATGCTTTTTGGAATACAGAATTAGAAAAAATGTTAACAAAAAGGAGCATTACAGACATTATCATCACTGGAGTGATGACCCACCTTTGTTGTGAAACAACGGCAAGGTCAGCGTTTGTCAGAGGTTTCAATGTTATTTTTACTATAGATGGCACTGCCACCTATAATGAGGAACATCAGATGGGATCCTTAAGGAATTTAGCCCATGGATTCGCACATGTCGAAACGATTGAAGAAGTAATTAAATCCCTTCCGTGAAATATTCAGAAGTTATTATCATTGGAGCTGGACCTGCTGGATTATCAGCTGCGATTCAGTTAAAACGTTATGGCATCACCCCAATCATATTTGAGAAAGATGAGGCAGGGGGGGTGTTAAGAAATGCAAATCTTGTAGAAAATTATCTTGGATTTCCCAAAGGGATCACAGGGCCGGGGTTAGTAACCCAATTTAAAGACCAATTTGGAAAAAATGATTTAAAAATTACTTACCAAGAGATACATGAAATTGTTCGAGACGGAGATCAATTTATTGTAGAAACCGACAATAAAAAATTTACTTCAGACTATTTAATTATTGCCTCAGGGACAAAACCAATAAAATTCCAAAAATTTGAATTATCACAAGATGTGCGGTCGCGAATTTTTTACGAGGTTTACTCCCTGGTGAAAGAAAAAAATAAAAACATTGGAATTGTTGGGGTTGGAGATGCCGCACTTGATTATTCAATAAATTTAGCCCAGCAAAACAAAATAATTTTGCTGAATCGGTCTGAAAAAATTAGTGGACTTCCCCTGTTATGGGAACGAGTTCAAAAAAATAGCGCAATAAATTATTATTCAAATTCAGAGATAAATGGTATAAAATGGACTGGTTCTAAGCTGGAAATCGATGTGAATGTCATTTCAAAATTATTAAAGTTTCAACTAGATTTTTTGATATTTGCGATAGGTCGAGAACCAGAGTTAGGATTTTTGAAAAATAATGAAATAGAGGGTTTAGGAAAGATTGATAAACCAGAAAATCTTTATGTAATTGGTGATGTAAAGAATGGATTATTTCGACAAACATCAATATCTGTGGGAGAGGGTATCAAGGCTGCCATGAAAATATATACAAAAAAGCAGGTTAAGTTAAAATGAAAATTGTTGCAACTTCTGGCAGAGAAGATATCGCCATGGTATATGTCGGAGAATATAATGACGGGGAATTAGTAGAGTTCGTTGAGGCTGTACAACCCCCAATTCCGTTGGAAGAAAAATGGGTGCTGATGATTTCAACATTATATGGGTGTCCGGTTGAATGCAAGATGTGTGATGCGGGTGGTTTTTATCACGGGAAAGTTTCCAAGGAGAGAATGTTTGAACAGATAGATCAAATAGTTGATCTGAAATTTCCAGACAAAGTGATCCCTTCGAAACAGTTTAAGATCCAATTTGCTAGAATGGGAGAACCCTCATTCAATTTGGATGTTATAAAAGTCTTGCGTGAATTTCCTTCACGATATGACGCCCCAGGATTTATGCCTTCAATTTCAACAATTGCCCCAAATGGTACGGATGAGTTTTTTAGCCAATTAAAAGAAGTAAAAAATGAATTATATTCCAATGGAAATTTTCAATTTCAGTATTCAATCCATACCACTGACCAAGAATTAAGGAACGACATTATTCCGGTAAAAAAGTGGGATTTTGCCAAACTTGCTGAGTATGGAGATGATTTTTATAAGGAAGGAGACAGGAAAATTACTTTAAACTTTGCGTTAGCTGAAGGTTCTCCTGTGGATCCAAAAGTTTTATTGAATTACTTTAATCCTGAAAAATACTTAATTAAAATAACACCATTGAATCCCACTTATAAAGCAGAAAATGAAAGCTTGAAGTCTTATATTGATCCTAGTAAAAATGGGACAGGGTATTCTTTGGTCTCAAAATTAGAAGCTGCCGGATATCGAACAATTGTAAGTGTTGGCGAGACTGAGGAAAATTTAATTGGAAGTAATTGTGGGCAATATATCTTAAAACATATTCGTGCAAAATCATCACTACAAAGTGGCTATTTATATCAGGTTGAAAACTAACAACATTTAATTGCTTATAAAAAAAAGTGCTGCAATTAATTGCGGCACTTTTGGTTTAAATCTAAAAAGAAAGGGCTTACAATCCCCTTTCTCCTCGAATATAGGGCACTCCCAGTGCCGCCGGAGCTCCAAGGCGCTTCCTCATGGCGGTACGTGATCCCCAAACCAGAGCAATGATAGTTAGCACAAATGGCATCATTTGCAAGAAAAAACCATAGTTAGAATTCACATATAGCGGGTTTGCAAAACCCAGTAGAGTCGCGGGTCCTTGAAGATCTAAAATAAAACGACGGAGGAATCCAAAAAGGTATCCACCAAAAGCAGCTTGTAAGGGATTCCATTGGGCAAAAATTACTAGGCCCACTGCAATCCACCCCTGACCCGAAGTGGTTTGACTGCTATACCAACCTGGCGATACGGCCAATGTGATCGTTGCGCCTGCAAGACCTGCTAACATCCCTCCTACAAATGTATAAAAATATCTCAATCCATAAACATTAATCCCCAATGTGTCAGCTGCTGAAGGTTTTTCGCCGACAGCCCTCAAGTGCATCCCTGGGCGAGTTTTATAGATATAGTAAGCCGCCATTGGTGCAAAAAGATAACCCACATACACCAATACATTATGATCTGTAAAAAAAGCTGGACCAATAAATGGAATATCGGATAGCAGGGGGATGGTTACAAACGGAATAAGGGGAGGATTTTGTCCGGTTAATCCCTCTCCTAAAACAAGTGCCAGTCCCGTACCAAGAAAAGTAAGTGAAAGTCCGCTTACGACCTGATCTGCTTGAAAATGAATAGTCACAAGGCCATGAGCAAGGCTTAGAACGCCGCCTGCGATCATTGCGACCAAAAGTCCCACCCAGGCGTTTCCAGTGGCCAACGAGGTGCTAAATCCTGCCATTGCCCCAAACAACATCATTCCTTCAACCCCAAGGTTTAATACACCTGCACGCTCAGCAAATATTTCGCCAATTGCAGCAAATAAAAGAATTGTGCCAGTGGCTAAACCGGCATGGAGAATAATTTCAAAATTCATGCTGCCTCCTTTTCTGACCGCACAATATATATCTTGTATCGTAGGAGAACATCACTGCTGATGACCATAAATAAGATGATGCCCTGCAAAAGAAATGCTAAGCCAGAAGGTTGGATTTCTCGTCCCGCTACGATTAAAGCGCCAAAAACAATCGAAACGATGATGACCGCGAAGGGGTTGAGTTTAGCTAACCAAGCTACAATAATTCCTGTGAATCCATATCCTGATGAAATGCGTTCTTGTAATCGATGTACAACGCCGCTGATCTCAGACATGCCTGCTAACCCTGCTAAAGCGCCAGATAGCATCATTACAAGGATAAGATTGCGAGTTATATTTAACCCAGCGTATCGGGCTGCCTTGGGATTATCACCAATTAATTTGATCTGATAGCCCCAATGACTTCGTTCCAATATCCACCATATGATTACGGCAGCAATAATTCCAAAGACAATCCCTAAATGTAATGTAATTCCAGAGAAAGCTTTGAATTCTTTTGCAAGGTCTGAGAGGCGAGGGAGCCATGCAACCTTATCAAATTGAGGAGTCATTTGGAATCCAGCATCACTCCATTTGTCAAAGATCCAAAAATTATTCCAGTAGATCGCAATATAGTTAAGCATCAAGGTTGTAATAATTTCGTTCACTTGATATTTGGCTTTGAGATATCCTGGAATGAAACCCCAAATTGCACCACCAATCATTCCCATAACGATCATCAAGCCAATCACGACAAATTTGGGTGTACTGTTTAAGGGTACGATTGGAATGAGTACAACAAGACTGGAGAAAAAGGCACCCATATAAAACTGGCCTTCCGCACCAATATTCCAAAGCTTCATTCTAAAGGCTACCGCACAAGCCAAACCCACCATTATTAGGGGGGTTGCTTTGACTAATGTGTCAGAAAATACACCCCATGAGCCGAAAGTGGCTGAGAAAAAGAATTTAAGAACTCTTAAGGGTTCTCCTCCAATAAATTTGAGAATAATTCCGCTAATAATGAATGCAACTATGACTGAGCCAAATGCTGTTGCAGCGGGCAGCCATTTCGGAACATCATCGGTTCGTTTTTCTAATTTTAGAGTGTAGGGAAATTTCATGCCACACTCCTTTTTGTTCCTGTCATCATCAAGCCAATTTCATTAATATCCGCGCCCTCTGCCTCGATAATGCCAACGATCTCCCCTTCATATATGACTGCAATTCGGTCGCTAAGGGTTAATAACTCATCCAATTCTTCCGAAATGAGTAGGAGGGCTGTCCCGGATTCCCGTTGCTCCAGAAGTAAATGTTGAATGGATTCGATCGCACCTACGTCCAACCCTCGAGTTGGTTGCATGGCAACCATCAAGGCTGGATTGGTTGTTATTTCACGGGCTAAAATTACTTTTTGCAAATTTCCTCCCGATAGTTTCCTTGCTTGTGTACGCACACTAGGGGCGAGAATCTCATACGCCTCCTTGAGATCTCGTGCATGGCTTTGAGCGGCCGTAAAATTAATTCCCCATCGATTTCCGATTGGATCGTCCCTGTAATTCTTCATGATCGTGTTTTCAGTGATTGTCATGTTTGGAGCAGATCCCACGCCTGTTCGGTCTTCAGGAATATGGGAAACGCCACTTAATATCGCTTTTCTAGGTTCTTGATTTGCAACTTCTTTCCCGTTGATTTTTATGCTTCCAGAGCATTTTCGTAGACCAGTAATAACCTCTGCTAATTCGCTTTGACCATTTCCTGCCACCCCAGCTATTCCTAAAATTTCTCCCTGATGTACGGATAAGGAAAGGTTTTTTAAAGCGGGGACACCCTTATTATTTTCTGCACTGACATCCATAACTTCTAAGACTACGTCGCCGGGCACTTGAGGTTTTTTCTTTACTGAAAATATGACCTTTCTACCAACCATCAATTCCGCCAATTTTTCGCCCGTTATGCCTTCAATATCAATACCCTCAGCGGTTGCTACCCCTCGCCTTAAAACCGTCAACCGGTCTGCAACCGTAGTTACTTCATGGAGCTTATGGCTAATAAATACAATCGATTTACCCTGGTCAACCATAGCCTTCATTGTGTCCATTAATTCATCAATTTCTTGTGGAGCCAGAACCGCTGTGGGTTCGTCCATAATTAAAATATTGGCTCCTCGATACAAAGTCTTTAATATTTCAACACGTTGTTGTTCCCCCACAGAAAGTTGCCAGATTTTTGCAGTAGGGTCAACCCGCAACCCAAATTGGTCTTGCAGGTCCCGGATTTTCTGATCGTACTTTGGCATATTCATAAAGAATTTTGGCTCATTCAAACCAAGTAAAATATTCTCAGTGACTGTTTGAGTGGGCACCAGCATAAAATGCTGATGGACCATGCCAATGCCTTTGGCAATGGCATCTTTTGGGGAGTTGAAACTTACTTGCTCGCCATGAACTTTTATTGTGCCGGAAACAGGTTTATAAAGCCCTGCTAAGGAATTCATCAATGTGCTTTTTCCGGCGCCATTCTCTCCTAAAAGCGCATGAATTTCCCCCCGTTTCAGAGTAAGGTTCACATTGTCATTTGCTAATACGCCAGGAAAACGAATGACAATGTTTTGCATTTCAACAGCGTTGGTAGGAGGAGATTGATTCATAGGCATACTCCTGGAAAAAATAAAAAATTATAAAGCCTTATTCAAAATAATTAATTACCAGAAAGCTAAAATAAGAGGCGACCCTATTTCAGGGTCGCCTCCGAAAACTTTTAGAACGGTTCTAATCTAGTGAAGGAAGCTCTGCGGTGATATTCTCATTCCACCAGTACATACAGGTTTCACAAGGAACACCAAACTGTGCAAAGCCATCAAGATCGATCTGTTCTAGGCTTACACCATCTTCCAAAACAACATTACCCTGATTGTCCATGATCGGGCCTTTGAAGACGTCAAAGCGTGTGAAATCTCCCGATAACATCAATGCCAAGGTATCTTCGATTAATGCCAAATCTTCGGCAGGAAGTTCTGCGGTGCCAGGTTGCATTGTTTCGCCATCCATGAAACCGAGCAATCCCATTGCATCAGAATCAGCGTCAAAGTATTGCCAACCACCAACCCAAGTACCAGCCTGTGAATTTTCGACGATTTCACCATAAATGGGGCCCCAGTTCCAATACATGGATGTCAAGCAAGCGTCTACAGTACAGTTTCCGCTATAGTCATAGGTAATGCCCCATTTGCCTTCAGGAGCAACTTCGGCGGGAGCAGGTGTATCAGCACCGGTCATTACGACCTGTGCGCCACCATCAAAGAGGGAAGAAGCAGCCTCTTTTTCTAAAATTGGATCATGCCAAGTGAATAGCCAGCGAACATCAATTGTACATTCTGGGCAGGTTTCCTGTACACCAAGCCCAAAAGCATTTCCTAACCGCAGCTCTTCAGGGATAGGGAATGTAGCCATATATCCTAATTTAGGATTGCCGTCCATTTTTGCTCGAGAGCCAGCCAACATACCGGCCAGATATTTCATATCTTCCATGGCGCCCATCAAATTACCGAAATTGGCTTCATTTGATTTAAACCCACTCACATGAATAATGTCTACATCTGGGAACTCTTCGGCAACTACTTCAGAAGCATCCATATAACCAAAGGAGGTTGTAAAGATTACATCAAAACCTTTTCGAGCCAAGGAACGAATTACTTGTTCAGCATCAGCACCTTCTGCAACAATTTCTACATAGGCTGTATGAACACCTTCGACATTATCCTCTACCCACATTCGACCCACATCGTGAGCTTGAGACCAACCACCATCGTCATGAGGGCCAACATATACAAAACCTACGTTGTAGCAGCCGTCAATTGCTGCTGGGATTTGGTATGCACCTTCGCTTTCAGCTGCTCCAGAAGCTTTACAATCAATTGCCTCTTCCATTGGGGCATCTGCTTCATTTGCTGTTTCATTGGCGGGTTCATTGTTTCCGCCACATGCAGCTAGAGCTAATGCAAGTATTACAAAAATAGTTAGAAAGTAAAAATATTTTTTATTGGTCATTCTAATTCTCCTTTAGAAATTAACTTTATGATAAAAAATTATTAAGATAAATGGAATAGTTTTTTGAATTTCGTTCACCTCCTGCGGAAATAAGTGTCTTGTAGATTGTACTATATCAAAAAAAAATTAAGATGTCTAGACAATAGAAAAAATTAAATATTCTGGTCAATTACTGGAATGAATTTGAATTCATTTACATCTACTAATCCTAGATCAGAAATCCTTAATTCTGGAATGACAACCAAGGCAAGTAAGCTTAATTGCATATTAGGATTGTTCAAATTGCACCCACATTTTATGAAACCATCTAAGACTGTTCGAGCTTTATCTGCAACTATTTCTGCTCTTTCATTAGACATTAAGCCGGCAATTGGCAGATCAACAAAGCCAATGATCTCGCCATTTTTCACAACAATTTGACCACCATTTATTTTGGCCAACTCATTTGCTGCAATTGCCATATCTTCTTCGTTAGTTCCCACAACGATCATTTGGTGACTATCATGTGCAACAGTTGTAGCAATGCCGCAATTTTCAGTGAAACCAAAACCGTTCACTAATCCAACAGTTACCTTTCCATTTCCAGTATGCCTTTCTACCACCGCAATTTTTAAAATATCCTGCTTAATATCGATCAGTAGTTCACCATTTTCCGGTTGAAGATCGAATTTAAGGTGTTTTGTAGGGGCTTCATTCTCAATTACCCCAATTACATTTGCGGTAACATTTCCATTTGAATTGGCAGGCAATTTGAAGTCTTCCGCCGTAATTTCTTTTCCAAAGTTTACTGATTTTGTTGCCCATTCTGGATAAGGGTAGGGGGGTAACTCGATTTGCAGTTCCCCATTTATTGAAACAGTTATTCCTTTGGAAATGACCCGGTCAATGATTAATTCCTCAAGATCTGAGACAATAAGAATATCAGCAAATCGCCCTGGGGCGATCATACCAATTTCTCTAGTCATCCCAAAATGTGTGGCTGTGTTAATCGTTGACATTTGAATTGCTTGCATTGGGGACAATCCCATAGAAATTGCATGCCGAACTACGCGATCCATATGGCCATCATTGATTAAGGTTTCAGCATGAGAATCGTCGGTACACAATATAAAATTTCTTGAATCCAAACCTTCTTCTATAATTGCGGGAATTTGATCTTTTACATCATGCCAAGCTGAACCATATCGAAGCATTGCTTTCATGCCTTGTCTAACCCGGGCTATTGCATCTTCTGGCCTCGTTCCCTCATGGTCATCCTCGGCTCCCCCCGCAATATACCCATGAAAGGGGATGCCCAGATCTGGGGAAGCATAATGTCCACCAACCACTTTATTAGCCAAATGAGTCTCACCGATTTCTGCAAGCATATTTTCGTCGCTGTTTGCAACCCCTGGAAAATTCATCATTTCCCCTAATCCAATGATGCCGTCCCAAGTCATTGCTTCGGCAACTTCTTCTGGGCCGATGCTCGCCCCTGGTGTCTCAAAACCTGGAGCGGAGGGAACACAGGAAGGTATTTGAGTCCAAACATGAATTGGCTGAATACTTGCTTCATCAACCATCAATTTCACACCCTTTAACCCAAAGACATTCGCAATTTCATGGGGGTCAATGAAAATACCGGTAGTTCCCCCAGCCATTACTGCACGCACAAATTCAGTCACTGTTACCATCCCGGATTCCACATGCATATGTGCATCTAAGAGCCCAGGTACTAAATATTTGTTATTCGCTTCGATAACCTCAGTATTTGGTCCAATTGTGTGATCTGCATTTTCCCCGACATAGGCAATTTTTTCTCCAATTATTGCTACGTCTATATTAGGAATTATTTCCCCTGATTGAACGGAAATCCACTGGCCATTTTTAATGACTTTTTCTGCTGGCAATCTTCCCATGGCACAGTCAACTAGTTGTTTTTTTAAGTCCAACCAATTCGGTTCTTCCATTCATTCACCTCATAAATTTGTAATATACATAATGTACTTTGTTTCTTCTCGAAACGCAATAATTTCCTTGGACAGTCATCTAGACAATAAAATCATATTAAAAAAATAAGACCTGTTTACCAGGTCTTTGAGCGGGTGACGAGATTCGAACTCGTGAATGTTAGCTTGGGAAGCTAATGCCTTACCGCTTGGCCACACCCGCAATTCCTTTGGATTATAGCTATCCAATTTAATGTTGTCAAGCAAAGCTAAAAAATCTTAAAATCCGAGCCACTCTACGGCCTTTTTCGGAATGTCTTCTATTGGACCAACCTGAACCGTACAAGGGGGCAAGGAATCGATGAACATTTTTCCATATTGTTTTGTCAGAACCCGATTATCAAACATAACAACGATACCCTTGTCCTGACGGCTCCTTATTAGTCGTCCAAATCCCTGCCTGAAGGTAATTATTGCCTCTGGAATTGAATATTCGTAAAATGGTTGTTCAAATGTTTCAGATCGAGCAGCAATAACGGGGTCTGAGGGAACTCCAAAAGGCAATTTCACAATTCCTAAAACCGATAAGTCTTCCCCCGGAATATCAACGCCTTCCCAAAAAGCTCTGGTGCCTAAAAGTACTGCCTGCTCCGTGCTTTTAAAAGATTCCAATAATGCATGCGGAGAAGCACCTTGCCCCTGTTCGAATACTGATATACCCTGATTTGCTAATGGAGCATTTATTGCCTTTGAAGTTGTTTGTAATTGTGCATAGCTTGTAAATAAAAATAATGCTTTCCCACCAGTTGCTGTACAGATTTTTATAATTCCATTTTCAACCGCTTTTTGATGACCATGCTTATTAGACGGTTCGGGAATATTATTGGGAATATATAAAAGAGTTGAATTTTCATAATCAAAAGGGGACCCTACAGATAATTCATCTGCATCCCACGCATTTAATCTCTTCCTGATATATTCGAAATCATTGTTCGTTGTCAGTGTAGCGGATGTTAAGGTGACAGAAGATTTTTCATGCCATAAATATTCCTCCATTAAATTCCCAATATGGAGGGGGGCGGCTTGCAAAATGACATGCCTTTGATTGGGATTGACTTCTACCCAATAAATTAATTCTTCTATTGGCTCAAATACCAATCCGGTAATATTGTTATCAAATTCTGACAATCTCCGATATATGTTTGTTATATTGGACATCAGATCTTCAATTTCTTCCTGACCTGTATCGGAGATTTCAGTAAGAGTGGAATTTATCCTTTCAATATTTTCAAAAAGTAAAATCAGGTTACCCTGTGCTTCCTCCCAAGATACTTCAACGTCTAACCAGGGCGGCAACGTTCTTATGGAAGGAACGATTCTTTCTCTTTGTGAATATGTACCTAATTTTCTGCCCTCCCGTTGATCTTCTAAAAAATTTCCAATACTTATGAAAAAGTTTTTGGAAGAATTTTGGAATTGAAAAGCTTTGTCAGTTGCTTGTTGAATGATTTTATTTAAGGAGGCCAAGGAACCTGGTTCTAATATCGTTTTTGAAACCTTTAGTATTCGAGCCAACAATCCTGAATTCGAACCGCCCAGTTCTTTAATCGTTCGCTCAATCTCTGGTTGAGTTACTCTAAAACTTAACGCATTTGTGGTTGCTGATTCTAAGTGATGAGCTTCGTCTACAATCAAATACTTATAATCAGGTAATATCCGATTTCCAGTAGCAACGTCAGCCAATAGTAATGCATGATTGACCACCAGCACATGGGACTGATTAGCAGCTTGTTTCGCACGATGAATGGGGCAAATACCTCCCATTCTTTTTATGCATGTCTCTGTGGTACAGCCATCATCATTTGCTGATATTTGATTCCAAACTGCTCTCTCACGGGGTCCGTTGATATTGATTTCTGACAGATCTCCGGTTTCAGATTTGGAAAGCCAAATGAGCATTTTTGCTAACACCCGAATTTCATCAGCGGATTCAGGTCTCTTTTTCCTAAATGCTTCTAGTCTTCGGGGGCATAAATAGTTATTTCTTCCTTTTAAAACTGAGGCCTTTAATTCTGAACCAATTAATTCTTTAACATCCGGAATATCTTTGTTAATTAATTGATCCTGAAGATTTATTGTATTTGTAGATATGAGGACTCGTGAGCTGTTTTTAAGTGCCCACAGGGCAGAGGGGATTAGATATGCCATTGATTTCCCTGTGCCAGTGCCTGCCTCAGCCAAAAGATGGTAACCTTCTGAAAGAGTGTTTGCAATAGTTTGGCAAAGTTCAATTTGCTCTGGTCGATGTTCAAAATTAGGGAAAATCTTGGAGTAAGCTCCGCCATTTTCTAAGAGGGAGGATACCTCTTCAGCGTCCAAGGATATGAGGTCATTTCTGGCGGTTAAGGGTTCAGATTCTTCCGGAGGTGGATTTTGAAATATCGGGCCTAGAAATGCTTTTCCCCTGGATCCCTTAAGATTGTCCCTATTCAGTTGGTTGAATGCTTTCTTGAAAACATGTTCAGCCCCCCAATGCGTAAATTCGCCTAGCCTAACAATTTCAGCAAGAATGTCCAGGGGCATGTTTAGGGCTTCTTCGAATAATTTGGCATAAACCCCTTGAGTAACCTTTGCATCATCTAAAGCACGATGAGTCGCTTTAAACGGAATATTTAATAGTTGCCCTAAGGCGCTCAAATTATATCTGCCTGCGTCTGGAAGTAAGACTGAGGCCATATCGTATGTATCTAATGTTTCGTTATCCTTAAATAATCCGACTTGATTTAAAAAGGAAACATCAAATTTTACGTTATGTCCTAAGATGGGGAGGTCGCGTACAAAATTATCCAGTCCAGGAATAATTTCTTCGATAAGAGGAGCGCTTCTAACCATTGCATTATTTATTCCGGTCAACTTGGTAATAAAGGGGGAAATAGCCCTGCCAGGATTAACGAGTGTACTAAATTCATCTTCAATCCTATTATCGTTAAACTTTACAGCGCCAATTTCAATAATTACGTTATTTTTTGGGTCTAGGCCAGTAGTTTCGAGGTCAATTGCAACGATGGATGTCATAAATTAATTATACCATTGGGGAAACAAATGTTCGGTTAAAATAAAAACCAACTAAACCGTTAATAAATCCTTGATCCAAGGAATTTCAAGTGTGCCAGCACCTGCTAAAGCAATTAATAGCATTTTGAAGAATTTTCCAATAAATGCCCAAAACAGAAACTTCCAGACTGGCATTTTTAATATCCCAGCTGCAATACCCGTAAGATCAAAAAATGGATTTGGGATAAAAGCCATGACCAGGATGGTTAGCTCCCCGTTTTTCTTCATCCAGTTCACTAATTTTGTATAAATATTTTTTTTGTCAATTATTGCCCGACCACTATATCCTGCCAAATATCCAGATAATTCACCAATAGCAGAGCCTAAGCCTGCTGTAACCGCGATTAGAATGGGGTTTAACCTTGCCCCCAGAGAAAATACGATCAATAAGCCTGGGGCTGGCAGGAAGATGGTTGCATTTGTAATTACTGAAAAAAGGAAAACACCAGCATAACCAAAATTTTCTAAGCCAGTTAATTGATCCTCTGGAATGAAAAATATATAAAGGCTAATAGCAACAACGGCTAGAATTGCTCCTAGCCGTTTAATAAAACTGAATATTTTTTTATTTGATATTTCTTTTTGGTTATTCTTCAAGAATAGTAACAGATTTGATATTCACCGCTGGGCTATTTACATTTGAAGGATCACGCTCTGGAATTCCCATAAACACATCCTCTCCCTCAATCAATTGGCCAAAGACACTATGTCGATTATCTAGGTGGGGGGTTGCGGTGTGAGTTATGAAAAATTGAGAACCGTTCGTATTCGGCCCTGCATTAGCCATTGATAAAATTCCACGTTTGGAATGTTTTAGATCAGGGTGGAATTCATCTTTAAACTGATAACCGGGTCCACCCCGACCTGTTCCGGTGGGGTCTCCACCCTGGACCATGAAGTTTCCAATGACTCTGTGGAAAAATGTGCCATCATAAAAGTCTTCCTTTGCCAGAAAAATAAAATTGTTTACAGTTGTGGGTGTTTTGTCAGCAAATAATTCAATTTTGAATTCGCCATTATCTGTATCAAAAAGCGCGAAATAGGTTTTCTTAAGGTCGATTTGAAAGTCGGGAGCTGAATCCCATTGTTTATTGTCAGTCATCATTTTTCCTTTATTTTGAATTGATTAAGTTGGATATTCTTGCTGTTACCATGTCCAAAGCGACCTTATTATATCCGCCTTCTGGAATAATAACATCCGCATATCTTTTGGAAGGTTCCACAAACTCAAGGTGCATTGGACGAACAGTTTTTTCGTATTGTGTCAAGACAGATTCAATTGTTCTTCCTCGTTCAGTAATATCCCGCCTTATTCTCCTCACCAATCTAATATCTGAATCGGTGTCTACAAAAAGTTTCACATCAAATAGCTCTCTAAGTTTGGGCTCGGCGAAAATCAAAATGCCTTCCACTAAGATAATTGGATTCGGCTGAATTTCGATTGTTTCGGCTGTTCGAGTGTGAATAGAAAAATCATATATCGGTAACTGAATGGAATTTCCCATTTTTAGATCGACAATATGATCGATCATTAAATTTGTTTCTAAAGAATCGGGGTGGTCGAAATTGACAAGATCTTTTTGTGTTTTTGGGAGGTTGCTTAGATCTTTGTAATAGGCATCGTGTGCTAGGTAAGATACATGAGTTTGTCCTACTCTAGAGAGAATTTGATTCGCAACGGTTGTTTTTCCTGACCCCGTACCGCCAGCTAATCCTATTACTAAAGGTGATTGGTTCTTTTCCATACAAGGATTATAATTGTTTAGTATAAATATGCAAACGAATTACAAATATTAAAAAAAATCTAAAAAAAAAGACAGAAATAAATTTCTGTCTTTTTGAGCCACCAGTGGGAGTCGAACCCACGACCCATCGCTTACGAAGCGATTGCTCTGGCCAACTGAGCTATGGTGGCAAAATTCCGAGCCAAATTATACCAGCATACATATGAAATTCAAAAAAGAGAAATTCGCAAAAATGGAAATAATATGCGCATAGCCATGATTTCATACCATACCTGTCCTTTAGCAACTCTGGGGGGGAAGGATACTGGTGGAATGAATGTGTATGTAAAAGAAATCACGCAGAAGTTAGGTAGCCTTGGTATAAATGTAGATATATTTACACGTTCCCAAGATGAACACGTGCCCCATGTTGTGCATGAATTGGGATACGGTAACAGAGTGGTCCACATACCTGCTGGACCAGAATTTCCAATTCATAAAAGCGAACTTCAAGATTATGTTTCAGTATTTGCTAAAAATATTATAGATTTTGCCACAAAAAAGAATCTTAAATACGATGTAATTCATAGCCATTACTGGTTGTCGGGTCTTGCAGCAGCAGATTTAAAAGAGGAATGGGGAATCCCTGTGGTTCATATGTTTCACACCCTTGGCTTGATGAAGAATAGGATTGCTGGAAATGGGGAATTTGAGGGAGAATACCGCGTGATTGGTGAGCGTAAAGTGCTTAAAATCGCCGATAAGATAATCGCTGCGACCACAGCTGAACTTTCTCAATTGCAGTGGTTATATGAAGTTCCCACAAATCATATTGACATTGTTCCCCCGGGAGTAAATTTAAGAAGGTTTTACCCGATCCCAATTGATGAAGCTAAAGAATTTATTGAAATTCCTGAAACAAAGAAAATGATTCTTTTTGTGGGAAGAATTGAACCATTAAAGGGTATTGATACGATCATAAAGGCATTTTCTATCCTCAAAGAAAGTGATTATTTTGAGGATCATGATATTTGTTTAACGATCATTGGGGGGGACGCTTCAGTCAGTGAAGATAAAATGACAACTGAAATGTTGAAGCTAAAAAATTTATGTGCTGAACTTGAACTCAACAATTATGTTTATTTTATCGGGAAACAAGACCAAAATGCATTACCCTATTATTATTCAGCTGCAGCTGTGGTTGTCATGCCTTCTCATTATGAATCTTTTGGAATGGTTGCTATAGAAGCGATGGCTTGTGCGACCCCAGTTATCGCTTCGCAGGTGGGGGGGCTAGCTTATCTAGTTATTGATGGGAAAAATGGTTTTCACGTAAATAATAACTCCCCTTTGGAACTTTCAAACAAAATTACATCGCTTATTGACGATCCAGAATTGTTAAATAAAATGAAAATAGTTGCTCTTGAACATGCCAAACAATATGAATGGGTGGAAATTGCAAAGCAAGTAATTGAAATTTATAACTCTGTAACAAAATAAAGAGAATTTGATTGGAGTATTTTTCTGGGGAAATTAGATAAAGACGCAGTCCCATATTTATAATATGTTAATAATTTTAGGATTGACAAGAGAACTAGCTTTGATAAAATTGCCGAGTTATTTGGTAATTTTGGGAAAATAGGTAATTTTGGTTTATTTGGTTTATTTTGGAGAAATCATGAAACTAACAAAAAGGCAGGATTCTTTTATAAAAAATCTCTTAGATCTGTATAAAGAGGCTCAAGAGCCAATCCATTACACAGTGCTGGCCGAAAGGTTAGGTGTAAGCCGTTTTACCGCGTATGACATGTTGCGCGTTTTGGAGGAAAAAGGATTTGTAAAATCAGAATATAAACTTCCCGATCAGGAAAAGACCGGTCGTTCAGAAAGATTGTTTTTTCCAACTGAAGCCGCTCATCGGCTGATATCTGCAATTAAGGCAGATGATGTCGAATACGATTGGGAAATAATTAAACAACGGGTCTTAGAGATGTTACAAAGTGGGGAGTATGACAATTTGGATATTGGACCAGAATTATTGGCCCGAGTTCCTCCCGAAAGTGAAGATTCTATCCAATATTGTGTCGAAGTAATTACGATCATGGCGCTTCATGCCCGGCATAATGAAGCAGCTCAAAACTTGCGGAGTTATATTTTGGATCTAATTCCTACAGCTCCTCTAACCCATCGGGCATTTTTAAGCTTACTGGGCGGTTTTTCGCTGGGGATCCTCGCACAAGTGAGCAAAGAGGACACAGAATGGATGAAAGAATTGTTTTCGCACGTTATTAGATTTCAAGAGTTGGTTCTTGAATTTAGCGATGATCAAGGAAGGCAGGTAGCCGAAGGTATCCGTGAGCATTTTAATGAAATGTTCTTGCTTCTCCCTCAAGAGGGCATGAATATGGATCACATTGAGAATATTAATTTTAAACAGGAGAATAAAAAGAAATGATTGAAAAGATTTTTGACTATATCACCCGAGGGTCAATAAAGTATAAATGGGTGACTATATTATTATCAGTATTGATCATGGTTGCCGGTGTTATCGCTTTCTCGCAACTTAATCAAGAATTGATTCCTAAAATTGAATTTCCCCAAACCATCGTCCTTGGGTTAAGCCCGGGAATGGATGCTGAAACTTTATTGGAAGAAGTTACTAAACCGATCGAGAATGCAGTTTCAGGATTGGAGGGAGTTGTAAATGTTGAGACGACCACTTCTGATGGATTAAGTTTAGCTACAATTCGAAATGAATTTGGAGAAGACCAGGAGGAGATTCAAGCTTTAATTCAAGGAGCCTTGGATGATTTAGTATATCCAGAGGGAATGGAAATTCCACAATTACTCTCGTTTAGTTTATCAGATCTGCCGATTGCTTCATTGAGTATATCCGCTGAAGATCTAACCATTGCCGAGCTCAAAGCTTTGGTTGAAGATGAAATTATTCCTGAATTGGAAGCAATTTCATCTGTCGCAGCAGTTAATGTGAGTGGCGGTCAGGAATTACCAAGCGAAGTAATTGTTGAGATTCCTGAGGAAGAAACTGTAAGTGAATCAGTACCTGAAACAGTGGTTACAGAAGAACCCGCTGCCGAAAATTCTTCAGCAACTCTTTTGCCAGAATCTTGGATTCAAGCCTTTGCTGGTCAAGGAATCACAATTTCAAGCCCTGCTGATTTATTGCCAGAAATGGTTCAGGGAATTCTCGCAAATGCCCCGATAATGTTGCAAGAACTTACCCCTGAAATGCTTTATGAAATGTCCCCTGAGACATTAGCAATACTTCCTCCCGAATTTTTTGCCCAACTTCCGGCTGAAGTAATGGAAAACCTGATGAGCATGGCTAATTCTTCTGAAGAAGGACTTCCTCTTCCAGAAAGTTGGATTCAGACCTTTGCAGCCCAGGGACAAACTGTAGCTAATACAAACGACCTTAATGGTGAAATGGTTGCAGGAATTGTTGCCTACGCACCAGAGATGCTTGCTGAATTAACCCCAGAAATTCTTTTAGTATTGCCTCTGGATGCAATTGGTGCCTTACCTCAAGAATTGATACTCAGCCAAGCCCCAGAAATTCAAGCACAAATCATAGATCGAGTGGCTCAGGCAACAGTTCCTGAAGAAAATTCAGATCCGAATGTGTTGCCACTTTCCTGGCAAGCCGCAGGCGAAGGTCAAGGTTTCCCGCTAAATACTGTTGCAGACATTACAGTCGAAACGATCCAGGGAATGGCTAGCGTTGCACCACAAATATTTGATGCACTAAGCCCCGATAATTTACGTCTTTTCACCCCGGAACTATTAGCTTGGTTACCCGGTGAGTTCATTGCAAAACTTGACATTGAACTACAGATGGAACTAAATGAAATAGCTCTACCGATGGGTGGTCTTGGTTCTTTGGCAGTTGCGGTGAATGCTGAATCAGCAAGCCCAGAAGATCTTCCAGTACAATGGCAAGCTGCTGGTGATGCACAAGGGATAGCATTAAACACTGTTTATGATCTTACCTCGGACGTGATTCAAGGTATTGGTCAGTTTGCTCCTGAAATGTTTGACTTACTTTCAGAAGATAATTTGAAGTTAATGGATCCTGAAGTTCTCGCATTTTTACCCGAGTCTTACTTTAGCTCTTTAGATACTGAACTTCAAATTGAACTCCAGGCCGTGATAGATGCAGCAAATGTATTTGTTCCGACTGCAACCATTACTCGAGTGAATGGCAACCCAAGTATCGGCTTGACAGTATTCCAAGACAAAAATGCCAATATCGTAAATGTTTCTCACGATATTTTTGACAAGCTCGATGAATTCGAAAAGATATATCCAAACCTTTCTGTAGAAATAGTTTTTGAACAGGCCTCGTTTATTGAGGAATCAATTAAAGGCGTAACTCAAGAGGGTAGTTTGGGCGCTTTATTTGCCGTGATTATCATTTTGATATTCCTTAGTGGAAAAATCAAGGGAAAATACAAACTTTCTTGGCGTTCAACACTTGTTACAGCCGCTAGTATCCCACTATCTGTTTTCATGGCATTTGCTTTGTTCAAATGGCTGCCAATTGCTATTGATCCGGTACTTAATCCCCTTGTAAATTGGGTAGATGGCGTGCCAGTTTTGGGCGCAGCGATATCTGCTTTTGCAAGTTTATTTCCAAAAAATATCACTTTGAATATTATGACGCTATCAGGTATGACTGTAGCAGTTGGTCGCGTTGTCGATGATTCTATCGTTGTGTTAGAAAATATTTATCGTCATATTCAACGGGGTGATGATCAAAAGTTAGCTGTAATCAAAGGTACCCGAGATGTTTCTAAAGCAATTTTTGCTTCCACAGCTACCACAGTGGTTGTTTTCCTTCCCATTGGATTAATGGGCGGATTGGTAGGCGAATTCTTTTTGCCCTTCGGAATTGCAGTGACATATGCGCTCGCTTCCAGTTTCTTGGTTGCAATTACACTGATCCCTCTTTTGGCATTTCTTTTCATTCGAAAAGAACATTTACCAGAAGAAGTAGAAACCCCTGTGCAACGAGCTTACACACCTGCACTCAAGTGGGCATTGAACCATAAAGGCAGCACGATCGCAATTGCTTCAGTCCTATTATTAGGAAGTGTATTCCTATTTGGAACAAGACCACAAGCTTTCTTGCCAGATTTTGGAGATATTCGACTTACCGCATCTGTGGATCTTCCGGATGATTATTCCATGAGTGAGACGAATGATCTGACCTTGGAATTTGAAGAAGCTTTGGGTAATGTGGATGGACTTGGGGCAGTGATGACAGAAGTGGGTGGATCTGGTGGAATGGAAGCATTCTTCTTAGGAGGAAGCATTAATCAATCCGCCGCCTCAATATCGATGGCCCTTGAAGATCCTACTCAGGCAAACGAATTTACGGCACTCCTCCGAGAAGAGGCAGTAAAGGTGTTTGGGACAGATAATGTGATTGTATCTTCGGGTTCTCTTTCTTCACAAGGTTTTGGTGGTTTTGCTTTGGTTGCAGCTTCGGAAGATTTTTCAAATCTTGAAGACTTTAACCAAAAAGCAATAGATGCTCTCAATGATGTGGATGGATTGGCTAATGTTTCCTCTAATCTAGCCAGTGTAAACACTTATTTGAGAGTTGATGGAGAATCAGCAATTCGGTTTGTTGGAGAGCTTGAAACAAAGGACACCTTGGGTGTGACAACTGCCGCTAAGGAAGCATTGGAAAGCACCGCTCCATCAAGCGTAACCATTAGCGAAGGATTTGAATCCCAACAACAATCTGAGGGTTTTGCAGATACTTTTACAGCAATCGGCGTATCGGTTGTTGTTGTGTACATCGTAATGGTGATGACTTTTGGGTCCTTCATCCATCCGTTCACAATTCTGTTTAGTTTACCCCTTGCAATAATTGGTGCAGCTATTGCTCTTTGGATAACAGACAGCATTTTAGGTCTGTCTTCATTGATCGGTCTAATGATGCTGGTTGGAATTGTTGTTACTAATGCCATTGTTTTGGTAGATCGAGTTCAAGCAAACGTCAGAGACCGAAAGATGGAAGTCTATGATGCGTTAGTAGAAGCGGGCCGAACAAGATTACGCCCAATTTTAATGACCGCTATTGCAGCTATTTTGGCTTTAGTGCCTCTAGCAATCGGGTTGAGCGATGGTGCTATTATCGCATCTGAACTTGCAATTGTTGTAATCGGTGGATTAACTACATCTACATTGCTTACATTATTAATTGTTCCGGTGATGTATAGCATTCTTGATCGTTTTTCTAAGAACGAAAAGAAAAGTGATAAGTAATCTTAAGGTAACGTAATGTAAAATTAAAACCAGGAACAGAATTCTGTTCCTGGTTTTTTGATTACAATGCTAAGTAATTTTGATTAATTGAAATTGATTCTTTCAGGATAGGTATAAACTGTCAATTTTTTTCCCCTTGCATATCCTATTACGGTAACTCCTAAGGATTCAGCGATCTCTATTGACAAAGTTGTAGGGGAGGTTCTAGAAACGACAATCGAAGATTTCATTCTCGCTGCTTTTTGAATCATTTCAGAACTTAAACGGCCGGTAGTGAGAAGAATTATAGGAGAGATTTCTATGTCATCTAGTAATATTTTTCCTGAGATTTTATCGATAGTGTTATGTCTGCCTACATCTTCCGGGATGTAAATTAATGATTTTCCATCACTAAGCGCAGAAGAATGAACGCCTCCCACTTCTTTATAAGATTCTTGATTTTGCAATAGAATCCGAAAAAGTTCAAGAATTTGATCTGCAGATATATTGATGGACGAAAGTTCAACTGGTTCAATTTCTTCAATAATCGCGGAGGTATATCCACCGGCGCACCCAGAGGTTCTTCGCCAATTTTTTGGCTCGTCAATCGTTCTATTTAGCCAAATATCGATATGCTGATCATTTTTTCCCACCTCAATAACCTTTATCTCAGTTTTAGATTGAATTACTCCCTCGTTAAACAGAAAACCTGCAGCTAATTCTTTTAAATCTTTTGGCGTACACATGAACGTAAGCCAACTTTTTCCATTTACATATAGGGTTACGGGTTGTTCAACAATAACAGTCGACAATCCATCTATTTTCTTTGATGATTTGTATTGGCTGGTTGATAAAGATTTGAATGTTTTTGGCATAATTTCAAGGAGAGACAATTCCTAAGTTACTTTTAATTTTTCTTTTGAATATTTTTTGTAAATACCTTGCTCAACGACTTCTTTTATTCTTTGAATGGCTTTATAAATATCTACGTAGGAGGTATAAAGGGGGGCGATCCCTAATCTCAAAAGATTGGGAGTTCTGAAATCCGGAATAACCTTCATGTCGTTGATTAATGCCTGGTCGATCCGCCATCCTTCCTCATGTCCTAAAGAAATATGGGATCCTCTTCTGCTCGTTTCAATTGGGGAATTCATTGAAAATCCGATTTTTTTTAATTCATCGTTCCACAAGTTTATCAAATAATCTGTCTGCTTAATAGATTTTTGTCGTAAATTGTCAATGCCTGCCTCTAAAATAAGATTGACGCCGTTCTCTATTAGTAGGGTGGATAAGACAGGAATTGTGCCTGTTAAAAATTGGCGAATGGTTGGGTCAGGATCATATTCTAACGAAAAATCAAACATATCCTTTTTGCCCATCCATCCATAAATATGATTGATTAATTTTTCCATCAGGTCTTTTCGAATATAAATAAATGCTGGAGCGCCAGGTCCACCGTTTAAGTATTTATAAGTGCATCCCACTGCCATATCCACATTATCCTTATTTAAATGAATTGGCATTGACCCAACCGAATGGCTGAGGTCAAAAATCGTCAAGGCTCCTTTCTGGTGGGCAGCTTGGGTAATTTTAATTAGATCGTAAGTGTATCCGCTTTTAAATGTCGTGTGTGACAATGTAACCAATGCAGTTTTATCTGTGATATTTGAAATTATTTTTTTCTCGGGGCCCATGATGCCATCTTCAGAATTAATAATTTTTATTTCATGGTCCATTTCAACAACCTTAACAACAGCCTCGAGAACATAAAGGTCTGAGGGAAAGTTTAGATCATCCGTAATTATTTCTCTTTTTGAAGATTGAAATTTGAGCGCGGATAACACTAGTTTAAATAAGTTAATCGATGTGGAATCTGCAATAATTACTTCTTCTGGCTGAGCACCGATTACTTTTGCTAATTTCTCAGAGATTTTTTCGGGGGAATTTAACCAGCCTTTTCCCCAACCCCTTATCAAATCCACACCCCATTCCTTTTCTACAAGGTTTTTTGCAGAAGTAATGGAATCCAACGGTAATCTTCCCAATGAATTGCCATCGAGATATATTAACTCTGGGTCATCGATGAAGAATTTTTTTCTAAACCTTGATAGGGGGTCGCTTGCGTCAAGTTCTTCTGCGTATTTTTTCATTTTTCTCTTTTTGTTGAAAAAAGGCCACTTGTTATTCAAGTGACCTTTTTAAAAAATTTAAAGGGCTGATTTCACAATTTCAACCACGTCAGGAAAGTCAATCTTTAACCTTTCTAAGGTTTCAAGTTTGGGAATTCCATTTTCTGTCCAGCCACGTCTTTTATAAACCGCATCAGAAAGTTTCTCGTATTGATCCTCGCGATAAGTTCTTAGTTCTTTCACTTTATCAATCGTAGATTTTCCTTCAATATCGTAACCTGCAAGTTCGACGAGTTGTTTGTCGTATCGTTCTTGCCTTGATTCATATTCTTCAGAGGTCACTGGACCTGATGATCGATAAGGGATCTTGTCGAATTCCCTTGTACCGAAACCCATTCTCAAATTAAATACTCTCTGGAAATTGTAAACTGCTTCGGACATCAGGATCAAGTCTTCGCCAGTTTTGACATCATCTCTGCCGGTAACCCCGGTAAATAATTTAATATAGTTCTCAACATGTTCTGGAACCTTCGCTGCGTCAATCCCATCATATTTCGTGCGATTATTTGTGGGCTCTACATCGTTCCAGGGTAATTTACATAATCCATTCAACCCAAACCAAGTTCTAAACATTGGAAAATAATGCAATGCTTCGGCCTTTTCTTCGAAAGTTGGAATTAAATTTGAAACCATATCCATGAAAATTAGCCAAGCTTCGTCATGCTGGGCACCTTTGTTAGCTAATCCAAACCCTCCCTGTTGCGCGAGAGATTCTTTTGTTACATATTCAGAGTATTCCATTCCTTTTGCTTCCATGCCGATATCTTGAAGGAAGTTGGGGTCGGCTCCATAATCATCTGCGAAGATCTTTTTCATTTTTCGAATACCCAAACCGGCTGTTTTCCCAAAGCCTTTTCCATTTGCCATTTGATGGAGGAGATCAGTGGTGGCTTTAAAGTTCCCCCATTCCAATTCTAAGCCGCCAGTTTTAGTGGCATCTAAGATTCCATTTTCATAACATTCCATTATGAAACCAGTTAAGGTGCCAAAGGAAATTATGTCCATGCCATATGTGTCACAATAAAAATTAAATTCAAGGATTTTTAGAGGATCGAAGAATCCAAGGTTGGAACCAACTCCTGCGGTTGTTTCATATTCTGGTCCATCTACCATTACTTCTTGATCTTTGTATGGGCCAGTTTGCACTGTGTATTTTTTTACAGTATGAGCGCAGGCCATTGTGCATCCATACCAGCAACCATCCGGAGCGCTCAGGTCAAATATCCCCTCCCAAACTGTACTTGCGATCTTTTCGGAGTCAGGGTGTGCCCCAAATTTAAAGTTATGCACTGGGAGAAGATCATGGTAATCCATAATTTCCACGAGGACATTGGTACCCTTTGTTTTCATGCTGTTTTGAATTGGGTCATTTTCTTTCATTTCGATATTTATTTTCTTTCCGGTAACATTCAAAATAGACTGATCGGCGGGGTTATTTAATTTTCCACCCATTTTTGGGATTTTTACTACCAATGCCTTTATGTTTTTATTCCTAAATACGGTTCCTGTACCACCTCTTCCGGCTTGTTTTACCTTCACGGTTTGTCGTGGAACATCAAAATAACTTACATTAAGACATCCGATCAATGTATTATCTGCCCCTTGTCCAGCCGTGACTGAAGAAACACAATTTTCCTTTCCAGGTTCTGCGAAAAGTTTAAGCAATTCTTTGGTCAATACGTGAGTGTTAGTCGTATCCATTGGGGCTTCAATAATCTGTACTTTATTGGTAGAACCATCTACAAAAATAATTACTTCTTGGTTAGCTTTTCCCTGAATTTCTATCGCATCCCATCCGGCAAATTTTAAATAGGGTCCATAATATCCACCAACATTACTGTCTACGACCATCTCAGTAGTGGGGGAGACCGAGACGACGATCGATTTTCCAGTACCAGGATATTGAGTTATTCCTCCAATTGGACCAGATGAAATTACAATTTCATTTTCTGGGTCATCCCATTTAGTTTTACTGGTGATACCATCCCAAAGTAAACGTAAACCGAAACCGCGTCCGCCAATAAAAATATCTTTCATTGCCTGTGACACGGATTTACTAATAATTTCCCTTGAGGACAGATTTACATATAATGTGCGATCGGTGTAACCCCGGCTTACTTCTTGGGGGGGGTAATCAAATTCTTTCAATATAGAATAGTCGTTTTCCATTTTCTTGATCCTTTTATGATGTAGTATTTTCGACCCGATTATAATTGATTATAAGAAAATGAACTTATTAAATTAAAATGTAAGTTGCGCATAGTCATAAATCTTTATATATTACGTTAAAATATTTACATTAACGCGGGTTTAGAAGGGAAGTAAGCTGATCTCCGAAAAAATTCCACGCAAGTCCAAATAAAATGATTGTAATAACAGGCGGGAAAAACACCCACCAATAGGTGATCGCAAGAGAACCAACGATCCAATCGCGAGAAATTACTAAAAGAGAACCCCATTCGGTTGCGCCACTAATACCAATATAAGTTAAACCTGCATCTAAAATAACTAGTCCACCAATCGATTTAGCTGCAATGACTAAAATGGGAGAATAAATATTTGGAAGGATGTGAGTAATTATGATTCGCAATTTGGAAGCACCGATAGATTTCGCTGCTTGAATATATTCTTGCTCCATTTGTTGTATTACCGAAGTGTGAGTTAATTTTACGTATGGCATCCAAGAAAAAGCAATAAGGGCAAGAGTAACGGGATGTATATTTCTTTCAATCATAAAATTAATGATTGGATGCATGATATCTGGAGTCGCTCCTAAATTAGCAGTCTGACTCGCATAAAAAGAATTGATCAGCACAACGCCAGCGATAGTGGGAAAACTTATAAACGTATCCGATATTCTAATGATTAGATCCCCAATTTTTCCCTGGGTAAATCCACTAAGTGCTCCTAAAAGGATTCCAAAGAAAGCGGATATAAATGTGATTGTTAATCCAAAACTCAATGCAGAACGGGTGCCCCAAACTAAAGTATGGAAAATATCATATTGCCTTGGGGTGGTGCCAAGTGGGACTTCGGGGGTAGGTGGGTATGGATTAACATCATAGGGTTTTCCCACAATTTTAAAATAGCTTGGTTGCGTAGGATCTTCCTGTTCTGAGAGTAATGGTGCAGCCAAGGCAATTGCAAAAAACATAATTATCAAAAACAACGCTAACAATAATTTTCCTTTATCGGGGTATCTAATTATCGACCGAATCATTTTGATTCTCCGTTAATCAAACTAAAATTAGGGGAAATGAGGATTGTAAGAATGTCAAAGATAAACATTACTAAATAAACAAACAGAAAATTGTACAAGGCAAACCCTAAAGCAACCCCGATATTTACTGGTGGGATCATGGACATAAACATTAATTCCGAAAGACCATGTCGATTGAAAACTCTCTCAATAATGTATAGCTCGGTGAGCATTGAGGTAATCATCAATGAACTTGCTGTAATGCTGGGTAATATTGCATTCTTCAGAGCATGGTTGAATAAAACCTTGGTATTTGTCAACCCTCTTGCATAAGCGCTTGTAATATAATCCTTTTTGATCTCAGCTATCATAGATTTTCTGGTGACTAATAGAAGAGTTCCAAGAAATGAAAAGGATAACGCCACAGCTGGCATTACGAGTCGTCTAATCGCATCAATGCTAACTTCTGGTTTGTTGTTTAAGAAGCCATCGATACTTAAAAATCTGGTGTAATGGACAAATGTTTCTTCCCTTATCAGCATCCCCTCGGAAATTCCTATTCGGCCCGGCATAAACCACCCTAGGGTTACATAAAATATTGAAATGAAAATTATGCTTAATATAAATGGGGGGATCGAAAAACTAACATAACTTGTGAAGCGGCTAATGATGTCAATGGGTTTATTCTCGCGCCAACCAGATATTGCTCCGAATAATATACCAATGGGAATATAAAATAATATCGAATAGATAAGTAATTCTAAAGTTATAGGAATTCGAGATTTTATAATTACTATAACTTCTTCGCCAAAAATATTGCCCAAGCCAAGATTCCCGGAGAATACGCCAACTACCCAAATCTTGTACTGTTCAAAAAGAGGTTTGTCAAACCCGTAATCTTCTATTATTTGAGTGAGTGAAGTTTCAACCTCTGTCTCAGAAAGATACATTGGGGGAGACCCAAATATCAATAAAGCACGTTCACGTGGGGGGGAAAGAAATGTGATCGAATTTATTAGGAAAGTAATAATTACCAAGGATAAGATACCTGACAATATCCTTTTTATCAGAAAAAGGGGAATAGAAGTCTTTTTTATATCTGCTTCTATTTCTGAATTATTGATATTTTTCTGTAATTTTGATATCCTCGTTTCCATAAAAATTATAATAACATCTTGAAACTTACGAGACAAGGAAGTCGATGTAAAGGTATGGGAGAATTATATTTTTCTTATTGTTTATTCAAAATTTGTGGTTTAATCAACTCGAAATGCAATATTTTCTGAAAAGAATTTCCTCAATAGTTATTCTAATAATTATCATTATCAGCGGTTGTAATTTCGATACTTCTTTGCTGGATCTTGCAATGGATGATAATAATTATGTTGGCCCTGTGATAGAGAAAACTTCATCATCTACAGTGGTATATAATCCGACATTAGTCCAAAACCCTACTCAGGCTGCAACTTCTACTCAATTGGATTCTCAAACAAGTACCCCGATACCTACTAGTATCAAATCACCCACCTCAACTCCTCAGCCTACTATCACTCCTACTTATGCTATATTAAATGGGGCGGTGAATGTCGGCGCTTTATCCTGTAATTATGGTCCTGGTGCGATGTACTTATTTAAGTACGGAGTTTTTGAAGGCGACTACTTAGAAATATTTGGACGAAACAGGAGTGGGACCTGGCTATTGATCCGAGCTATCGGGGGCACAAATGCATGTTGGGTCAAATCCGATTATATGGATATAAATGGCGAGGTTATGTCAATAGCCCCTGTAAAAATCCATTCTGTGCTCCCAAGAACCTACATGCCAGGATTTTATCAAATGAGTGGGGTTACGGCAATTAGAAACGAAAATGTGGTCAATCTTTCTTGGAATGTACTGCAAATGATCGCAAGAGACGATTTTGATCTTACAAACCAAGCACCATACGTAATTGAAGCGTGGGTGTGTCAGGGAGGAGAAATTGTCGAAATCTTGAAAGGGGCCTGGTACGAATATTCTTCTGTAATTGACGAGCCAGGCTGTGAAACACAATCTTACGTAAGAGTGTTGGGAGCAGAAAAGCATGGATATACAGATTGGTTCAACTTTGTATGGCCACTTCACCAACCGACCGAAACACCACAACCATAGATAAGTATATGCAGGGGAGGATATTACTTCATACAAAACTCAAGGTATCGATAAGTATTATTACCGCAAGCATATACTTTGTCTCTTTACCCCTTCCTGATCGTAAACTTTGAGTTTCATTTTTCGTATTACTAAATGCCGTCATTTAAATTTTCTGATACCAATATTGTTAATTTATTTGATGTTACAATAACGAAACATATGTTCTGCCCCCCCTATTCAAGTCGTTTAGATCATAAATTGCTACTTTAGAAATCCTACATTTTAGTAAATAACATATAGAATATATTTCATGATCACCATTAGAAATGCCTTTGACAGATATCTCGAAATGATTTCGCTTTCTCGAAGCGAAAATACATATATTGCCTATTCTAAAGCTATAAAGGTATTCTCCTCTGTAATGGAAGGCCAGGGCATTGATCCGGATAAATTTGAAATAAAAAGTATCAATGAGGACCTAATAGGTAAAATGGCGACCTATCTCAAGCAATTTTCAGCTGCTACAGAGCAACTTTACCTTATTGCAGTGAAAGGGTTTTATCAATATCTTTTGGCAGAGGAATTGGCTTCAATCAATTTGCAAAGGCTTCAGATGCTAATTAAGTCTCGTTCCCGCCGTTTAGGACAAAGACTTCCCCAATTTCCAAAAGAAAATATCGAAAAAGTTATTGAATATGCCTCTGATTTTGTTAATTTATCGTATGAGAGTGAAAAAGATCAGTTAATAAATTTCAGAGACGCTGCATTTATCATAACCTTAGCTGATACTGGGATGAGAGTTCATGAAATGTGCAACCTCAGACGAGGAGATTTAGACTGGAATGAATTTAAAGCGCTCATTATTGGTAAAGGAGATTCACAGGCTATCGTAAGATTTTCTTCTAGATCATTTCGCTCCATAAAATCTTATTTATCTCTACGGTCTAGCAATGACGGAAAATCAGGAAAGCCTTTACCCACCTTACCCATCTTTTCAAGACACGATAAAGGCGCTGGGGAGAAAATATTGAGTATCTCTCCATCTACTGGGAGAAATATCATAAACCGCCGGGTAAAAGAAATCCTTGGGGAAAATCATGCCGGTACAATCACCCCCCATTCGTTTAGGCACTATTTTGTAACGAATGTATTAATTGGATCCGGAGGTAATTTAAAATTAGCCCAAGAACTTGCCCGACATAAAAACATACAAGTTACTCAAAGATATGCGCATTTGAACGATGATGAGTTAGATAAGGGTTACCACAAAATTTTTGAAGAGTAGTTTGATTTGTGTAGTAAAATTTTTATTATATTTATTAATATGGCTATGCGCAATAAACTAGTTTGTAATTCAATCAACACTGCTGATAAGCAATCTAATTTTTCTGATAGCATTCCTTTGGAGTACCCATATGCCGTTTGACCCTATCTACTTTCTAATTGTTGTTGCAGGTTTTATTGCTGGGATTATCAATACCCTTGCCGGCAGCGGCTCTCTAATTACCCTGCCAATCTTAGAGCTGCTTGGCCTTCCTCTCCAAGTAGCTAATGGCACTAACCGAATTGCAATATTGCTTCAAAACATTGTTGGAATTCGGGGATTCTCTGAGAAGAAAATGCTTGATCGGAATGGACTTCGACAATTTGGAATACCCTCAATTATTGGATGGGCCATTGGATCCTATTTAGCCACAATCATTTCTCCGGATTTATTTCGGTCAGCATTTGGCTACATCATGGTATTTATGTTGTTTATCATTTTATTGCGCCCTAAAAAATGGCTTATTGGGGAAATTACTCTATTGGAAAATAAACCGACCATATCCCAATATCTTCTATTTTTCTTGATCGGTATATATGGAGGGTTTATTCAAGCTGGAGTTGGAATATTTCTATTATCTGGTTTAGTTCTTGGTGCAGGTTATAATTTGATCCACGCTAATGCCGTTAAGGTTGGTATTGTTTTAATGTCTACGTCACTCACGTTCTGGATATTTATTGTTCAGGGACAGGTAAATTTTAAAGCAGGCTTTATCCTGGCAATTGGGAACATGCTAGGCGCTTGGGTTGGCACAAAGATCGCAGTTGAGAAAGGAACCATTTGGATTAGAAGGCTGTTAATCCTAATTGTGACTATCTCTTCACTAAAACTTTTGGGAATATTTGAATTATTCAATTAAAATATTCTTATAGCGTTACATACACTTTATTTTTGGAGGCTTCACAGAATGGATTGGATTACAGACCCGCAAATATGGTTGTCTTTATTGACGCTGGTAGCATTGGAGATCGTTTTAGGGATCGACAATATCGTTTTTATAACAATACTTGCAGACAAATTACCTGAAAAGCAAAGAATTAAGGCACGGCAATATGGCCTGGGTTTAGCTATGGGAACAAGGATCCTGTTATTGTTGTCTTTATCCTGGTTAGTCTCTCTTACAGATACCCTATTTGTTTTATTTGATTTTGAAATCTCTGGACGGGATATCATATTAATTCTGGGTGGCTTATTCTTATTAGCAAAAAGCACCAATGAAATACATCATAATCTTGAAGGGGAAAGCGGCAAATCCTCCGCAAAAGTCCAGAGTACATTTATTAGTGTGATTACCCAGATTTTGCTATTAGATATTGTTTTCTCTTTAGACTCAGTTATTACTGCGGTTGGGATGGCGAATGAAGTTTGGGTAATGATTGTTGCGGTGGTTGTCTCCGTTATTATCATGATGCTCTCCATAAATTCACTATCTGATTTTGTTTCTGATCATCCTTCTATAAAAATTCTTGCTTTGAGTTTCTTGTTGATGATTGGACTTTCTTTAATTGCTGAGGGAATAGAACTCCATATACCCAAGGGGTACATATACTTCTCTATGGGATTCTCTGTTTTTGTTGAGTACCTAAACATTCGGGCAAGAAATAAAAAAACAAAACCTGTTGATCTTCGCACTCCCTACTCCCCCACCCCTGAACAAGATAAGGGGTAATTCATGATTCGTTTTTTCTTGATCCAAGTTGTAAAACTTGGATTTGCATTATTTACTAGAAAAAGAGTGATCGGCGCTGAAAATATTCCCTATGACAAACCGGTGGTGTTAACTGCAAACCATGTTGGAAACCTAGATGGGTTGATGATCCTTTCTATCAAAGAGTTCATAAAACACCCTAATTTAATTGTAGTAGTCGCAAAAAAATATCAAGGCTACCCCATTTATCGGTTTGGGGTAAAGCATATGGATTTTATTTTTTTGGATCGGTTCAACCCGGATATTCGGGCTATGAAAGAGGTTCTAGGAAGGATTAAGAACAATGGACTATTTATTATTGCTCCTGAAGGGACCAGAAGCCCCGAAGGTGAGTTGATTGAAGGAAAGTCAGGTGCAGCATACATTGCAGCCAAATCAAACGCCTGGATCCTCCCCGTCTCTACTGTGGGCACTGAAGATTCGAATTTTAAGGAAAAATTTCCATGGAAAAAGATTGATATTACTGTAACAATTGGAAAACCCTATCAATTAGGATTATATCCAAAAAAGAATAAAGAAGAATTCTTAAAAAAATCAACTGATGAGATCATGTGCCAAATAGCTGCTATTTTGCCTGAAGCAAACAGAGGCCATTATAGGGAATATCCGAGGGTAAACGAGATTATGGCTAGTGCCTCGGATTAATATTATTTCGATTAAACCTTATGAAAAAATTTAATCTATCAACATTACAGGGCTTTGATGGCGATTTCGAACAAAAAATATATATTGCCAATGATGGGATTGTTTACGATGTTACTGATTGTCCAAAGTGGCGAACTGGCTTACATGAATGCTTGCATTTTGGCGGTCAAGACCTAAGCGATGAACTCGCTAACGCTCCCCATAATAAAGAAGTATTCAAACATCCCTGTGTCAAGGTCATAGGTATTTTAGAGGATAAATAGCATGTACGATATATTGGAAACGATTCAGAAATGGCGCGAGAAGGAAGTACCATTTGCGATTGCAACTGTAGTTGAAACCTGGGGGTCCGCTCCAAGAAAAGTGGGGGCGATGATGGCGATTAACGATCTAGGAGAATTTGCCGGATCAGTTAGTGGTGGATGCGTAGAATCTGCAGTTATTAGCGAATCTCAGAAAGTTATTTCGGAGAAATCAAGCAAACTGCTTGAATATGGGGTTTCTAATCACGATGCATGGGATTTCGGCCTAGCTTGCGGCGGAAATATAAAAATTTATTCTCAATATTTTACTGATGCTTTTTACCTGGTAATCGATTCATTGCTGACTAAAACTGAAATATCCTATTCCTCAGTTATAGATGAAAAATCTTCGCAAGGAAAAATAAATATATTGCCTTCCCCTCCCGAGAAGATTGGCCTGTCAAAGCATGCTAACAACCGTCTAATATTCAAAAATTCTATTTCTCCACCCTTAAAGATTATTCTAATAGGTGGAGCCCAAATAGCCCAGCACCTATCCTCGTTGGCATTATCTATAGGCCTCGATGTTATTGTAATCGACCCAAGGAAAGCATTTTCAGCTAAAACTCGTTTCCAGGACGTGAAAATTATCAATGCCTGGCCTGATGAGGTCCTCAAAGATATTGGAATTTCAAAGACCACAGCAATCGTAACCCTTTCTCATGATCCAAAAATTGACGATCCTGCATTATTGTCCGCTCTAGACAGCAACTGTTTTTATATCGGTGCCTTAGGGAGTAAAAAAACTCACAAAGAAAGGATTGAAAGATTGCAAATAAAAGGCATAAGGCCTTCCCAAATTGAAAGAATAAAGGGGCCGGCCGGATTAAAAATTGGCGCAAATACACCGGAAGAAATTGCCGTTTCGATTTTGGGAGAGATTGTTGAATATAGTCACAGAAAATAATCAAGCACTAAAATCCATTTTTCATTTGGATTTAGATGCTTTTTTCTGCGCAGTCGAAGTATTAATTAAGCCTGAGCTTGAAGGTAAACCATTTGTCGTTGGAGGAAAATCTAACCGAGGTGTCGTTACTTCAGCGTCATATGCGGCTCGACGATTTGGGGTAAGGTCTGCTATGCCGATGGCAAGGGCTACTCAACTCTGCCCGGGATTGATTGTTGTTTCTTCAACTAGAAATGAATACGGAAAACGCTCCAAGCAAGTAATGGAAATACTTAACGGTTTTTCAGATCATGTGGAGCAAATGTCAATAGATGAAGCCTACATTGAGGTCAACAAGAACTCTTCCGATTCGATATTGAAAAAAGCAAAAGACCTTCAATCCGAAATATTAAATAAAACTGGGCTCCCCTGCTCGATTGGCGTAGCTTCTAATAAATTAGTTGCAAAAATTGCCAATGACTTTGGAAAAGCATCTACAAAAACCAACTCTTACCCTATGAGCATCAAAATCGTGGAAGAAGGTGCTGAAAGGGAATTTCTTCATCCCCTGCCAGTAGATATGCTTATGGGGGTTGGGCCGAAAACTGCCGCAAGGCTGGAGGAATTGGGTATTTATACGATTGGGGACATTTCGGATTGGCCCTTAACTGATCTAGTGAACAGATTTGGTCAAAGCGGGTACTCCATCTCATTAAAATCACAAGGAATTGATAACAGAAAAATCAATACAAAAAGGAGATCAAAGTCTGTAAGTCAAGAAAGCACATTTTTTGAAGATATTTCAGATGAAAAAAAAATATTATCGATTATAAAAAAACAATCCGATAAAATTGGGAAATCTTTGAAATCTTCAGAAAAAAAAGGCGCTACGATAAAAATAAAACTTCGTTGGACCGATTTTTCAACGATTACTCGACAAAAAACAATTGAATTTCCTACCAATGATCCTAAGATAATTTATTCAAACGCAAAATCATTATTGGCGGAAAATTGGAATAAAAAAAGACCGATACGTTTGATCGGGGTGGGGATTTCAAATTTTGACCAACCAACGAAACAATTGAGCCTATGGGATTCTCCCAATAACCTTAGGCAAGCAAAAATACAAAAAGCAATCACAGATATCAACAGGAAATTGGGTAAGGAAAAAATTTTCAAAGGGTCTAAAAATCGATAATTCTATTCACGCTTCGTGCCAGAGAAAAATATAATAATAAAATGAGTGATACAACAATTTCCCCGCAGATTGGGGTGCTGAAAGAAAAATCTTTGCATTCCGGAATAAAAGATTGGTATGCCCAAGAGGGCGATTTATTTGAAGTTCCTTATGAAGGCTATGTAATAGATATCATTCGTGATTCAAAACTTATTGAAATTCAAACCGGAAATTTCGGGTCAATAAAAAATAAGCTCAATTCTCTAAGTAAATCAAATCAAATTGAATTGATTTACCCAATAATTGAAAACAAATGGATTATCAGGTTGGATGAGACGGGAGTTGAGATCTCAAAAAGGAAATCCCCGAAGCGTGGAAAGATTGAGGATATTTTTAGTCAATTAATTTTCATTCCGGAAGTAATTATCAAACCTGAAATTCAACTGCATGTTCTTATTTTGGATGTAAATGAATTCTGGAAAAATGATGGCAAGGGAAGTTGGCGAAGAAAAAAATGGAGCAAAGTGGACCAGAAAATTATACGAGTAACCAATAGTATTTTTTTTACCACAATAGATGATTATCAAAATTTAATTGCAAAAGGAATCCCAAAAAAATTTACTTCCAGCGATCTTGCACTTAATAACGATATCTCAAAAAAACAAGCCCAGAAAATGTGCTACGCTTTAAGGAAAATGAACCTTATAAAAAATACAGGAAAGTCTGGAAGGTCATATATTTATGAGATTTCAAATTTACAGGATCACTAATTAATGGAAATCGCCACGAAAATTCATGATGAAAAACTAGACGCCTCAATTCAATCATCAATAGATTCTTTACTGTCAGAAAAAATAATTGAACGCGTATTTGAAAAAGATCATACTGTATGGAGCCCAAATCCAGAAGAAATTTCTAATAGGTTGGGATGGCTAGATACACCAGATGATATGCTCTCGGAAATAGATTCAATTAACACCTTTATTGCTGACATAATTAAAAATAAATTCAAACATGTAGTTCTTCTAGGCATGGGGGGTTCAAGCCTCGCTCCAGAGGTATTTATAAAAACGTTTAATTCGAAAAAAGGTTTTTTGCAGTTATCAATTTTAGATACAACAGATTCCACATCAATTAGCAAATTAGAAAATAGCTTAAATTTAAAAGAAACTTTATTCATTGCCGCTTCAAAATCAGGAAGCACAGTAGAAACTCTTTCTCTATTGAAATACTTTTATTCAGTTATTAAAAATAATTCCGAAACAAAAGATCCTGGTGAGCATTTTATTGCAATCACAGATCCTGGAAGTCATTTAGAAAAAACTGCTCAAAAATATAATTTTCGAAAAATATTTATCAACAATCCAAATATCGGTGGAAGGTATTCTGCTTTATCCTTTTTTGGCTTAGTACCCGCAGCGCTTATTGGCGTTGATATTCACAAACTACTAGCCTCAGCGCAGGAAATGAAAAAGGTATTATTAGAAAATTCGGACCAATCCAACCCCGGATTGGTGCTAGCATCTTTTTTAGGGGAATCGCATAACAGTGGCAAAGACAAACTAATTTTAGATTTTTCTCCGAAATTAAGGTCATTTGGAAATTGGGGCGAACAATTGATCGCTGAAAGCACGGGCAAGTCAGGTTCTGGGATATTGCCAATCGTAGAAACATCTAGTAACCAGGTTAGTTCACTCCCCTCAGATCATATAGCAATAATTCTACACGAGGGCAATATTGGAGATAAACCAATAAACGAAGCGTTTCCCGCCTCAACTATCCCAACCCTGAACATAGAAATAGAAGATCACTATGAACTTGGTGCACAATTTTATCTTTGGGAATTTGCTACGGCAGTGGCTGGACATCTGATTAATGTGCAACCCTTTGATCAACCAGATGTAGAAAAAGCCAAAATAATAGCCCGTCAAATCGTTTCTGACTTCAAGGAAAATGGCTTTTTACCAACAAGTACCTCAGCCCTCTACCAAGTTGATGAGTTAACAAATTTTTTGTCCAAAATTCAAAAAAATGATTATATATCTATTCAGGCTTATATCCCTTCAAGATTTAATACAACAAAAATATTAGAGAATTTCAGGTACGCCCTTTCAAATAAATATAATGTTGGTACCACACTAGGTTATGGTCCAAGATATTTACATTCAACAGGTCAATTGCATAAAGGGGATGCAGGCAAAGGTTTATATATTCAAATAATCACAATGCCAAAAACCGATATAAAAATTCCAGATAATTTTGAAGATGAAGAATTCACTTTGACATTTAACCAGCTTAAATTATCTCAGGCAATTGGCGATGCTAAAGCATTATTATCTTTGGGAAGAAAAGTGATTTCATTCCAAATAATGGAAAAGGACATCGCAGAGTTGGAAGAATGGGCGAGGAAAATTTAGGAAATGACTGAGAAAAATATTACCCAAATGAAAAAAATGGCCGCCGAAAAGGCAGTTGAATTTATCAAATCAGGCATGGTTGTGGGCCTCGGAGAAGGTAGCACTGCAGTTTATGCAATTATTGAAATTGGAAATAAAATAAAAAATGGGGAATTAGTAAATATCAAAGGTATTCCATGTTCATTAAACGTAGAAAAAGTAGCTGAAGAATCAGGGATTCAAGTCTCAGATATAAACTTGCACACATCAATTGACATTACAATTGATGGTGCTGATGAGGTAGATTCCAAATTAAACCTGATAAAAGGCGGCGGTGGCGCTCTCCTAAGGGAGAAAATGGTCGCTCAAATTACGGACAGAGAAATAATTGTCGTGGATGAAAGCAAAATATCAGTTAACTTAGGGGAAAAATGGCATGTACCCATTGAAGTTTTACAGCATGGCTGGAAAACCCATCATTCTTTCTTGCAAAATTTGGGGGGAATTGCAAACTTAAGATTAAATACTACTGGATCCCCTTTTCTCACAGATCAGAACAACTACATTTTAGATGTGGCATTTGGTGAGATAAGTCATCCCGAGAAGTTAGAGAATCAATTGAATCAACGAACAGGCATTGTGGCAAATGGACTGTTTATTAATCTAGCCAATGATGTTATTGTATCCGGGGCGGAAGGCATTAACCATTTACAAAAATAAATTAAACTTATAAATTGGAGAATTTATTGATGAGTGATTTTTATGTACCTGAGCGTGCAATGGCAATTTTTGCCCATCCCGATGATATAGAATTTAGCTGTGCTGGAACACTTGCTAAATGGGTAAAGGAAGGCACTAAGGTTTCCTACATCTTAATAACGAGTGGAGACTCGGGTATTGCAGATCCTAAAATTCCAAAAGAAAAAGTAATCGAAATTAGAGAATTGGAATCTAGAAATGCCGCAAATATTGTTGGGGCAGACGAAATAATATTTTTACATGAGCCTGATGGATTACTGGAACCCTCTTTGGAATTACGAAAAAAATTAGTTAGAGAAATAAGACGGTTTCAGCCAGAAGTTGTTATATGTGGAGATCCTACCGTAATCCTAGTAAGCGACAGTTATATTAATCATCCTGATCATCGTGCGGCTGCTACTGTTGCCATAGACGCCGTCTTTCCAGCATCTGGTCAACCTAACTTATTTGAAGAAATCGAAAAAGATGAAGGTTTTTTAGCGCATAAACCAAGAAAAGTTTTTATAAGTAGCTGGCAAAATGCAGATACATTTATCAATATCGACTCTACCTTTGATTTGAAACTAAAGGCCTTAAGAGCGCATAAAAGTCAAATGATCGGATGGGACCCAGAAGAAAGGATGAGGGATTGGACTGCGGAAATAGGAAAGGGCAAAGAAATGAAATATGCTGAGGGATTTAAGTTGATCACACTTGTGACGGATGAGGATTGGAAAATCTCAAACGGAAATCCTTATATCCTGGATGAACAGAAACACAAAAAACAAAAAGAAATGGAAACTAAAAATTAATCTTGATTGGTTTCACCTTCTACCTCGATGAAATAATTTTGATATCTAGCAACATATCTGACAGGTATTTTTCCATGGATCATGACCCCCTCGCGTTTTTGCTCAATTAATTCTATTTGACCATGTTCATGGAATAATGCAATTAATGCGCCTTCTTTGTAAGGCAAGTCAATTTTTACAGAAGAATAAGATTCAAATAATTTAGAATGCATTAAATTCAATAATTCTTCAATTCCTTCCCCAGTCAATGCAGATATTGCAATTGAATCAATTTCAGTGATTTCTGGATTAGCAAAGTTTGAATCCAAAAATTTATCTATTTTATTATATACGGTTAAAACTGGAATCTTATCTGCATCTATATCTTCAAGAGTTTTCAAAACCGACTTAGCTTGCTCGTTAGCATTTGGGTGGGAGCTATCCACAACGTGTACCAGCAATTCTGCTTCAGTAATTTCTTCTAATGTAGCCCGGAAGGCAGCAATTAGCATAGTTGGGAGTTTTTGAATAAATCCGACTGTGTCAGAAATTAGCGCCTTAGTTCCTCCTGGCAAATCTACACGTCTAGTTGTTGGATCAAGCGTGGCAAATAACTGATCGGCTGCATATATATCAGATTCCGCTAAACGATTTAGTAAAGTAGATTTCCCGGAATTTGTATACCCAACGAGGGCGATTAACGGAATGCGTGATTTTTTTCTTCTGTCTCGGTGCCTGCTTCTATGTTCCCGAACTTTCTCAATTTCTATTTTTAAATGATCAATTCGGCGATGAATATCACGTCGGTCAACTTCTAATTGTTTCTCTCCAGGTCCCCTTAAACCAACGCTCCCGCTTTTAGATCCACCTGCACCACCTGCTTGTCGAGCCAAATGGGTCCATGCTCGGGTAAGACGGGGCAGCCTATATTCATACTGGGCTAATTCAACCTGGAGTGATCCCTCATGTGTTTCTGCATGTTGAGCAAAAATATCTAAAATTAAAGCAGTTCTATCTAAAACACGAATCTCTTCGCCAAATTCTTTCTCCAATTCTCTTTGATGTCGCGGGCTGAGTTCATCATCAAACAACACTACATTGGTTTCTAATTCAGTCAAAAGGGTTTTGATTTCTTCCACTTTCCCAGAACCAATAAGGGTTTTTGGATTTGGTTTGACCAAATTTTGTTCAATTTGCCCAGTAACATAAAGCCCAGCAGTTTCGGCCAAAAGCTCTAATTCGTTTAGAGAATCATCTAGAGATAAATCCCTAGGAATTCCTCGAATGTTTACACCAACCATTAAGGTGCGTTCTGATTTGGGTATAGTTGAAAAACTTTTTTTCTTAGCCATCATGGGATTATATTATATGATCTCATACAAATGTTGATTAGAAAAAACGAACTTACCTATCTTGATTCCTTAGAATCCATTCTAAAATTGTACTGCCAACTATCTCTAAACTATCCGCAGATATTTTATCTAAGGTATCTTCAGTGGTATGCCAATAAGGATAATCAAAATCAATAATATCTATTGCTGAAATCCCTTTTTGAATAAACGGGGTATGATCATCAATCATATTAAACCTATATTCTGAAATAAAATATTCAGAATATCCCAATTCGCCTGCAATCCCCCAAATTTCATTGGATAACTCACTGTCTGAACTTTTTTCAAAAAATATATTGAGGTCATCATCGCCTACCATATCAAGAATAACAACTTTATCAGGAAAATCTTCTAACTGCTCCACGAATATGGTCGATCCAATTATCCAATCTTGACCATTGATATTTCCATTGTCTTCCTGGTCAAAGAATACAAGCCATATTTCTTGAGCAGGAAATTCAGGAATAACACGTGCTAATTCCAATAAAATTCCTACTCCCGATCCCCCATCATTAGCGCCAGGAACAGGATATCCTTGATTGACAATCAGGGATTCTTGATCAGCAAAAATCCTTGTATCATAATGCGCTCCAATCATAATCCACGGTTTACCTTCCCCCTTCTTTCCAATTACATTATTTACTTCATACCCATTAAAATCTTCACTTTTGTTCTCCGTTTCCCAACCATTACTAATTAATGTTGCCTCAATTAGTTCAATTGTTAATTCATGCCCAATAGACCCCGGAACTCTTGGACCAAAAGATAGCTGTTGTGAAACAAAATCAAATGCGTTTCGCCCATCAAACCTCTCCACATTTTCTATTGAGTTATTGTCACAAGAAGAAAATATTAGAGCAAAGATTAGCATTGAAAAAAATGTGTGGAGATTTTTCCCTAGACGGCTATGCGCAATCTTCATATTTCTTAAAGTATCCTTATTTTTATAAATTTTATTGAACAAAACAATAATCCCTTTATCCGTTATTTATTTTATCAATAATAGTATATTCCAAAAAATAAACTCTATATCCGTTTTTAATTATCCCCCTTTTTTATTTACAGAAAAATAAATTAGTCGATAAACTCGTATGGCATATTTCTTGCAGTAAATGGAAATACCAGTATTATAGAGATGAGGTAATAAAACAATGGTAAATCAAAGGTTTGTACCCCGACAAAATACCAGCCACAAAGCACTGACTACTGCTCACCTTGCTCAAACAATGACCTTGTTGGCACTAAATAATCAAGAACTCCTTGAAAAAATTCAAGGTGAATTGGCCACAAACCCGGCACTAGACCTAAATGAAACCAATCATTGCCCTACCTGTCAAAGAATAATTAAGAATAATTCTTACTGCCCAAATTGCAGTCATTCTGCCAGCAATGAAGATCCGGTAGTTTTCGTTTCTTCTCGTGAAGATATCTCATCTTCACGCAACTCAAATGACATTATCTCTGATGATGAATTTACAAGTCAACAAGAAGACCTCCCTACCTATGTTCTTCGGCAAATCGCAACCGAACTAGAAATAGACGAGCGAGCTCTTGCAGCTCATATACTCTCCAGCCTTGATGAAGATGGACTTTCGACAACTTCAAATGTAGAAGTAGCAAGATACCATCATGTCTCCCTGAGCAAGGTTGAAAAAGTTATGGAGTTGATTAACAAAAGTGACCCAATCGGCGTTGGGTGCAGTTCGCCAAAAGCAGCCCTTTTAACACAACTGGATATGATAGACGATGGACAATTTATCGACCCCCTAACTTATAAAGTGATCGATATCGGGTTGGATAATTTAAGTAAAAATCAATATGAATTACTCTCAAAAAAATTAGGTGTAACTATTCAGAGAATTGAAAAGATTAGCTCATTCATTAGCAGTAATTTAAATCCATATCCGGGCAGAGCCTTCTGGGGAAATGTTCGACACCAAGAGAATCCAACCCTTCAGCGGTATAAAAATCCAGATGTAATCATCAATATCCAGGGTGATCCAAATGACCCACAATTTATTGTTGAGGTTATGTGGCCGATTCGAGGCACACTAAAACTCAATCCTGCTTTTAAAAAAGCAATGGCCGAAGCACCTGAAAACAAATCTGGTGAATGGAAAGAAGCAATTGAAAAGGCAAATTTATTAATAAAATGCTTGATCCAAAGGAACCATACCTTGGTTCAACTTATGCAAAAACTTTCTGTTCTTCAAAGAGATTACATATTAAAAGGAGATGCCTACATTAAACCAATAACTCGCGCAAAATTGGCAAAAGAAATTGGTGTACATGAATCCACAATCTCCCGCGCAGTATCAAGTAAATCTGCACAACTTCCCTCTGGAAAGATCGTGCCAATTTCAATATTTTTTGATCGAAGCTTACATATTAGAACCGCTTTGAAAGAAATAATTGCTAATGAGGAAAAACCCTTAAGCGATACAAAACTAGTTAAGCTATTATCTGAATATGGATATGACATTGCAAGGAGAACGGTTGCCAAATATCGCTCGGTTGAAGGCATTTTGCCCGCTCATTTGCGCAATTCCCAATAATAAATTATGAAAACCTCCCGTTTACCAGACATCTCAAAAATACTAAAAAAGACCCCCGGCAGGAATGAACTTGAGGATATTATTGAGTTTCTTCCTCAGCCAACTTTGCTAATTAGCTCGGATTTTAATTCGATCCTCTTGTCGAATGAAATTGCAAGAATAATGGTTTCATACGAAATCGACGAGCTTGAAAGCCTGCCACTAAGAAGTATTTTTCCATTTATTGAAAAAAAAGATATCAAAAACCTGGTCATCAATAATCAAACAAAAAACACCACTTTGGTACACCATAGTGGTATGCAAGTAAAAGTCAATATTAATTTAAAACCTTTGGGCCGGCAAAATCAGTGGCCATTACTCACATTCGAAAAAGATGACAACCTGGATAAACTAGAATCTGCTAGCGATTTTAATAAGCAAAAATGGCAAGCTATTCAGATTTTATCTAAAATTGGATTAAATCCAGAAAAAAAATCCACAGAATCATTATTACTTCAGGCAGGCTCCCTTCTGACTGGCGCAAAATATTTGGGAATATATTTTCCAGTTCCTACGCAGAACAAATTGGTTTTGCAAAGTTCCCACGGCAACGAAGATTTTTTACCTAAAACATTGAACCAATTTGATATTCAGCATTTAGCTAATTTTCATATATGGGAAAAAAATATCAAAATTTCTGATTCCCTAGAAATTCCACAAGGAAAATCATCTTTTATTGCTTCAATCCCTCTTTTAGGGAAGGACCCAATGAAGGGGATTTTACTTATCATTGATGACCAAAATGATCCCCCCGCAGATATTAAAGATCAACTAAATTTACTCGTAAATACCTATGTTTCCTATAAATCAATTACAACTTCGATAAGAAATTCTGTTGAAATAAAAACCGCCCCTCCTTCGGTAAATATCGGACAAAAAATTGAAAATGTGATCAGCGATGGTCTCATCTTGGTAACGGATAAGCTTGAAATTATAAATTTTAATTCTATTGCCGAAGAAAGCCTTGGTTACTCAAATACTGAAGTAATTGGACAAAACCTGAAAGACATATTAATAGGAATGGACACCATAATTACTAATATCCAAGAAATAACTTTGTCAGAATCTTTGATCAACGATTTTGGCAATGTTCGAATCAGGCGGAGAGATGGGTTATCCATATTGCTTCACATCAGGGCGATCCCAATTGTTTCTGAAGACAAAAATATACTTGCTATTTTAATTTCAGATAGAAGCAAACAAGAAGAAATTCAAGTCGAGTCAAATCGCTTGAAAGAACAAGCAATGCTTGGTGAACTTACAGCCACATTTGCACATGAAGTTCGCAATCCTATAAATAATATAAGCACCAGTTTACAATTGATGGAAATTAAATTCCCCGATGATGAAGATATTCAAAAGCAAATTGGAAGAATGAAGCATGATTGCGAGCGATTAACCGTTTTAATAAATAAGATATTGTCCTACTCAAAAACAACGGAGCACAAACTTATTCCAATAAATTTTAAGGTATTTTTGGAAAAATTGACGGATAGTTGGCAAAATCGCCTTGAACGTGAAAACATCGAATCGAGATTAATAATTCCTAATTCTCTGCCAAAAATAAATGCGGATGAAAATGCTCTAGAGCAGGTATTCACCAATCTTATTGGAAATGCTGCTAGAGCAATGCGGGACCAAGCAAATGGCGTACTCGTAATCAAGGTTGAACCGCTTGAAAGTAAAGGTATAACAAAACAACTTAATATTGATATATCAGATAACGGACCTGGTATTCCGGCAGAAATCCAAGAAAAAATATTCAAGCCATTTTTTACAACAAATAATGATGGCACCGGATTGGGGCTTGCAGTTTCCAAAAGAATTATTTCTTCCCATAACGGCGAGATATCACTAAAGAGCTTTCCAGGCGGAACAATTTTTAACATAAAATTACCCACACTTTAGGGAAAGAATAATAAAAGGATGATAACAAAAGCATGAGTCTAACCATTTTAATTGTTGAAGACGAAAAACATGCCCGTGAAAATATAAGGGACATACTCGGTGCTAAAGGTTTTAATACCATTGAAGCTGATACATTAAAGAGTGCCCGAAAACAAATTGATCTCGGAAACGCAGATATCATATTGCTTGATGTTATGCTTCCAGATGGAAATGGTCCTACACTACTTGAAGAAACTGCTCATATAAACCCTCGGCCTCCCATTATCTTGGTGACCGGTCATGGGGATATAGAAATGGCAGTTAAGGCAATGAAAAATGGCGCTCATGATTTCCTACAAAAACCAATTCAAATTGACGAATTAGAGGCTTCAATCTTAAGGGCGGGGGACATCCTAAATATGCGCAGGGAACTTGCCCATCTTCGGCAACGTGACCGAGAAAATCACCAATTTATTCTGGGAAAAAGCGCTGAAATGGAAACAGTTTATTCTCAAGCCGAAAGGGCAGCACAAGCAGCCGCTTCAGTATTAATTACTGGGGAAACCGGAACCGGAAAAGAGGTTTTGGCTAAAGCGATCCATCAAATGGGCAATCGATCTGATAAACCTTTTATTGCATTCAACTGTGCCGCTATTCAGAGCACGGTAGTAGAATCGGAGCTTTTTGGTTATGAAGCAGGTGCTTTTACCAGCGCAGATAAAAGAAAGCCAGGACTCATTGAAACTGCCGATGGAGGAATTTTATTTTTAGATGAAATTTCTTCAATGCATCCAGAAATGCAAGCAAAATTATTGCGAGCGTTGGAAGAACGAGCTTTCAGGCGAATGGGCGGCACAAAGCTTATCAATGTCGATGTACAGGTATTGGCTGCTTCCAACAAAAATCTAAAAGAAAAAATTGCGGATGGAGAATTTAGGGATGATCTATATTTCCGGCTCAAAGTTGTTGATTTGCACCTCCCCACCCTAAAAGAAAGAAAGCAGGATATTCCTGAGTTAGTTGGCTTTTTTATCAAAGATTTTAATCTTAATATGGGGGTCAATATTTTAGAAGCCACCCCAAAGACCTTGGAAACATTGGCCAATTATGACTGGCCAGGAAATATTAGGGAATTAAAAAATGTAATTGAAAGAGCAATGATATTTTGTGATGAAGAGGCTATAGGATTAGAACACCTTCCCCCCGAAATTATCAACGCCTCTCCAAAAAAGAAAAAGAAGAAATAATATTTAATTATAATTATCTGAGGTATTTAGTGAGATTAAAAAACAAAATTGCCATTGTGACGGGAGCGGGAAGAGGGATAGGAAAAGCAATTTCTATCGAATATGCAAAAGAAGGGGCAGACCTCCTATTAATATCTAGAACAGAAAAAGAACTCGAAGAAACAGCTAGGGAAATTACCCTACTAGGTCAAAAATCTTCAATTTTTGTTTGCGATGTCTCAAAAGAAGATCAGGTTAAAAATTCAATCGATTACGCATTAAGTGAATTTAAAAATGTAGATATCTTGGTAAATAATGCGGGTTTAGGGGGCTTCCGCCCGATTTGGGGAACTAGATTAAATAATTGGAATCGAATGCTAGAGGTCAACTTAACATCAAATTTTCTTTTTACGAAACATGTTTGGAAATCAATGAAATCAAATGGCGGCGGAAGCATTATTAATGTTTCATCCCTGTCTGGTACAAGGGCGTATCCGATGTATGCATCTTACTCTTCAAGCAAATGGGGACAAATAGGTTTTACCAAGACTGCGGCGGAAGAAGGTAAACCAGATAATATTCGGGTCAATGCAATCGCCCCAGGAAAGGTTGATACTCCTATGAGGGAAAATGTGGATGAGGACAAATCTCGAATTTTAAAGTCTGAGGACTGTGTTGGCGCGACAATATTTTTTGGGTCGGAAGAGTCACGCTATATAACAGGTCAGGTGATTGAAATTGAATGGTTTGGCCCTTCCCCTTAAACTTTTCCGTCTTCTACGTCTCTGTCAAGCCACAACTCCCGATATTTTCTATTGTAATCACTATAAAACCTAAATATCAATACTACTCCCATTCCAATACCTAAATAAATTTTGTTGGGGGTCCCATTTAAGATATACAGGATAAAAGGAAGCAAGAATCCAAAAACCATGGCAGCCCGAGCACTATGCTTTATGACTAAAGTAAGGACGATTAATACAGCTAAAGCAACCAAAAATGAAATTGGCATTATTGCGATTAATGCACCACCAGCAGTTGCCAAACCCATTCCTCCACGGAATTCTGCGAAAATGGGCCAACAATGACCTATTACGGCAAAAGTAGCCGTTAGAGGGATTGACCAATCCGGACCAAAGGTAATTGCGAGATAAGTGGGAATAAAACCTTTAAGAATATCCAATACCAAAACGATTGAACCAGCAAAGAACCCAGCTTGTCGAATTGTATTTGTTGTTGTAGCATGCTTTGAACCAGAATCTCGCACATCTACATTCTTTAAATATTTTGTAATCCAAATTGAAAATGTCAACGAACCAAACATATATCCTAGTCCAACAATCAAAGCGCCAGTGATTATTTCCATCACGTAAATTTCCTCCTAAAAAAATATTGGGTATTCTTGGGGATCAGTTTCATGCATCATTTCATAAACTTTTTCAAAAATTGTTTCAGAATTTGGTTTTGACCAATACCCACCATCAGAACCATATGCAGGTCTATGGGGTTTAGCTGATAAAGTTGCAGGAGGAGAATCTAAATATTTATACCCATTTTGCTTTTCTATAACCTCTTGCATCATATATGCTGAAGCTCCTCCGGGTACGTCCTCGTCAAGAAATAAAATGCTATTTGTTTTTTTCAAGGATTCCACAATTCTATGTTCAACATCAAAGGGCAATAAAGACTGAATATCTATAAGCTCTACACTAATATCCACTTTTTCAAGTTTTTCCGCAGCATCTTTGGCTATGCGCACCAAAGCACCGTATGTGACGATTGTGATGTCAGATCCACTCCGGATAATTTCTGGAATACCCACAGGGACAGAATAATCAGCGAAATTATCGGGCAACCTTTCTTTTAATCGGTATCCGTTAAGAACTTCAACGACTATTCCTGGTTCATCAGATTTCAATAAGGTATTGTAAAACCCTGCAGCTTGAACCATATTTCTGGGAACTAATAAATGCATACCTCTCACTAAGTTTAAAATGCCCCCCATTGACGACCCTGAATGCCAAATCCCTTCAAGGCGATGTCCACGGGTTCTCACGATAACTGGCGCCTTTTGTCCACCTTTGGTTCTCCAAAGTAATGTCGCTAGATCATCAGCCATTATTTGAAGTGCATATAGCAAATAATCTAAATATTGAATCTCTGCGATGGGTCTAAATCCTCGCAGAGCAAGCCCAATTGCTTGTCCCATAATCGTTGCTTCCCGAATCCCTGTATCTGCAACTCGGAGCTCCCCATACTTGAGTTGTAATCCAGCAAAACCCTGGTTAACTCCACCTAAAAATCCTACATCTTCACCGAAAGCCAATACGCGAGAATCCCTTTCCAGAAATGTATCAAACACACGATTCATTATCTGAAAACCATTAAGCATGGGAGATTCAGCTGAATATATAGCCTTCACTTCTTTGACATTCTCGGTGGATAATTCTGAATTGCTATGCAAATGTGAACTCACATTCCTCTGATAGACCTCATTTTGTCCATTAATCCAAGCAATTAGTTTGTTTTTTGCTGGAATTTCTTCCTCGCGAAGAATGATCAAGGCGTCTTGGGCAGAAACCAAAATGTCTTGTCTAAGAACACCTGCTTTTCTGGCAATTTTATCTTTAATCTGTACCAATTTATCTGCATATAAGGAATCAGTTGAAATTTCATCAAGCAAATCAGAAAAATCGGCAATTTCTTTTAAGATGGGGTCTTTAAAATCGTTATATGCCTTTATCCTTATATCTTCAACTAGCTCAATATCAATTTTCTCAAATTCAATGAGCTCATTTTCAGAAATATACTCATTTTCTAAAATCCAACGTCTAAATTTTTTGATACAGTCATATTCTTTTTCCCAATTCAATCTTTCTGCTGATTTATAACGTTCATGACTTCCTGAGGTGGAATGGCCCTGGGGTTGAGTTACTTCAACCACGTGAATAATTGAGGGTACATGTTCTTTTCTTGCTGTATCCGCAGCCTTTTTGTAAGCTTCGATTAGCGCAGGGTAATCCCAGGCAGGTACTCGATACAGATCAAATCCGCTATCCGTTCCTTCTTCTCTCTGAAAACCAGAGAGAAGTTCTGATAAATCTCTAGAAAATTGATATTGATTCGAAACAGATATGCCGTATCCATCATCCCATATTGATACAACAGCCGGTGCACGAAGTACGCTAAGCGCATTTATCGCTTCCCAAAATATTCCTTCTGCGCAACTTGCGTTTCCAATAGTTCCAAAAGCAACTTCATTTCCGTTATCAGAAAATTCTACAAATTCTTTTAAATCCTCTAATTCTCTATACAATTTTGATGCATACGCTAGCCCAACCAGCCGGGGCATTTGAGAACCGGTTGGTGAGATATCTGCAGAAGAATTTTTTATCTCCATCAGATTTTTCCAAGTGCCATCTTCATTTAGACTTCTGGTTGCAAAATGAGCGTTCATGGAACGTCCAGCAGTAGCAGGCTCATTTTTAATATTTGGATCTGCATACAATTGAGCAAAAAACTCTGAAATTTTATGCTCCCCAATAGCAAACATGAAGGTTTGATCCCGATAGTATCCAGACCTAAAATCCCCTTTTTGAAACGATTTGGCCATAGCTAATTGAGCAACTTCTTTTCCATCTCCAAATATTCCAAATTTAGCTTTTCCACTCAAAACTTCTCTTCGTCCGATAATGCTTGCTTGTCTGCTTTTAAATGCCATTCGATAATCATCTATGATGGTTTTCGGATTTAGTTTAAGCTCGCTAATTATTTTGTCCTTTTGGGGCATGAAATCAATTCCTTAACGCATTTCAATTAATAAGGATTAGTGTAACATGTGTAAAATCATTTTGGAGTATCTTTGTAGGAATATCAAATTTTTATAGCTATTTTCTCAGCTTCCAACAGATCTTCAGGAGTATTAATGTTCGTAAAAGATCTTAATTTTGGGTCAATTTTAATTATTTCATCATACTCCACGTATTTTGTGTTTACTTGCTCAAAAAATGAAATAACCCTTTTATTTCCACGTTCAATCGCCTCTTTAATCGAAGGGAGGCAATTTTTTGAATATAAAGCCCTAAATGGTTCAGAAAAAGATTTATTTTTCAATCGGGGAATGATTATGTCAGCATTCTGATCCACAGACAACATATAATTCAATAAAGGGATGCTAATAAAAGGCATATCACAGGCCAATAGCAGGCATTTTGGCTGACTTGCATAGTGAATGGCAGTATAGATGCCCCCTAACGCCCCGACACCATTTAAAATATCGCTAAAGACTTTGTATCCTAAATAATTATAGTTTTCAGGTTTATTAGAAATGATTATCGTCTCTTCGCCAATGCCCTGAATTTGAGAAAGAATATATTCAATAAGGGTTGTATTCATAAATTTAACTAGGGCTTTATCTTCCCCCATTCTGGTGGAATTCCCACCAGCCTGAATTACAACTGAAAATTTTTCCATGAAGAAATTATAACCTAGCATAAATCCCAGTTCAATTTAATAAAAAACGAGACCTTATTGATAAGGTCTCGTTTGGTGTTTTATTTGCTAGTCCAAAGAAATCTTTTCTACCTTAATTGCACAAACTTTAAACTCAGGAATTTTGGCAGTTGGATCTAATGCAGCAATAGTTAAATTGTTCACATTTTGCTCCCCGGGGTAATGAAAGTTTCCGAAAATTACACCCGCAGAAACGCGATCTGTAACAAATGCTTTTGCAATCATTTCTCCCCTGCGTGAAGTAACTTTTATTTTGTCATTTTCTAAAATACCCAGTTTTTCAGCATCAGCAGGATTAATTTCCACCAAGGATTCAGGATAAATATCTACTAAGCCTTGAACTCGTCTAGTCATTTCGGCCCCATGCCAATGGTAAAGGACTCGACCTGTAGTCAAGATCAGAGGATAATCCTCCGTGGGCATTTCTTCTGCGTCAATTTGCTCGCAAAGGTGGAACTTACCTTTGCCTCTTGAAAATTCACCAACATGTAATATGGGAGTTCCTGGATGTTCTTCGCTTAGAATAGGCCAGTGTAATTCTTCGTCTGACCTAATTCGTGAATAATTAACACCACCATAAATTGGTGCTAGGCTAGAAATTTCTTCCATTATCTCGTTTGGAGATTCATAATTCCACCCCGAATGCAAACCGGAAATATTTTTACCCTCTATGTCAATTATTTTATTAGCGAGCATTGAGGTGATTTTCCAATCGGGCAAAGCATTCCCTTTTCCCTTTATAGCAGGCGATATTGGTTGAATTCTCCTTTCGGTATTTGTAAAGGAACCTGTTTTTTCAGCAAAGGTTACGCTAGGCAATAATACATCTGCAAATTTAGATGTTTCCGAGGGAAAGATTTCCTGAAGGACCATGAATTCGCATTCCGTAAATGCTTTTCGAACATGATTGCTATCTGGATCTGACATTACCGGATTTTCTCCGATGATATATAACCCGCGGACGTCGCCCGAAAGTGCTCCCGAAGTCATTTCAGTTACAGTTTTCCCGGGCAACTCCCCAAATAGCGAATCCCCATTTTTTCCATTACTATTGCCAAGCTTCCAAGCTGAATTGAATTTTTCTCGAACTTTTTCGTCAACTACCTTTTGGTACCCGGGAAATACGTTGACAAGAGCTCCCATATCGCAAGCACCTTGCACATTATTTTGACCACGGAGAGGATTACATCCTCCACCAGGTTTACCCATATTTCCCAAAAGCATTTGCAGGTTAGCAAGACTGAATACATTCATCACACCAGTAGTATGCTGAGTGATTCCCATTGCCCATAAAACCGCCATAGGGCTGTTTTTTGCTAAAATCTCTGCAGCTTCTTTTAAGTCTGTAATGCTTACTTCCGTGATTTTCGATACGAATTCAGGTGTATATTTATTCAAGCTTTCCGCATAATCTTCAAATTCTTCACAGCGTTCTGCAATGAACTGTTCATCTTCCCAATTATTTTCAAGAATAATATGGGCAATTCCATTGACTAACGCAATGTCGGTTCCGGGTTTATGTTGCAAATGCAGGGTTGCGAAATCAGTGATACTAATTCGCCTTGGATCTGCAACAATTAATTTAACCCCCCTTTGCATAACGGCTCGTCTAATTTTATATCCAAAAACTGGGTGTTGTTCGGAGGTGTTAGACCCAATGATAAAAATGGCGTTTGAATTTTCTTCGATGTCTTTCATCGGGTTTGTCATTGCCCCAGAACCAAAGGATGCCGCCAGACCGGCGACGGTAGAACTATGTCAAAGACGGGCACAGTGATCTACACTGTGCGTGCCAATAATTTGTCGAGCAAATTTTTGAAATAAATAATTTTCCTCATTCGTGCATTTAGCCGAGGCCAAAACCCCAATGGCGTCGGAACCCGATTCTTTTTTAATAGTCGAGAATTTTTTTGATACCACATCAATAGCAGTTTCCCAGTCAACATCCACCCACTCGCCCCTATCTGCCTTATCAATCCGAACGCCATCGTTCTCTAATAAATACTGACGGACTTTTGGTTGAGTAAGCCGGTCGGGGTGATCAACAAATTTATATCCGAACCTTCCCTTTACACATAGTTCACCATTATTTGTTTTTGCATCCCGATTCCCACGGACATTTACAATTTCATTTCCCTGAACACCTAATATCAATCCGCATCCTACGCCACAATATGAGCAAACAGATTCAACTTCATAGGAAGGTTCCCGATAATTTTTTACCGCCAATGCCCCAACTGGACATCTAACAACGCATTCACCGCAAGATTCGCAAATGGAATCTTTGAAAGATTCACCCCCAAACGGACCAATTGTTGTGCCATATCCACGATTGATAAAATCGATAGCTTGCCTGCCCTGAATTTCTTCGCAGGTTCGCACACAAATACCACAAAGGACACATTTATTTGGGTCAAATAAAAAGAACGGGTTGGAATTGTCAATAGGTGCTAATACCAAAGGCTTTCTCATTTGGTTTATGCGCAACTGATCTACCCCAACAAACGATGAGATTTTTAATAATTCACAATCATTTCCCCGGGCACAAGAGAGACATTCCATATTATGGTTTGCGATCAACAATTCAAGTGAAATTTTACGAGATTCAACTACCTGAGGGGTATTTGTGAGAATCTTTAAATCATTTGCGACAGGTGTAATACATGCCATTTGCATCCTGCCTTCATTTTCTATTCCACAAAGGCGGCAAACTCCAACAGGTTTTAGATCAGGATGGTGACACAAATTTGGTATATAGATATTATTTTCAAGTGCAGCGTCAAGTACGCTCATGCCTTCTGTTGCAAATATTTCTTGACCATCGATAGTGAAGCTGATTTTGTTTACCATATCTTTACACCACTCTCACAGAAGAACCTGGGATAATTTCTATCGCATCAATTTTCGGGGGACATACCTCATAACACATTCCACATTTTGTACAAAGATTATCATTGATTACATGGACAACTTTCACGTCTCCAGTAATGGCTCCTCCTGGGCATGAGCCTAAGCAAACCCTACACCCTACACATAATTCGGGGTCTATCCAATAATGAATTAATTCCTTACAAACCTTAGAAGGGCATTTCTTATCAATGATATGGGCTTCATATTCTTCTCGGAAATATTTCAATGTAGTTTTTACTGGGTTAGGAGCAGTTTGCCCCAATCCACATAAAGAACCAGAAATTATCCCTTCTGAAAGATCTTCTAAAAGTTTGATATCTTCGATCTTGCCCTTGCCATTCACAATATCTTCGAGAATATCTAACATTTGTTTAGTGCCAAGTCGGCAAGGAACACATTTCCCACAGGACTCTTTTTCAGCAAAATCTAGGAAAAATCTTGCAAAGTCAACCATGCAGGTATCTTCATCCATGACAACTACGCCACCAGAGCCCATGATTGTTCCTACAGAATTCAGGGAATCATAATCCACCGGAGTATTTAACAATTCCAAGGGTACACAACCGCCCGAAGGTCCCCCCGTCTGAACAGCTTTGAATTTCTTTCCATTTGGAATTCCTCCACCAACTTTGAAAACCAGATCTTCTAGAGTGGTTCCAAGGGGTACCTCGACCAAACCAGTATTTTTAATTTTTCCAACCAGGGCGATTGTCTTCGTACCAGTACTGCTTTCGGTTCCCACTTCTGAAAACCACTCAGCACCATTTTTTAATATTAAAGAAACACATGCAAGAGATTCAACGTTATTGATAATTGTTGGTTTCCCCCATAATCCTTTAACAGCAGGAAATGGCGGTCGAGGCCTTGGCATGCCGCGGTATCCTTCGATTGAGGCAATTAATGCTGTCTCTTCCCCACACACAAATGCTCCAGCCCCCTCCTTGATTTTTATATTAAAGTCAAATCCACTGTCAAGAATATTTGAACCTAGCAAACCAATGTCTTTAGCCTGCTCGATGGACAGATGTAGCCGCTCAAGGGCAAGAGGATATTCAGCTCGACAATATATATAACCTGTACTCGCTCCCAATGCATAACCAGAAATAATCATCCCCTCCAACAATGCATGGGGATCCCCTTCCAATAAAGCTCGATTCATAAATGCCCCGGGGTCTCCCTCATCGGCGTTACAAATTAAGTATTTTTGGTCGCTATCAGAGTCGTGGCAAAATTGCCATTTCCTCCAGGTCGGGAAACCAGCACCACCCCTCCCCCGTAATCCAGAATCCTTTACAGTTTCTATTACTTTCTCTGGACCGATTTCAAAGGCATTCTTTAGACCTTCGTATCCCCCAAAAGATAAATAATGTTCCAATTTAGTGGGGTCAATTATTCCGCATTTTGCCAATGCCCTTCTAACTTGATACTTTAAAACTGGCTCATTAAATAGTACTGGAAATCCTTCAACCTTTTCGTCACCAAATGTACCTAACGAATACTTTTGCATAGGATTGTGATCGATGAGATGGGCTTTTAGAATAGTTTTTACTTTTTTCTCATCCACTTCCCCGTAACAGACTCCGGGTTTATCTTCAGAATAGATAACTACCAGGGGTTCCGCATAGCAAAGCCCGATGCAACCCACTTCGATTATTTCACATTCAATACCATTACTATTAGTGAAGTTTTCAATTGCGTTAATAGTATCAAGTGCTCCTGCAGATCTGCCACATGTTGCAGTGCCTACCAATATTACAGTTTTTTTTGAGCTGTATAAATTTGCCCATTCAATTTTTGATTTTTCAATTAAGGCATCTAGTTTTACTTGCATAATTAATTGCCTTGAGAAAAAATTTTGGCAACTTTCTTCTTGTTTATTTTTGCCTCAACATCCTTGTTGATCATCATACAAGGAGCTAAACTGCAGGCTCCGATACAGGCAACAGTTTCTAGGGAATATTCCATATCTTCCCTTGTCTCCCCCTCAGATATCCCTAATTGCTCTTCCACTTCCTCTAAAACTCTTGTGGCACCATTCACGTGACACGCCGTGCCTCGGCATACCATTACATGATTCTTCCCCATTGGTTTGAATCTGAATTGAGCATAAAAAGTAGCAATCGCATAAACACTGCTTTCTGGAACCCTCACAAATTTGGCAATTTTTCTCATTGCCTCTTTTGGTAAGTAATTTAGCTTTTCCTGAGCATCCTGAAGAATTGGAATAATCTCTTCCCTTTTTCCCGAGTATCCACTAAATACACTTTCAAGATCAATTTGCATCTTCAAACTCCTGCAGAAAGGCGATTTCATTAAAAATACTACTATAGAATTTATCAAATGAAAGAGAATCAATTAGCAAAAAAGCCAAATAATTCATACTCAAATTATCCAATTATTTTTTTATAAAGTCAGGGGACATGCGACATGTAAAATTTAGGACATATAACCTATAAAATTCCACCCATTTCATCTTAAATGATAAACGCCAAGGTGAGGGGGGCACCCTGACGTTCATCAATTTAATTATACGAGGAAAATATATATTGTCAAGATAATCAGATTTAACCTGACATTTTGATCCTTACATCGACTGCAATAACCCCATTTGAACCTTCCAATACATTTAATGGATTAATTTCTATTTCGGAAATTTCTGGAAAGTCACTTACTAATTGCGCAAGTCTTATGAGCGCATCTTCCAAGGAAGTTCTATCGGCAGGTTGAATATTTCGATATCCATCTAGTTTTTTTCCGGCCCAAGTTTCTAAAAGCATATAATCAATATCTTCCTGGGTTAAGGGAGCGAGTGAAAATTTTATATCTTCTAAGCCTTCAACCTCTGTACCCCCAGAACCAAACATTACTAGAGGTCCAAATTGTGGATCTTGAATTGCCCCGATTATCACTTCTTGTCCGCTTGTTGCCATTTTTTGAATGTGAACACCAGCAATTGACGCTTTTGGAAATTTTTCTTGAGCATTGCTAACTAATTTTTTAAAACCTATATCAACGTCTTCCTTTGATTTAAGGTTTAACAATACTCCACCAATGTCGGATTTGTGCTGTATATCCGTTGAGGAAATTTTTAATGCTACTGGAAATCCGATTTTTTCAGCGATCAACCTGGCATCGTTGGGATTTTCTGCTAATTCCATTTTTAATACTGGTATCTTGTAGGCCTCCAAAATTTTATGTGCTAGCTCTTCAGACATAAAATCGTCTTTCGAAATATCCGATCGGCTCAATATCTTTTTTACCTTGTCCTGATTGATATCTTTCCTAACGATTTCATTCGCATTTTGTCTTTGAACAACTTTTGAATATTTGTGTAAAGAGCCTAAAGAATTTGCGGCGTTTTCTGGAAATCTAAATTCAGGAATTTTAAATTCTCGCAATTTCTTTACTGCTTCCTGTATTTGACTATCGCCCATCGGAATTACGACAGAAGGTTTAAATGAATTTGCTTTTATTATAGGCGCAATAGCTTCTACAATATTCTCAGCAGGAAACATTGGCGGAGGCGGCAAGATCACCATCACCATGTCAACATTTTCGTCAGCATAGATGGCTGACAATGCTAAACTGTAATCCTCCGGAGAAGCGGAAGCGAGCATATCAACCGGGTTTTCCACACTTGCTGAGTCGGGCAGAATATTATTTAATTTCTCTTTGGTTTTTTCATCAAGATTGCTAATTTCTAATTTATTTAATTCAAGAGCGTCCGTTGCGGTAACTCCTGGTCCGCCTGCATTCGTTAATATTGCGACCTTTTTCCCTGTAGGAATCTGACAATATGCCAAGGTTTTCGCAGATTCAAACATTCCTTCTATTGTTTTCGCTCTTAATATTCCGGCTCTTCTGAAAGCAGCATCAAAAGCAATATCCTCGCCAGCTAGTGCTCCGGTATGTGAAGCCACTGCCTTTTGCCCGCTTTTAGAACGACCAACCTTTAAGGCAATAACGGGCTTAGTTGGAGTAATTTTTTTTCCGGTACTCACAAATTGTCTGCCATCTGAAACGCCCTCCAAATACATAGAAATTACGTTGCTATTCAGATCATTGCCGACGAAATCCAACACATCGGTTTCATTAACATCCGCCTGATTTCCAAGGCTAACTAATTTTGAAAAACCAAATCCTTGTCCTTGGGACCAATTTAACATTGCAGCACAAATAGCACCCGAATGAGAAATAAAACCAATGCTACCTTTTTCTAATTCAGATTCTTGCAAAAAAGTTGTATTGATCGGATAATGTGTATCAATTAATCCAATGCAGTTAGGCCCCATTAGGGCCATTTCATTTTCATTTGCGAAATCAATACATTTTTTTTCTAATAAAGCCCCATCATTTCCAACCTCTTTAAATCCCCCAGAAGAAATTATTACTGAATATATTCCTTTATCTTTGCATTCCTTTAGTGTCTCATATGCAAATTCTGAAGAAATCAATAAAACAGCCAGATCAACCTTTCCCGGTAACTCCTGAATTGACTCGTAAACTTTTTTTCCTAATAATTCTCCACCTGAAGTATTTACAAAAAAAACTTCCCCAGGAAATTCACTTTCTACTAAATTCTTGGCAAGTCCATATCCTAATTTATTAGGATTTTTTGATGCTCCAACAAGAACGATGCCTTTTGGTTTAAAAAATTTCTCGATAGATTTATCCATTCCTGGTTTTTTTCTCCTTTTCGTAAGTATATTTTATCTTATGTTTTTGCATAAAAAAAAACGTGATGAAATTTAATTCATCACGTTTCCATCTAGTGGCGAGAGACGGACTTGAACCGTCAACCAATGACTTATGAGTCCACTGCTCTGCCGATTGAGCTACCTCGCCATTTTTTGAAACCGCAAAAGTTTACTATGGCAACTGCTTTTTGTCAACTTGTGGTGATTTTATTCGCCAATTTGTCCATTTATTATTGATATCGAATCCCCTAGACTTGAAGAAAATACTAACACAACATCTTCTCCATCCCCGTATAAACAGGAATATTTAATCGTTTTCCAACACTGAATTCCATTTTCTAATAAAGAATATTCTCCGCCAGATTTCTCAAGATAGTCAGTAACCGCATCAAACAGTTCATTCCCATCCTGCACTGAATCCATGACCCAATAAACAGCAGCCATTTCTCCCCCAGTAATTTTATTCTTTAAATATTGAACCTGATCCCCTCCCCAACCGGCAGCTGCAAGAAAAGCTTTTGCTTCCCCAAGCTGCCCATTTGGATCATTTCCGTGCCCTAAAAGCAAGTATGTCCCCCACTCACCAAGTTCACTTTTTTTTGTTATTTTCCAATTATCATCAATTAATCCGTCATATGAGTTTATTTCAACATCCAGAGGACTTTCTTTATCAAAATATTTTTCTGGATGCATTATTTGTTCCGTGGTTACAGGAGGTTCATTGTATGCCTGATGAACTGCTGGAAAACCCCCGAATTCGTATAAGGCTGAAACAAATTCTTCCCCATAAATTGTATTGAATTCTAGATCTAGTGATGAAAATGCCGGAGGTAAACCAGCCGGGAGGAAATAAATTTGTGGAAATAAATTATCCAGAGAAGCTCGTTCCTCAATGGACAAATAATTTTCTGCCCATAAATTTGCCATTAATATGGCTTCCCCCTTAATTAGAGCTTGCATAGACTGACAATCTTGTCCCAAATCAAGACAATGGGGATAGGCCCCAATAAAAGGAATCCCATAATTATGGTCAATCAAATGTTGGGAATATTCTTGAACATAAATGTACTGTTCAACAGCCTCAAAGTTTAAACCCGAAAAAAAGATGGATTTTGTTGTCGGAATATATAACCCACCGCGTGGTTCAACCCATTTATTTTTTATATGAACAGATAAATCGTAGTTGTTGCTGTTAATTCCAATGTATTCTAAAAGGTCCGATTCAATTTGGGAAGTTTCAATAAACTCAACTGAATTAAATTCACCATTTAGGACATTTTCTATATATTGATTTGAAACTAAATAAGTATTAACTTCACTCAGATTATTTAGCCCGCTAATTGTTCCTACTTGCTCTTGAATTTCAATTATTTTATCTTGAACGGCAAGCAACATGGGTTCTGCAGTCATAGTTGCAATTGGAATAGGAGTATTCGCTGGCATAGAGATTGGCACGGTGGTTTTGGTTGGAGTAATTGATGGAACTATAGTTTTTGTTGAGGGAATTGAAGTCTTGGTAATCGTTGGAGTTTCAGTTGGCAAAAACAAATCAGTTGCCAAAGCAATTATCTGATCCCCCGTATCGGTATTTAACAATCCATTTGAGTATAAATAATAGGCTCCACTGCCAAAAATGAGTATCAAAATTATCAATACCAAGCGTCTGTTAGACCTCAATTTGTTTATTGGTAATTTTTTATTTAACTTTCTTACTCTTCGTTTTGACTTTTTAATATCTATATCTGTTTCTCTATCATCAGAAAAATGAATGGCTTCGTTTCGAATTTCTGATATACCATCATCCCCATCGTATACTATTTTCTGGTTTTCTTCTTTTTTATCAATTTCTCCATTTTCTATAGGCAACCGAGCACTTAATAAATCTCCGCTATTTTGTTCTAAACTTTCTGATTCAGTAGCCCCTAAAGACGAGGATATCTCCACCTCATTTTGGAAAGACTCATCGTATTTGGAAATATCTCTTAACTGATTGATTTCTTTATTTAGATTCTCATTATCAACATTTTGGGTAGGCTTACTGATTACAGATTTTATTGTTTTTTGCGATTCTTCGTTCTTTTTAATTGGTTTAATAGGTTTTTTATCTATCTCCCTGTTTGATTTTTTCCCCTCAAGCTCAGATAACAGGCCAATTGCTTTTTTGTTTGATGGATTAATTTTAATGGACTGATTTAAAGCATAAATTTGTCTTTCTTTAGATGGTAAAGTGAAACTGAGCAAATACCACGCTTTATCACTATTAGCATTTGAATTAAGGATTTCGGTTAATACTTTTCGCGCAGAATCTAAATTGTGTCCCTTTATCAATCTAACAGCTTCATTGATCTTATCGGTTTGAGGTGATTCCATTCAAAAAATATTCCTTTATACTTTTTTAAAATAACATATTTTCAACTTGAGGATTAGTTACCTATTTAATAATCCTCATCTTCATCAAAATCTTTCGTATCCAATTCCTGGAACCCTTCTTCTTCCCAACTTTCTGCCTCAACTTCATCTTCATCGAATTCAGCACGAGCCATCTCTAATGGGTCCTCTGAATAAGTCAAACAGCCATCTTCAGGATCTAATTCAATGGTGGCCGATGTACAAAAGCCTTTTACAATAAACACGCAATCTTCATAAGAACAACGAATACGAGGCATAGGAATATCCTTTTAAAATATGTTTTTATTCCTCAAATTCAAGTTTCAATCTAAAAATAGTTGTCACCAAAAGCAGTACAAGAACTATAGCAGAAATAACACAAAATGGGCAAATAGCGTGAATTATATATAATTCTAAATAAGTCAAATATAATGAATAGATTACTCCAATTAATGAAAAAATAAAAACAATTATTGTTGAGTTTTCTTTGAAAAATACAAATTCGATTTTATTAATTAAGAAAAATAATATTGCCAAATACGCTAGTGCACCAATTAGCGCTACTGGTATTCCTAAAATCTCAGCATATTTACTAGAATTCACAATATCACAGCCACCTAAGCAAATGATTTCGTCTTTTGCTAATTTTAGCCAACTCAAATACAAAGAATCAAGAAGTCCTATGATAGTCAATCCTATAGATATATTCTTTAGCGTTTTATCATTCATTATGAATGTCTCCTAATTATTTAAATTTCTAAATACTCAACTAATTCGCCTTTTTCTAAATGTTTAATTCCTGCGGGAATAATTATTAGAGAATTAGCCTTTACCAAGGAAAAAATATTGCCAGAGCCTTGATGCTCAACAAGATTTGCCTTTAAGTTATCCGAATTAAAATCTATAAATGCCCGTAAATAACTTTCTCTACCATCCGAATGAACATCTTCCGAAAGGGCAACTTTTCTTCTCTTTCCAGAATTAATATTTTTTCCACCCATAAAATCAATTGCATGACTAATAAATACTTCATAGCCGACAAATGCAGATACTGGGTTACCAGGTAAACCGAAAAACGGAATCCCCTTATAACTACCAAAAGCCAATGGTTTCCCGGGGCGCATATTTACTTTCCAAAAGCTCAATTCCCCATTTTCCTCAACGACTTTTCTTACGTAATCGAATTCCCCAGCACTTACCCCGGCAGAGGAAACAATCATATTTACACCGTAATTAATAGCCTGATCCATCAGTGAGCGAATTTCAGTTTCATTATCTTCAACAATTCCAAAATCAACTACTTCAGCTCCACTATTAAAAATTTGTGATTTTAATGAATAGGAATTAGTTTCACGAATTTTTCCATCTTCTAATTGTTGTTCAATGGCTAAAAGTTCATCACCAGTTGAAAAAATACCAATTTTCACCCTTGAAAAAACTTCCACTAGGTTTATTCCCATCATTGCAAAAATACTTAGATCCTGTGGCCTAAGAATAGTTTGACTATTTAGCAGAACTTTTCCATTTTTGAAATCCTCGCCTTTCAACCGAATATAATCACCTGGGAGGTTATCCTTATATATTTCTACGCTTTTTTCTTCTTCAGTATTTGATTCATGGAAATTTAAATTTGAATTCTCCACAGGAATAACAGAATCTGCCCCATCAGGAATCATTGCCCCAGTCATTATTTTCATAGTTTGACCGAAGGAAATTTTTTGATCTGGTTTTGCTCCGGCTGGAACGACGCCTATTATTTCAAGTTCGATGGGAAATTCTTTTGAAGCACCTGATAAATTAGCTGAAATTACTGCAAATCCATCCATGCTTGAATTTGAGAATGAAGGCGAATCAACAGAGGCTTTTAACGGTTTTGCAAGGACGCGACCTAACGCATCGTCTAGAGATATCGTCTCATATTCAACAATTTTTAATTCTTCTATTATTTTAATTTTTGCATCAGTAACACTTAACATAATTACCTATTAGCCCGGATTTATCCTTTGCGCTTCCATAATGTTGGGTAAATTTTCTAATACGGTAAGCACCCGGCTTAATTGATTAATATTTCCAACTTCCAATATGATATCAAATACTGCTTGACTTTTATTTACGTCTACCTTTACCTGCCGCATATTAATCCCCTCATTTGCAATGACGGTGGAAACGTCCCGCATTAAACCGTCCCGATCATAGGCTTTAATTCTAACCGATACTGGATATGTAGATTTTGGCTCGCCCCATGAAACCCTTGCCAACCGTTCTCGATCTTTTATTCTCAAAACGTTCGGACAATCCACTCTGTGAATTGTAGCACCGCGACCCCGTGTAATGTATCCGATGATATCATCCCCAGGAGCTGGCTTACAGCATTTAGCCATAGTCGTCAAAAGCCCCTTTAAACCAAGAACTTTAACTGAATCCTCGCCATACGTAACTAAATCTTCTTCACCAAGAAAATCCTCAAAACTTTCATCAGTCTCATCGGTATCAGCAATATGATGAACAATTCGTGTGACCCCAATATCACCAATTCCGAGAGCAAGATAAACATCGTCTGCTGTCTTTAAGTTGAAATCACTTGCAATTTCCCCGATGTTAACGTTGCTAATATTTAATCTTCTTATTTCTCGCTCAAATTGGGCTTTACCAGATTGGATATTTTCTTCTCGATCTTGCCATCTAAACCACTGTCTAACCTTTGATCTTCCCCGATTAGTATTTAAAAGTCTGAGATTATTATTTAACCAATCCCTACTGGGACCCCCGCGTTTTGCCGTTAGTATCTCAACTTGATCTCCAGTTTTTAACACATAATCAAGGGGGACAAGCTTCCCGTTGATTTTAGCGCCGCGGCAACGATGGCCGACTTCAGTATGTACGTGATAGGCAAAATCAAGTGGTGTCGAACCAGCAGGCAAATCGATAATATCCCCATTTGGAGTGAAAGCATAAACACGATCCCCGAATACGTCAGTTTTCATACTGTCAACATATTCTCCTGCATCCTCAACTTCTTGCATCCAATCCATGAGTTGGCGTAAATACACAATCCTTCTCTCATACATTTCATCACGTTGAGACCCTTCTTTATAACGCCAATGAGCCGCAATTCCATATTCAGCATTTTCATGCATTTCTTTGGATCGAATCTGAACCTCTAAGGTTTTACCGTCTTCATAAATTACAGCTGTGTGCAATGATTGGTAAAAATTATCTTTAGGTCCAGCAATATAGTCATCAAATTCCCCCGGCAAGGGACGCCATTGCGAATGAATAATTCCAAGAACGCTGTAACAGGCTGGGACATCTTCAACAACAATTCTAACCGCTCTAATATCTCGAACAAGATCAAAGGAAACATCTTTCCGATTCATTTTTTTATATATCGAATAGATATGTTTAGGTCGGCCATTTACCTCAACTTCTAGCCCATTTTGGATCATGAGAGCGTTTAGCTTCTCCACAATATCTTCAACTTGACTTTCCCGATCAGTTCTTCTTTCGTCTAAGTTTTTGGCAATTTCCTTATATGTATCAGGGTCAGAATATCTAAATGCGATATCTTCTAATTCCCATTTAATTTGCCATATCCCAAGCCTGCTGGCAAGGGGAGCGAAAATATCTAATGTTTCCTTTGCTATCCTTTTTCTCTTATGCTCAGGCATATGGCCCAAGGTTCGCATATTATGTAACCTGTCGGCAAGTTTAATCAAAACAACACGAATATCTTCCCCCATTGCCAAAAATGTTTTCCTTAGGTTTTCAGTTGTGAGATCAGCTCTTCGGTCAGTAACCCGCCGATTTGCCCGCTCAGATTTAGGTCCATTTTTAGAACCTCCTGATTTTCCATCCGGTCCTTCAATTAATTCTTCAGTTTGCGACACACGAGGTAACTGGGTGAGCTTAGTAACCCCATCTACTAAATTAGCAATTTCTTCCCCAAATTCTTTTGTGAGATCTTCTATTGAAATCGGTGTATCTTCTACAGTATCGTGAAGTAACCCTGCTGCAACCACTACCGGAGGAACCTTTAAGTCGGACAATATTGTAGCAACCGCAAGGCAATGATTAATGTATGGCTCACCGGAGACTCGCTTTTGTGGACGATGTGCTTTCTCTGCGACATCATAGGCATGATTAATTAGTTCAATATCCTTTGGAGAATATAATTCCGGCAATGATTTAATTAATTTTTTGATTGGCATAAAGTCCTCAGTGGCTTCAAGTATAACCATCACGACCGTCTAGGACAAGTGGATTGATTGATAAAATAATATAAGAATTATTATAAATTCTTGACTTGATTTGGTGAGCGTGGTAAACTATTTTTTGTTGGTCCTGTGGTGTAGCTTGGTTTAACATGCCGCCCTGTCAAGGCGGAGATCGCGGGTTCAAATCCCGTCGGGACCGCTCAGAAATACGCTGGTGGAAACTGAACTGCCAAAATAAAAACCTGGAAAAAATTCATTTTTTCCAGGTTTTTATTTTATATAATTCAACAATATATAACAGATTTCATGTGCCCTTTTTTGCAAAAATATGTTCGGTAAACCATTTTACCCAATCTGCTATCCCTTCTCCTGAAACACAAGAAATTGGAAACGTTACCAATCCGGGATTTAATATCTCCACACCTTTTTTGAAATAATTTAAATCAAACTCAATATAAGGCAAAAGGTCAACTTTGTTAATAATTAGGGCATCGACTCCCCGATAAATACCCGGATACTTATAAGGCTTATCATCCCCTTCCGGTATACTCGCAATCAAAATGTTTTTGTCAGTTCCCAGATCAAAATTTGCGGGACAAACAAGGTTCCCTACATTTTCAACCACTAAAGCATCCAATGCCCCTAATGGCAATTTCTTGAGTGCGTCATTTACCATCTTGGCATCTAGATGGCATCCTCCTCCTGTATTTATTTGGACAGCTGAAATTCCAGATTGGTTAGCTTTATCGGCGTCAATCGATGAAGCAAGATCACCATCCACCATTCCCAACTTAAATTTTCCAGTTATTTGTTCGAAAGTTTTTAATATGGCGCTTGTTTTACCTGCCCCAGGAGAAGCCATTATATTTATAGAAAATAATTTATACTCATCCAACAACTTTCTATTGATTTTAGCAATTTCATCATTAAATGAGAGTATATTTTCGGATACTTTTATATGATCTGGCATAGGTTCCAATATATTGTCAACTGATTATATTTTCCATCATCTCAGAAATTGCTAAATACACAGGGTTATCATCGGATACTTCAACTACGGCCTCACCTTCGAATTCCATTTCTGTTAGCTCGGTGTTGGCAGGTACACTACCCAGATAAGTCAAATCTAATTCATCTATTTTATTTTTTACAGCAGAAGGAACTTCCCCTGGTACTCTATTCAAAATTATATATGCGTTTTCCACATCAATATCAAGAGTTCTTCTTAAGTCGGCAATTCGCTCGGCTGCAACTAACCCTCTTTGCGTAGGATCTGATACAACTAATAAATGTTCGACGTTTCGAGTAGTGCGCCTACTTAAATGCTCCATTCCTGCTTCATTATCAATTACGATGTATTTATATCCGGTGCTAATATCGTCAATGACATTTCGGAGAGTATGGTTAACAGCACAATAACATCCTGGTCCTTCAGGTTGGCCCATTGCAATTAAGTCAAATCGATTTCCTTCTTCGACAGCAGAATGAACTTCATAATTAAGATAATCTTGTTTGCTCATCCCCCCAGGCAAAGCCCCCATGGCAGCACCACCGGCAGTGATCGACTGCTTCACTTTATGAAGCATATCCTCTCTAATGTCCCCAATCGTCCAATCCAATCCCAAACCTAAGACCATATTAAGGTTAGCACTAGGGTCAGCATCTATTGCCAATATTGATCCCGGCTGGGTTTTTATGAGATATTTTATTACCATAGCTGAAATTGTGGTTTTCCCTACCCCTCCCTTTCCAGCCAATGCGATTGTAGTTACCATGTTTTTATGCTCCAGGTGACGTTTATTTTTCTAGTCAATATTTGATAAATCATAAAGTCTTTTTACTGTTAACATTGCTTCTTCTTTCAGTTCCTTCACATGATCATAAACCGCTACGTTTAAATGGTCTGCCTCATTCACTTTTTGGCTAGAATTGAAATTGGCTAAAAGTGGAATATCCGGTTTAAATTTTTCAATAAACTCGACGTCCCCTTCATTCCTGATTTTATTGGCAACCAAATATATTTTGTTTAATCCGATATCGGTCGCTAATTTTATGATTTGGGTTGACGTATTTAAACTTCGATTAGTAGGTTCAACTACGATCAACATAGCATCTACAAAATCTACAGTTGCCCTGCCTAAATGTTCTACCCCAGCGTACATGTCCAACAGTAATACTTCATCTTTTCTAAATAACAAATGAGTAAATAAAGTTTTTACCATTGCCCCTTCTGGACAAATACAACCTCCCCCACCAAATTCGACAGAACCCATTTCTAGCAATCGGACCCCTCGGTGTTTAACCGAAAATTTATCTGGAATATCATCCACACGGGGGTTGAGGGAGAAGAATCCACCAGAAGCCCCTGGTTTGGCTCCCGTTCTCTCATAAATAAGGTCTTCCATTTCAGCAATTGGGTGAAGTGAATCTTTTAATTCACTAGGAAAACATAATGCGTCTGCCAAACAGGGAGATGGGTCGGCATCCACAGCTAATACATCCTTGCCGCTATCTGCAAATGCTTGGGCAATTAAGGCCGTTATGGTTGTTTTTCCAACTCCACCTTTTCCGCTGACTGCAATTTTCATTTACATTACCTTAAAATTAGATATAACTTAGTTAATATTTTTCGGGGCGAGCCCTGCTTCGGTAATTATTCGAGGAACGATTTTTTCCCATCCAACAGCCATGAGATGAATACCGTTTACACCTTGTTTTTCTTTTATTGATTCAATTAATTCTAATGCTATTTGAACCCCTTCTTCTGCAGCATCTTCACCAGCATCTTCCATTCTATTCAACAAGCTTTTTGGAATAAATACTCCGGGAACCTCATTATGCATATACTGAGCAACTTTAAGGCTTTTGAGAGGCGTAACCCCAATTAAAATGTAAACCTTATCGAGAATATTTCGCTTGGCTAATTCGTTCAACCAGATATCTAATCCATCAGGGTCATATACTAAATTAGTTTGGAAGAATTGAGCACCTGCATTGATCTTTTTATGCTCACGAATTGCTTGAAAGGAGGGTTTAGAGGCAAATGGTGAGCCAGCAGCACCAAGGAAAATCTGTGGAGGAAACTTTATCTTACGTCCATCCAAATATTTTCCTTCATCTCGCATTCGTCGTAATATCCAAAGCATTTGAATTGAATCGATATCCAAAATATCAGTGCTTCCAATTGGGGCTGGTCCCATCCGCGCATTATCACCAGAAAGGCATAAAATATTTTTCATACCCAATGCGCTTGCACCAATTACCTCGGATTGCAGTCCAGTCCTTGTGCGATCACGCGCAGCAATTTGCATTACTGGTTCGGCACCCAGATCATAGGATATTTTAGAACAGGCAATACTAGACATTCGAGGAGTTGCGGAGGGGCAATCCGTAAAATTAATTGCCGCAACATAAGGCTCGATCATTTCAATATTTCTTTTCAATATTTTGGTAGCGGTACTCATGGGGGGAGCGACTTCAGAAGTGACAACAAATTCACCCATTCTTAATTGGGCTTCAAGTTGCGAAATTGGCTCTTCATAAGCAGGGGCATGGTATTCCGAATCCCCCTGCCACCAATCTGGTTGTCTAATGGGATCGAAGACAATTTCTTGAATATCATTCTTCTTTTTTTTATCTTTCGAAAGTAACCCAGAGATGACTTTAACTGTGCCTACTTCTCTGGTCTTTTCAATCACTTCTCCCCAAGTTTCTGTGCCTACTTTGTCCCAATCCAATGGAGGAAGAACTTCCAAAAGCATTTCTTCTCGCCCCATTTTTGTGGCCCTTTCATATATGCTATACCAAATACATGGTCGTGTTTCATCCACATAACAATATTCTTGGGTCGAGCCCCCGCAAGGGCCATTTCTTGCACCTTTAGGGCATTCCATAGGGCAAATGAACGCAGTTTCTTGTAAAAGGCAATTCCCACACATCCTGCATCCAAAGAGAGGGCCTTTAATCATTTTCTCAACCTGGGCCATGACTCTTTTAGACGATTTTTCCTTTTTGAAAGGCATAAAAGGAGGCTGCCAGCGTCTTCCAGGTGTAAATATAGGCATTTAGAGCTCCACTAATTTTTTGTATCTAATAGTTAATTATTATCAAAAAGCGATCATATACCCTATTGTTGAAGGTATGAATCAGCATAAATTACTTTATTCAATAATATTTGCACCGTCTTCCAAATCTCAGCTTGCTTAGGATCAGACATGTTTACATCATCAATGCTTGGCTCTTCCATGGCAGCAACCCGATCTGAAATCTTTATATAAAGCTTCCCAACGTCAGTTGTTTCGTCTCGGTCTTCAATTACGCGAATTGTTTCGCGAAGCCCCTTATCAAATGGATCGGCGATCATCATGTTCAAACCAGCACCCATTAGCATTGCGCAATATACTTGGTTGATCAAAGGTCGGTTTTCATTTGGTACTGCATTAGAAACATTAGATAAACCAACTGAAATCCCAGGGGGAGGATCCCATGCATATTGGAGTGTTCTCACAGCCTCAATTAATTCTGGACAGAACTCTTGGCACCCGGATACGGTCAGTACTAATGGATCAATAATTAGGTCCTGCATGTTGTAGTCTAGTTCTAATAACCTAGGGATTAACTTTTCTAAGGCAATACCTACTCTTTCGTCTGCACCTACAGGTATTCCGCTTTTTTCCATTGTGAGCGCAATTAACCTGGCTCCATATTTTTTTGCTAACAAAGGTACTTTTTCTAATCTTTCCGCTTCTGCAGATGTAGAATTCAAAATGGGTTGGGCCTTGGTTGCGGCTTTTAAAGCCGCTTCCATGCCATTTACGTTAGTTGTATCAATAACAAGTGGGACATCTACTACTTCCTCAACTGCTTTGACGATCCAAGGAAATACTTCTTCCCAATCCTTTTTCCGCGGACCCATATTTAAGTCAATTGCACTTGCTCCAGCTTCCACTTGTTTAATCGCTGATTCTTGAAAGAAATTCTTATTTCTTTCTTTTAATGCGACTTTTACTTTTGGTGAAATGATATGAATGTTCTCTCCGATAATATACATAACTCTCTCCTCTTACTCCAAATCAGTTTTCAATAAATTCTCATTTACTGCGATCTCTACAGAAGGAAATTTACTTAAGTCGGTATGAGGTAAAAACATTGCCGACATAAAAGCATCATAAAATTTATTATCTGCGGATAATTCTATATACGTCATTTTTGAGGCAATTTCCGTTACTTTCTCTCGGGTTCTCCAATCTAGCAATGATTTATAAGCCCCCTGGACAGAGGTATTCCCAAGAAAATGAAATTGTTCCCATTTCAAATCGGGCAAAAGCCCAATTTGAATGGCCTTCTCTACGTTGATGTACTGGCCAAATGAACCGCCAATGAGTACCTGCTCGACGGTTTCTAGAGGAACACCAACCTTTTCTGCCAATACACTAAATCCTGCATAAATTGCGGCCTTTGCGCGCAACAAGTTATCAATATCCACTTTGTTGATCGCAATGTCAGCCCCGGTGGCAGAATCTTCTCCCCACACAACAACATATTCAGCCCCGTGTTCACCCTCTCGAACACGATCAATAGGAAGATTTATTTTTATATTTCCCGCTTTATCGACTAAGCCTACAAGAAAGAGCTCAGAAAGAAGAGATATCAAACCGCTTCCGCAAATCCCTTTGGGTTTTGTATTTCCAATTACTCGGAGATTAGGCTCAAAACTATCATTGCTAATCCAAACCTCTTCTATTGCGCCCTTCGTTGCTCTCATTCCATCTATTACTCCGGCACCTTCAAAAGCAGGGCCTGCAGAACATGCACAAGTGACGAGCCAATCTTTTGAACCTAATACAATTTCTCCATTTGTGCCGACATCCATAAAAAGAGTTGTTTTATCGGTCTCATTAACCTTTGATGATAGAACTCCAGCGGTAATATCTGCTCCCACATAACTAGCAACACCGGGTAAACAATCAATAGTTCCCCCCGGATTGATGTCTATCCCAATATCTTCAGCAGTAAACAATGGGATTTCATTAATTGCAGTTACAAATGGCGAAAGTCTGATGCTAGCGGTGGGGATTTTCAATAATAAGTGGATCATCGTGCTGTTCCCAGAAATCGTTGCTTTATAAATCTCTGATGATTTTATTTGCATCCTCTTGCATGCAGTTTCAATTAGAAGATTAATCGTTTTATCAATAACCAAATCTGCCATTTCGATTTTATTATTGTTTTTATTGGCATATATAATACGAGAAATTACATCTTCGCCACGGGTTATTTGCTGATTATATTCAGCTACTTGTGCTTTGACCTCTCCAGAAATTAGATCAGTTAGCCATACAGAAACGGTTGTAGTACCAATGTCAATAGCTATTCCCCATAGTGGTTCATTTCCAGAAATATGCCCAGGCAGAATGTCAATAAGTCTCGGATGAAGGCCAGATTCATTTATTTCTATATCAAGAATTACGTGCACTTTCCAATCACTTTCACGAAGTACATTTCCCAATTTCACTAATAGCTCTAAGGAAATATTAATGTTTTCAATTTGAAATTCTTTACGAAGTACTCTTTGAAGTCGGCCCCAATCATCTGTTTGATCTTCCAGCGTTGGAGGCGATATATCCAAGTTCATTCTTTTGATCGATTGATGAATTAAGCCATCGTAATTTTCTGGCACAAGTACATTTTTTGCGATTAAATCAGTAACTAACCTGCGCTCGATTTTTTCCTGCTCAGGTACGTATACTGAAACATCTGATTCAATGACTGACTGGCAGGCTAAGGTATAACCTTCCTCTATATCCTCATTTGTCAACCTTAATGAACTCCTACGACGAACATGCCCTGAGGTGATTTTGGCAACACATCTCCCACAACGCCCCTGGCCCCCACAGGGTTGTTGTATGTCTACTCCCGCAGATTGTGCAGCATCAACCAGGGTAGTCCCGGTAGAAACACTAATGGGTTCAGAAATATTTTCAAAAAATATTTTATGTTTTGCCATACCTAATCTTTAAAAACCCTTTATAGAGCTTGCTTTAGAAATGCTGGCAAATCTACTGCTTCACGAGGTCCAACTCGAACATCCCAATCTGGGAGTTCTTCTTCTAATTCGCCGGATAATACAGAAACATGTCCGGGAAGGACGATTTGTTTATTCGTCACCTTATCTGCAATTTCGAACCTTTTTACATCTTTCGCAATTCTTTCAGCATCGAAGTTTCCTGCAGCCCAAGCAGTCAATACACTCATTCCCTCGGCTTCAGAGACAAGCAACCAAGCAGGTTGACCAGATCCTTCAACTTCGTTTGCCACACTAAAATATGTGATACTGAAATTAGTCGTGACCAATACGGGGTCTTCTGGTTTTGGATCGTTAATTTCGTATATCCCTGGTTGAACCTGAATCGGTTTCTGAGGATCGGTATAAATGTTTTGGCGTAATACTAACAAAGCGTAAAGAGCTTCAGGTGAAAAAGTTTCTAAAACTATAAAACCAGCATATTTGGTTATTGCTTGAGCAGCTTGAATAGATTCAGTTTCGGGTGATGGAGCATGACAAGGAAATGCAATTACTGGATAACCTAGCGGACGAAAATCTTTTTTAATAGCCAATCGTCTTATTTGTGTAAATTGCATTAAAGAAGTACTTAGATCCCTATTTGCGGGGTCCAAGACTAGATTTAACACACCGAAATCTTTTAACTTCTCGGTAATTTCTGCAATGCTGTCAATATTTGGTGAAGAAACTACTAATGGCGCATTTGCATTTTTTGCAATTTCTCCCATTTCTTCCCAATTTGACTCATCCGCCGCATAAATAAGGGGAGACTCACCTTCAAGAACATCAAGTCCCGCCCGTATTACCTTAGGGTCTTTGCAAATTAACACAATGGGTTTTTTACTCACGCTTCGAACAGATTCAACTGCAGATTTAAACTTGGTTGGATCGTTGGAGGTAGATTCAATTGCATATCCGTCCACCGCCAAATCAATTCCCACATAATTGACTAAATATTCTTCAGCCGGCTTAAGTTTCTTTTGAATTTGTTCTGATGTCATCTCATCAGTAACCCGAATGAACAAACCTGGCATGTTGTAAAATGTTTTTTCATGGCGAAACAAAACCACTTCATTCCCAGCTTTCACTTCATATCCATCAGATTTCAATGATACCAATCTGATAGGAGGTTCTGAAGATGCAGCTAGTAGCGATTGGGATTCTTCCGATACATGTGGACAGGCAGAAAGTTCTACTTGTTTTGTAGCCAATTTCATCGCGAAAGCAAGACATGTTGGAAATTCACAATCTTTACAATTCGTTTTAGGTAATAATTTATAAATTTCAATTCCAGAAAGAGCCATTTTTATTCTCCAATGTCCAATTAAGCAATCGCAGGAACAGCGATTAATTCTTCGATAGCGGCTCGTACCCTTTTAACACTTTCAGGGTGGCGCAAGGAAACGATATCAGCACCTGTTTCAATCAATGAAATTGCAGTTAATGTTTCCCAAGTAATACTTCTTTCAAGCCAATCTCCCCATGTTTTGGGTACATCGACGCCCACTTTTGCTTCCTTTGTCTTCCAGGCTTCAAAGCCTACAGTCACTGCCATGGGCAATTGTGTCATTGCATCACCTTGCAGTGCAGCCAATCGAAGCCTCTCCATTACTGAGAACCCATATTCAATCCCATATCCAAGAGCTCCAGTAGTTGGGTCCATTAAAACTCTATCGAGGGACAAACCCATATCCTGAATAAGGATATTTAACTGTTTTGAAAGATTTACATCCATCGGTGCACGAGCTGTGACTAAATGATCATTAGCCAAGGCTGATGCAACTATTGTTCGATAATTTTTATCTTCACAAATACCAAGGACTACTCTTTCACCTTTGGTGGCATCCGATATAGGCACAATTAATTCATTGTCAATTTCTGCTTGGCCAGGACCATATACCATTATGGGTAAACCGGTATTTTCTAAAATATTTTTAACCGCAGAAACCGCTGCTTCCGCAGTATTTCGATTGCCATCCTTATCCGTTAAACTCAGTGACAATTGAATTATCTCGGCACCCACCTCCTCAGCCGCTTTTGCCCATAAACCAGGGTTTTCCATCACCTCTCCCCAAGTTTCATTGAGCAATTGAGACCAGTCATCAGGTTTACGATCTTTTATTTCAATCGCTACAACAGGGCGATAGGGCATTGGAGATTCAAAATGCATAAAGGGAAGCGTTTTCTCACCCCCCACCGTCACTGTCGAAGTACGAGTACCGCCTTCTTCTGCAGTTGCCCCGATGGTAATCGTTCTTACTTCTCCGGGCCAAGAATCCTTGGGTATTTCAATGGACATTAGTTGTCTCCTAAATTAATTTTATATTTATTCTTCATCCATTAATGTGGATAAATTATTTCTTTTCGCTTCATCCCGTCTTTCTAAAAATACATCCAATGGAGCTTTTCGCTTTGCCTGAATGCCAAGATCCTCAATATCTTCTTCCGATTCCATTGCCATATGCCTTAAGATATGGTCATATGAAATGATAGCAGCAGGGTATGAAATTCCTCCTGCATTATGCATCAAAAAAATCACCCGGTTTCCATTATCCTGCATAATCTGAGCTGCAGCTGATATAGGAATATCCGGGGGAAGTTGAGGTAATCCAGGACTCATTATTTCTTCAGCAGATTTTTCTAAATAATCTCCAGAACTGTAGGCTTTGACGAGTTCCTCTTTAGAAACTATTCCAATTGCCTGTCCATCAGATTGTTGTACTACCGTCGTCTCAATATCTTTTTCAATCATTTTGCGAACAAGTTCGGGAATAGGAGAATCGGGCGGGCATGTAAAAACGCCCACGGTCATCAAATCACGGATAAGTTTAGGTGAGTTTATCGATTCATTTTTCATTGAACACCTTAATCATTTCCATCAATTTTTCTTAAAACATGGACTCCATAATAAGTGCAGGATGATTATGCTCTTCAAGCCAAGCAAGCAATTCGTCTACTGTACCTACATCATTTTCATCCGCAATTCGATCAATCAGATCTGGATCGCCCTCGCGTTCCGCAACGATCCTAAATTCATCGGCCATTGTCTCCTTAAGAACACTGCTCATCCAGACAACTCGCTTGAATCCACCATCCGCAGAGATAAATTTTGGGCTAACCAAATAATATTTTCCTACGCCCATAACACCGGGGGTTTGCATTCCACCACCAGCCATGCCTGCTAATGTGCTAAAAGTCATTCCAGCGGGAGTCATACTAGTATCCTCACGATTCACTATCATTACGCCATTTGTTTCAGGAATTAGCATCACAATGCATTCAAAACATCCACAAGCAGTCATTGGATTTTCCATAATTGAATACATGGCAACTTCAGGAACTACACCATGAGAGCCAATAGCTGCGTACTCATTGGTTCCTTCCCAGTATCCTTTATCCATATCAACTAGTTTTCCAAGTTTAATAGGTTGATTGGGGCCGGTGGGATTAATGCTGAAAGAAGCTTTACAGTCAAGCCAGTTATAGGCACCGCATAAACCTAATCTTTCAGGGCTGACAATACAGACATGGTCAGGTGCGAAGGATTGGCAAAGCGTGCAAGAATAAAACTCATCTACTGCATCATCGGTAAGATCGGCAAGGCGTTTGTTGCGATAATCATAGGATTCGCGAGCTTTTCCTAGCCATTCCTCAATCAAAGTTGGTTCGGTATAAATATCTACTTGCACTTTGTCAACAATAGCTCCAAAATCTGAATGGAATCTAGCGTGAAGAATTTTCCCGAAATGCTCTAGATCAAACCCTTTTTCAACCGCATTGTTTGAAATACGAATCCAAGCAATGTCTCTTTGTCCAACATGTTGTATTCCAGATGCACCGTTTACAAAATAGTGAATTTGTCGTTCTAAAACTGGCTCAAAATCTTCCTGCATTTCTCTTCCAGCTACTTTCACAACAATAGCAAGATCCATCGCCCCTTGTGGTTCCATATCTTCAAATCCAGCACCAATAATCTCAACTTTCCCGTCAACAACTTCATCAAGTTCAGCCATATGGAGATATTCAAATGCTCTTGATTTTTTCCCGCCAAACTCTATTCGCATATCTGCTTTACGGACAACTTCACCTTCAAAAGCAGAACCATAGGGAACAGGTACGGGTACATCTGCAATTTGTACTTTCACACCTCGAACTTCAATACATTTTTGCACTAAACGTTCAGCTTTTTCTAGATCATCTCCCCCATGAATTTCGTTAAAGGGCATACTGATTACATGTTCATATGTAGTAATGCCTGTGGGTAAGATTTCAGGAATGACGGTATCAGCAATAACTGGAAAACCAAAATTAATTGCGCCTGCAGCTGCTGCATACTTAAGATCATCTACCTCGCCAAGAGCAAGCACGAATGCATAAACCCGATCTTTGTTGTACATCAAAATATCACGGGCTTGTCCGGCCTTTATTCCACCAAACGTAAGGGCAGATCGAGCAGCAAACCCCAATGCATAAATCGCACTTAGGGTATCTCTTCCAAAGGGAACCGTGTAAGTGTCATATCCTAACTCAACACCTTCCTCTTGTAATTGATCAATGATGCTTCTGCCATTTACATTGCCACATAAAAATGTGAGAATATTTCTCTTTTGTAATTCCCGAACAATTTTTACTGCAACTTCATTTGATTTAGCAGCTCCGACTATTGCCGCAAACCCTGGCATACGTCCATCAACCAATTGGATTCCCCAAGATCGCAATTGAATATCATCAATCGCACCATTTAAATGCCCCTCCCCATTTAGGTTATCGTATTTTGTCCCGCCAGCCAATTCAAATCCCGGGAAGGATTCTGGCTGCAGATCATAAATATATCGAATCGCTTCAATAGTCTCTGCAGCAATTAAAGTGGCCATTCCGCCATCCAATGTTTCACCTAAATAAGGTGTCCAGTTTTTTGCAGCGGGAATGGGATGCAATAATTCTCTTGCATGACTCAAGGATTCAGAAAGTTGTCCAAGTGTTTCAACTGACTGACCTGTCATCGCATAAATAGTAGGTAAATAATACGCTGTATTCGGAAATGAAACGGGAGTATCAGGCCCCTTTTCAGACAAAGCCTTATGAAGCATTGTTTCTGCTTCAATTACTAACGCATTTGCACCTCGAATGGCTCTAGTAGCTATATATCGGGACATTGTTCTCCTCCTAACCTTCTACGCCATAAAGGGCGACTTTTCGTTCTGCAAGCGATAGACTTTCAAGTTCTTTCATTCTGTCATCGCCACCTTTTCCAAATCGATCAGCATCATATACTGGCAATCCAAGAGCCGCACGTTTCTTATCAATATGCTCAAGTGTCTTTCGTATCAATTCATCAACATCTGGCTCAAATTCTAATTTTCCTCCATATAATTCTTCCCATCCACTGCTAATATATTCAGAAAGAATTCCACTATCCGCCATTTTATCTGGCATACCACTTATAGGAGAAGACCCACCGAATATAACGTATGCACCAGAGGCAACACAATAAGTGCCGATTGCTAAGGCTTTCTCACTCATCCACTCAGGAGCCAGCCCAACCGCAGGGATATCGCTAATATCATCCCCCAACCCCCCGTCTTCCACCATTTGAGTCAGGACGGTGAGAATTCGAGTATTATCTACGCAGGAACCCATATGGAGAACTGGTGGAATTCCAATCGTTTCGCATACTTCCCGCAAACCAGGTCCTACTTGTTCTAGCCCGGCCTCCCCAAGAAGCAATCCAACTTTTGCAGCAGCAATGGCTCCGCATCCGGTTTCAACGATCAATACATCTTGTTTTAATAATTCACGAGTAACATGATTGTGTAAATAATCTTGTTGACTACGAGGGTTATTGCAGCCAACAACTGCGGCTACCCCACGAATTCTTCCTGACATTATTGCATCATTTAGAGGACGGAAGGAACTCCGATAACTACCTCCCAACATATAATTAATGTATTCATGAGAAAATCCAGGAACCAGTTTTTCTTGATTTTCAGGAATTGTAATATCGCCACGGTTCTTATAATTATCAATGGCCTCTTTTAGAATATTTTTAGCAATAGTTAGGGCTTTTCCCTCTTCAAATTCAATATGAGTAGCCCCTTTAAGTTTTACTTTGGGGGAGGTGGTAATAACTTTTGTGTGGAAATTTTCTGCTAGTCCTACCAGTGCTTGCATGATGCACTGTACATCTACGACCATGGCCTCTACGGCACCAGTCATGATGGATAATTCTTGGTGTAAAAAGTTTCCAGCAGCCGGTACACCTTGCCGCATTAAAATTTCATTTGCAGTACAACAAATTCCGGCTAAATTAACACCTTTTGCTCCTGCTTTTTTTGCATACTCTATTATTTCAGGATCTTGGGATGCCGCCACTATCATTTCACTTAGTGTAGGTTCATGCCCATGTACGACCACATTGACCATGTCGTCCTTTAGCACGCCAAGATTAGCAGATCCTAATAATGGAGCTGGTGTTCCAAATAGAATATCTGAAACGTCGGTGGCAATCATAGAACCACCCCAACCATCTGCCAGACTAGTTCGGATAGCATGATTTAAAATATGCACTGGATCTTGGTCATCTCCCATATGAGTTCGATGTAATGCCTCAACTACTTCACGATCAATTCCCCTAGGAATAACATTTTGTTCTCTCCAGATTTTTTGGCGTTTTTCTGGGGCTAGACGAGTAGGCGCAACTTCCCCACGTTGTTGCCCAAATTGGGAAATGAAAAGGTCGGCCAATTCATCAGCGATTTCTTCAGGAGATCTGTCTTTAATGGGAATATCATATTTTTCAGCGACTATTCTTAATTTAGCAACATCGCGAATCATATATCCTTCGGCCGTGCCATTAGCTACAGCTTTTAATGTAAAAGCCATATCACGACCATGATCTGAATGTGCGGCTGAACCAGCTGCAATGCCTCTAACAAGGTTTCTAGCTTGGATCGTATCAATGGTTGCACCACAAACACCTACTTGTCCATCTTTTACCAAGCGGCAAGGACCCATTCCGCAAATTTTACAACACATACCGGCGGACCCAATATTGCAAGGAGCCATAGCATCTGCACGAGAAAAGGCTGTAGAGATGCCGAGCTCCTCTGCCTTTATTAACATTTGATGAGCTGCAGGATCAGTACTTTGTTCTTGGGGGGTTCGTTTTTTAGGCATAGCTTCTCCTTATTCCTCAACCCTTGTTATGGGTCCCAAACCAGGACAAGGCCAAAGCGCTTTTGACCCGCTTGGTACTACTTGAGTGAAACTAACCGCTTGACTAGTTTGTTCATATAATGCGCTGTGTCTGAAAATTTTTGATTTCCCCCCCGCTTCGGCAGCTGTAATTTCAATTTCCCCATCAATAGCTAATTCTCCAATATATCCGGCTTTCTCTAGAATTTCAATAAGTGTTGTTTCCTCTACAGTATCTTCAGTTTCAATTTCAGCAACCTGAAAACCGCTGCTCGCGTAAACATCAGATACGCCAGGAACATCCATCAGCAATCGGCGAACTTCAATCACATGATGATCTGCATACATTGCAGGTAAATTAATCGTATAAATCTTCTTGGCCATTTTTCCTTCCTTTCCCATTAGAATAAGTATTAAGCTTCGGATTTAAATTTATTTCTATATTTATTATTGTTCGTTTAGACCAGCTTCAATCCTTTGATTAATATGATGATTAAATATCTAAACTTACAGATTTGTATTTGTTAAACCGTCTCTTTATATAGTTCAACAAATGGAAACGCTTATCAAGTGTCAGATGTCCTAGCTATTAAGGGATACCTGTCCCACCAGAGTGCAAATCGCTTTAAATTACAAAAATTGTCTATAAATTAAACAAATTAGACAATTTCTAAACAAACAATATGAAATATAATTTTCGCACAATATAAATAACAGAAATTAGAAACTATTTATCCGTCTAAAGATATGATTCCTTTTTTAATCGCAAAACGAATGACATCAGTTTGCGTGTTAAGTCCCAGCTTCCGCATCATGTTCGCTCTATGAGTTTCCACAGTCCTTTGACTAATGGAAACAATTTCGGCTACATCTGCATTGCTATTCCCTTCTGCAACCATCTGAAAGACCAATCTTTCCCGCTCAGTAAGTGTATCGTATGGATCTAGCGCACCACTTTCCCCACGATTAATAAACGAATCAATTATCAAATTTGATAGAACGCTACTTAAATACCTTTTTCCATTATTAACAGTGTGAATAGCCTTCACCAATTCTTCTGCGCTAGATTCTTTTGGAATATATCCTAAAACCCCATATTTCAAAGCCTGAATAATATAAGGTTCACTGTCATGCATCGAAAGAATAATTATTTTAATATCGGGCATTCGTCGTTTCAATAGCCGTGCAGCTTCCAAACCATTGACATTTGGCATCATCAGATCCATAACCAAAACATCGGGTTTCAATTTCTCCGACAATTCAATTGCCTCAAGTCCATTTGATGCCTGCCCGATAACTTCTATTCCATCTTCATTTTCAAGAAGGTTACAAAGGCCTTGCAAAACTACACGATGATCATCAGCTAATATTACTTTAATCATTTATTCCTCTATAACGATTTATTCTCCACATATTATAGCCCAGGGATTATTTCTTAACAGCAATCCCACATTATTAAATGATTAAAGATATAATTTAATGAATCGGATTTCTTTCAAGAATAATTATGATAAATACAATTAGAAAATTTGCCAAATTCTTTTGGCCGGATATTGAGAAATTAAGTTTGCCGAGGCAATTGGTGGCCACCGGTGATGTTTTTACCGCGGTCTACAGCACGATTTTATGGCTAGCGGGGTTCACCTGGTTATATTTAGAGACAGACTTTGGCATCTTCCAATCCAATTGGAAATTAATACTTCTAATCACTTTTTTGATTCTAGTATTCACCAAATTAAGTTTTTTCATGATCATCGAATTCCGGTCTGACCGCTATGGGTCCACAGACGGGGCTCTAAACAGCATGATGGTTTGGACTGCAGTTTTTACCTTAGGAATTGGCGCTTTATGGATAATGATTGCAATAAAAATAATTGAGTTTATTTTATTATTTCGCCAGCCACAGAATAAGTCAGCCTCGTGGAACCATTATAGGAACCTTGCATTAAATTTGGCGGGTTTCACCATTCCGTATTTGATCGGGATGAAAATATATCAAGGTCTCGGGGGACCTGTTCCCATTGAAATAATGAATGTGAACTTGGTTGGTGCAGGATTATTAGCCATTGCAATCAATTTCTTCCTTTTCGCCCTAATTTGGTCACCCTATTTCATATTCGCCCTTAACACTCAAAAACAACTTGCTGCTGAAGCAGATACTCGACCAATTATCACTTTTTTCATTTTTGCCTTAGCACTACCTACGATTGCTCATCCATTTTCCATTATTGCATCAAGTCTATTAACTCGAGATGGTTTATTTATTTTCATGTTTTTCATCTCTGGCCTACTGCTGGTTGCCTATATTGCGCGAAGGTTTAGCTGGATCGCCGAGAGCAATCGACAGCAATCTAGGCAACTGGAGAAATTGGAGCAACTCGGAAGGGCAATACTCAATTCGCCTCCCGATGGTTCCTCATTTACGACGATCCTCGATGAACATATTCCTAATATGTTTCCGGCCGGAAATTTGGCTATAGGAATCAAATCAGAAGGAATTCTTTACAAATCCCCAGAAGACTGGGATAAGGATTTTTCACTCATATGGGAATGGTGCCATCAGCAAAATGAAGCAAAATCATTCACTTCTAGTCAAAAACTTCCATGGGTTAAGGAAAATCAATTCCATCATGCCGTAGTTTGCTGCCCAATCATTGCTTTCGAGGGGACAGAAATTATGGGTGGAATATATTTAGAATTAAGGATATTGGCTCATCCTTGGGATTCGACTTCTTTAAAAGGATTATTTCCTGCAGTTCATGCGCTTAGCGATCAGATTGCGTCGGCTTTACATCAAGCTGAAGAATACGCGAATACGATCACCCTCCAAAAAGTTAGCCAAGAATTACAAATTGCAGGTCAAATTCAGGCAAGCTTTTTGCCCAACCAATTTCCTACAATCCCAGGTTGGCAGCTTGCCGTGACCTTACAGCCCGCTGGCGGATTATCAGGAGACTTTTTCGATTTTATTCCCCTTTCTCGGGGACGCTTAGGCATTGTAATTGCGGATGTAGCTGACAAAGGATTGGGAGCTGCGCTTTATATGGCGTTGACCCGAACCCTGTTGCGCACTTATGCATTTGAATATCATTCCCGCCCAGACATTGTTTTCAACGAAACAAATGAACGCATATTAGCTGATGCCAGGGCGAATCTCTTTATTACTTGTTTTTATGGAGTTCTCGATCCAAAAGCTGGCACATTAATGTATTGCAATGCAGGGCATAATCCCCCCTATTTATTTAGGGCAGATGTAAGCCAACCCCCAATGCCATTAGTAAGAACCGGCATTCCAATCGGAGTGGAGGAAGATAGACGGTGGAAAAGAAAAACGGTAACCTTTTCTCCCGGCGACAAATTAGTTCTTTACACAGATGGGGTAACTGAGGCTCAAAATGAACAGGGTGATTTTTTTGAAGATGATATGCTAATTGAGGCTGCATTAGAAAATTCAGAATGCAATGCGTTTGAATTACAAACAAATATTTTGAGCAAGGTAGAGAATTTTGTTGGGGAAAATCCACAATCAGATGATATTACATTAATGGTGCTTTACAAGAATCGACAAGAAACCTCAAAATAGAAACTATACGAAACAATTTAATAAAAATAAAAGCAGAGTCTTATGACTCTGCTTTTATTTTTAACATTCTTAATGTGGTGCCTTTATTTTTTGTAAAATGAAATGAAACATCATCCATTAATTTTTTCATCAAAAAAAGTCCAGCTCCTCGTGATTCGACCTCTTTCAAAGGTTTTTTCGAATTAATGCCAGGAACCTTTGATGGATCAAATTTCTTGCCATAATCTCGGATGATGATTTCAAATCCATTTTTAACCAAATTCGTATCTATTTCTATTTCCCCAATATTTTCCCCTCCATAGGAGTGCTCAATTACATTCGTGCAAGCCTCATCTACCGCCAATTGGACAGAATACACTTCATTCTCGTCAAATCCAATTGGTTTCATTTCGGCTGTTACAAATTCACTTATTCCCTCTAAACTTGAGTATTTCCCAGGAAATATCTTAAAGGTCATTTAAATTAAAAGCTCGCTACAGCGCTAACTACATCATCAAATAAGTTGAAATAATTTTTCATACCCACCAAATCTAATGAGGCTAATATTTTTTCTTGAACGCCGCTTAGAACCAATTCTCCACGGTTATAGCGTTTACAGGCCTTTTGGGTCTCGATTAAAACCCACCACCCTTTACTTGACATAAAACCAACCTCAGACATATCAAATACTATTTTGTATTTTTCTTTATCATTTAATGCTTGAAATACTTTGTAAACTTCATCCCCATTTGAGCTATCAATCCTGCCTTCCATTTTTACGACATGACATCTTTTGTACTCGGTTGTAGTAATCGCCACAATCCACTCTCCTATGTGTCTGAATATGATAAAAATAGTTCGGTATTATAACATGTTAGTTTGGCACCAACTAAACTTGACATTTCCTAAAAATATTTGTAATTTGCTTAATTCTCCGTTAAACTAGTAGAGGAGGAGATATTATGAACTTTGGAAAAATTATTGGTTTTGTTTCTGCCGCAATTGTTATCCTATTTGGGGTATTGTTTCTTCTCGCTGCATTTAGCTCTGAAAATCAATCTAGTACATTTGGAACTTTACTTACCGGGGGAATTTTACTTTTAGTTGGTTTTGCAATTTTATGGTTTGTTGGAAAAATCGGACAAAAATCTACAGCACCCCCGGATCAAAATATCACTTTGCAAGTAGATCTCCCCGGCGATGTGAATATTGAAAGGTTTAAATGCCAGGATTGTGGTTCACAATTATCCATGGACAATGTAAAAATGGTTGCTGGCGCACCTATGGTAAATTGCCCATATTGCGATGCCGCATATCAATTAACTGAAGAACCGAAATGGTAAACATACCTGAAAATAATTTATGGGTGAGGTCGGGTAAATAATGAAAAAAATACTATTTACACTTGCATTAATCATCATTTTTTCTGTTGTTGCCCCGTTAACTGCAGCTGCGCAAACTTATGCATTTAGCCTTGATACTGAAATTGTCCATGTATATTGGGAATCTGATGGATCGCTCAGTTTGTCGTATGAGCTAACCTTTACAAATGCCACTTTTGCAGACCCGATAGATTTTGTTGACATTGGTATTCCAAATAATAATTACAATTTATCAAACATATCGGCATTCATTAATGGCGTCCCAATTTCACATATTGCTTATTCTCCCTATGTATCTTATGGGGTTGAAGTAGGGCTGGGAAGTAATTCTATCCAACCGGGAAGAACTGGCACTGTAATTGTTTTTATATCTAATATTACAAATGTCCTCTTCGAAGATTCAGACGATGGCAATTATGCCAGCGCTGTTTTTTCCCCAACCTGGTTTGATTCTGATTTTGTTAGTGGACAAACGGATCTTACCGTCGTGTATCACCTGCCCAAAGGTGTACTTCCTGATGAGCCGAAATATCACCAGGCACCCTCCGGTTTTTCTGCTGAACCATTTTCAGGTTTAGATGAACAAGGCAGAATTATTTATGTTTGGGAAAACCCGGGAGCCAATGGCCATACTCAATATTTATTTGGTGCATCATTTCCAAAATCTTATGTTCCTGCCGACACAATTACTGTTCCAACCATTTGGCAGCGTTTAGGCATAGATCCCGAAGATCTTCTTGGCTTTTTGATGTGCGCTGGAGCCGCAGCTTTTATTATTGGAATCCCGGTAATTAGTATTATTAGCACGAAACGCAGGAAACTAAAATATCTGCCACCAAAAATATCAATAGCCGGTCATGGGATTAAACGGGGTCTATCGGCGATAGAAGCGGGCATTCTGTTGGAACAACCGATGGACAAGATCCTAATGATGATCTTATTCGCTTGCATCAAAAAAGAAGCCGCAGTGGTTGAAACCAAGGATCCATTAAAGCTGACTTTAATTGATCCCCCTCCCCAAAAATTACGACCGTATGAAGTTGATTTCCTGGGAGCAATGGAGAAGCAAAAAAAGCCAAGACGCAAAGAATTACAGAAGACAATGTTAAAACTTGTTAAATCTGTAACGAGAAAAATGAAGGGTTTTAGCAAAAGAGAAACTGTCACCTACTATAAGTCCATAATGGAGAAAGCTTGGGCTCAAGTTGAGAAGGCAGATACTCCTGAAATGCGTGGTGAAATTTACGATGATGTGATGCAATGGACGATGCTGGATAAGAAGTATGATGATCGCACCAAAGAGGTTTTTCAAAACCGTCCAATTATTACACCCATCTGGTGGCCCCGATACGATCCTGTATATAGAAGCCCATCCACTCCATCAAAACCTTCCGGCCCCACAATGAAACCAACACCTGGAGGCTCAGGATTGCCTAATCTTCCAGGTTCAGATTTTGCCGCTTCGGTTGTCAATGGCGTCCAAGGGTTTTCTGCTGGAGTTGTCGGAAACATTACAGATTTCACTAATGGCATCACAAAGACCACAAACCCTCCACCTAAGCCTAGCAGCAGTTACAGAGGAAGCGGAGGTGGAGGTGGAGGGAGTTCATGTGCTTGCGCCTGTGCCTGTGCGGGCTGCGCTTGTGCATGTGCCGGGGGAGGAAGATAATTATGTTTAAGAATTGGTTAGAAAATTTAAGAACTCCAAATAATAAACCTCAGGCATTTCCGCCAGGTATGTATTCATATATGGCTCCGTTAGATGATCCTTTAAATTATCGATTGCACCTCCGTGTAGAATCTTCTGGAAAAGGTGTGCTTATGGTAAATGCTTCTACCATCCTACACTTGAACGAAACTGCCACAGAATATGCATATTTTCTAGTGAATAATTTACCTAACTATGAAGTAATCCAACATTTTTCAAAGCGATATAAAACCAAATCCTCAATTATTGAAAATGATTATCAGGAATTCAAAAATAGGATTGACACATTATTAACTTCTCAAGATCTAGACCCTGTGATTTCTTTAGATTTCGATAGAAACATTTCTTCTGAAGAAGAAATTTCAGCGCCATACAGATTAGATTGCGCAATTACTTATACTGTAGATTCTGATGACATTAGTGGCTCTAGCCCCACAAAATGTGTGGATAGAGAATTGACTACCGATGAATGGATATCCATAATTGATAAATCATGGGCAAACGGTATCCCTCATTTACTTTTCACTGGAGGAGAGCCTACACTAAGAGAGGACCTTCCCTTACTCTTAGCGCATGCAGAAAAAAATGGACAAGTCACAGGATTACTAACAAATGGCAAAAAATTAGGAGATCCTTCCTACTTGCAAAAATTACTTCAGGCTGGATTGGATCATACTATGATCGTTCTGAATCCTGAAAGCAACTCCTCTTGGGAAGCATTAGCAAGTTTCTCCTATTGGGCAGAAACCCTAAGAGAAGACATATTTGTTGCTGCTCATTTGACCCTCACAAAAGAAAATTCCAGTAATATTGAAACCCTTATTGACAAAATAATAGAAGCTGGCGTATCAGCTGTCTCCTTGAGCGAAAATGACAGTACGCTTTCTGGAGAACTTCAAAAAGCGAGAGATTATCTTGATGATCAAGATATTGAACTTATTTGGGATCTTCCCGTGCCCTACTCGGAATTAAATCCCGTTTCTTTAGAATTAGAAATAGAAAAAAATGACGAATCCCCACCAGGGTCTGGCAAAGCTTGGCTTTATGTTGAACCTGACGGTGATGTACTTCCCTCCCAAGGGAAGAACCAGGTGTTGGGGAATATTCTGAAGGATGATTGGGGAACGATCTGGAATAAAACCAAACAATAATAAGTTTAAAAATCTTTAGTATAAGTACCTGAAATGAGACTTGTAAAATATAACAAGTCTCATTTTCTATTTAACCAGATCTAGTAGCTTTGGCAATATCCGATAATAAATTTTCAGATGTCGCATTTATATTTTCTGAAATTTCAATAATCCCCAAATCATCAGATAAACTGGCTTGGACGTTAAGCACTAAATCTTTGTATTCTTTTATGAAATCTCTTCTTTCTTTGTTTTTTGAATCGGTTTCAAACCAACTTGGAAAGAAATCCGAAAATTCTTTATTGATTGTTTGTTCAAAATCTGTACTCAAAAGTATCCAAAATATATTTCTTTCAATTACTTCACTCTTATTATTGATTAAATTACCCTCGCTTCGAATTTCGATATGTGAACGATTTACTATTTTTTCATAATAATCTTTAGACAACGGAATATCATAGCCCCCAATTCGCCAGTTTAAATAATCTGAAAATAGCGTTGGGAAAAAATCGAAGTTCATTTCATTGAGCGATAACCCTTTTTTCTGCTCAAAATACTCAAATACCATTTCTTCGTAGGGTGTCAATACAGCATTCAATTTTTGGGCATTTTCTCTGCGACTCTTTTCTCTATCCACGTAATTCAAACTTGTTTCTTTAGGTTGCATACTCCTTGGTATTAAAAAGGATAATGGTTTCTTGCCAAATTCAAGAAATCCTTTTTTTAGCATTTGCATAATTACCAGGGTAATAACCAAAGCAGGAGTTTTTCCTAATAGCCCAGCGGTTTCAGGCGGTGTCAATCCTCGCCTAATTCCTCCGCCTTCAAAAACAGCTTTAGGCGTTTGATATAGAATCTTTGGATTATTATTTCGAAAGGGAAATAATAAAATGAGCATTAATCCTAAAATTAGATAACTAGAAGGAGGATAAACCAAAGCCGAAGCTAATACTGCAAGATTAATAAAAAAGCAAATAAGCTTTATCGTGCCGTAGTATTTACGAAAATATATAACCCATAACAAGACAAAATTAATTATTATTAAAAGAACATTTATTAGTTGATTGGGATAAAAAAACTCCAGAATATTTTCCATTAATTTTCCAAAGAAAATAAATCGTCCTTAGAAATTAATTGATTTCCACCAGTGCTTCTCAGATCGTCTTTAATTTGACTCCCTATTGGAGCATAACCATCACCGCTGATGAGCCCAGATGTATGGTTATGCGAACGAACAACATTGGAGGAGCCTCCAGTTCCACAACTTCCACTACATCCTGAGCATCCTCCCCCAGCGTCTTCAGAAACCCGCACACCGTCCCGCGCTTCCCTCTCGATTCTACATCCCCCACCGCATAAAACTAGATCGGGGCATTCCCAGCATTTTTCAGGTAATTTTCCGAATTCAGGTTGATCGCCTCGTTCCCTAAAACTTCGGAATAATTCCCCTTGCCAAATTTCTTCCCAGGGGTCATTGATAATATTCCCCGCCGATACATAATAGGATTGGCAGGGCAACACATCTCCATTTGGCTCAATGCACATCGAATACTCCCCCGCGTTGCACCTTTTGGCTCCTATTTCTAATTCAACTGGAGATAACCTACAATATTCAGTGGGCGTGTACCAGAGAAAGCGCATCCCTAGCCTTTGTGCGTGGTCCCTAACTCGAACAAGCAAAGCGGGCATTTCTTTTTCTGTAATTGCATTGGGATCCGCAAATCCACCACCAGAGTAGATCATTCCATTCATCGCAAATGTCCGAATACCTAAATCATAAAGAAAATCGATAATTTCTTCAGCGTGATCCATATTGGATCGCATTAACGTAGTATTTGTGATCACGTGAATGCCACTATCGATTGCAGTTTCAATACCATTGACAGTTTGCTTGAAAGATTTAGCCCCCATCATAGCGTTGTGGACTTCTTCTTGGTTAGACCCTAATGTTATTTGTACATGATTTAACCCTGAGGAGGCCAATTTATTCATGTAGGATTCGTGCGCCAAATAGCGCCCATTTGAATTTAAACCAACGATCATTCCGCTACTGTCCGCGTAATTAATAATTTCAGGTAATTCCGGATGAAGAGTGGCTTCCCCTCCGGTGAGTATCAAATGTGGAACACCAAGCTCCACAATTTTATCTATTACAATTTTCCACTTTTCAAGTTCAAGAGACTGAAGTGAAAATCGATCAGCTTCGTTATAACAATGGGGGCAATTATTATTACATCCATAAGTCAAAGCAATATCTACCTTGAACGGTGCGTTCACATTTAAACTAAAAAGGGGAGCCATTTCAAATGAGCTTGAGAGACCACAAGTGTAGCAATCCCCTGAATGAACCTTAAAATGATCGATCATATTGAAAATATTTGATATTTGGGAATCAATATCATTTTTATCAATTCCAGAATACTTGTTAAAAATAAAATTTTTTGTGCGGTTTTTAGAATGCCCCTCTAATGCCATTTGTGCAATATCAGTTGCAGTAGAATTTAAATGTATTACGTCTGTTACATCAATAAATAATATTCCATTTCCGTCAGATTCTTTTCGCAGGTGAATTCTCATCTCCCTGCCATCGTCTTGGAATACTGAGTAGGTAAATAGTCCGGTTTTTTTAGCACTAACCCCATTAATTACACGACCAAAATTTACAATATCTGATTTAAAATATTCGCCAACCTTGGAACTGATTTCATTGATATTTAGCATTGATAAACTCCATTGGGAATCGTATCAGATAAGTATAAGCAGAAAAAATAATATGGTCAAACCATTTTGTACAGATTTGCTTCCGCAAAGATATAATTACTTATATGAAGGAAATTCAATTTTGGCATTCCCGCTATCAACAACAGGCGCAATGGACCGAAAAAGTTCGACAATATCTTTTTCGCAAATCACATCTTAACGCCGCAGAGAGAATATTAGATGTGGGCTGCGGCACTGGCGTCTCTTTAGATGGAATTAGACCAGAAACCTCCATGGGTGTGGATATCGATATGGAAAGCTTGTCTTTTGCCAAATTAAATAATCCAGGTTTAAACTTATCTTGCGCAGATGCCCATAAATTGCCTTTCGGAGATAATGCCTTGGACAATTCCTTCTGCCAATTCCTATTATTATGGGTTCAGTCCCCCCAAATAGTTTTAGAGGAAATGATCCGGGTGACAAAACCCGGTGGGAAAATTATCGCAATCGCCGAACCAGATTACGGCGGCAGAATTGACTTTCCGGAAAAATTTGAAGTCATTGGCAAAGCGCAAACTAATAGCCTAATCAGCCAAGGTGCTGATCCTTTTATGGGCAGAAAAATCAAGAAAATTTTTCAAGATTCTCGGATGAAGGATATTGAATATGGGGTAATCAATGGTTCATGGAATACCTCCCCGTCGGTAAATTCGTTTGATCTTGAATGGGAAGTTATCAAATCCGACATAAAAAATTCGCCAAATATTAAGGAGATTATGAGACTAAAGAAAATTGACCGGCAATCTTGGAATCTAGGGTACAGAGTGCTATATATCCCAACTTTTTATGCAATCGGTACAAAACCAATATAAATCTAAATTTTTATTGTCGATCCTCAAAAAATTCCTCAAACTCCTACGTTAACAGCATAATGATAGCTTGTGTTAAGAAAAAATAACCAGTTTTTTATGACACTCTAAATTATTTTATGGAGATTTTTTAATGGAGAATGTAAATTTAACTCAACATCCCCTCCCAATGTTTAAACGATGGGCGATGGCAATCAATGGCTGTAATGTTCCAGAAATTGATAAAGCTGATTTCATCACCAGATGGCTAGTTATTATAAGAGCCTGTGTATTTTCTATGACTTTTACATCTGGATTAATAGGGGTTCTATTAGCCGCAGAAATCGGTAAAATAAATTGGTTTTATGCAGCTCTCAGCGTTTTTGGTTTACTTCTTGCCCATGCGGCAAATAATGTGATTAATGACTATGCGGATGTAAAAAGCGGCGTGGATACAGAAGATTACCCAAGAGCTCAATACTCTGTTCATCCAATATTGGGTGGGTTGACAACGCCAAAGGGCTTGCTGCAATCTGCTTTCGTATTTACTCTCATCGATGCAGCGATCATGATCTACTTAACATCAGTTAGAGGTCCCTGGGTAATCTTTTTTGCCGTATCGGGATTTTTATTAAGTTTAGGATATACCAGTATCTTAAAGAGAATTGGTTTAGGTGAAATTACTTCCCTGTTGGTATGGGGGCGCCCCTTATGATCGGCGGAACGGCGTTTGTTTCTTCTGGGGAAATTACCAACGCCATTTGGTTCGCAACACTCCCCTATGGTTTGATTGTAGCCTCTGTGTTGGTGGGTAAACATATTGATAAAATAAGTTCTGATAAACCACTGGGGGTGAGATCAGTCCCAGTGTTATTAGGAGAGAAAAACTCTTTAGTATTAAACAAATTCTTTTTCATTTTGTTTTATCTCATGATATTTGCCCTGGTTTACTTCAAATTTACCGGACCCTGGATACTTCTCACACTTTTGGCAGCACCAAGATTGCGACAAACTTGGAAGGTATATTCTGAGCCAAAACCTCTTGAAGCACCAGAAGAATGGACTGTTTGGCCCCTGTGGTACGTGGGCTGGGCAATGCATTTCAATAGAAAAGCCGGGGAGTTATTTATATTCGGATTAATCCTTAATATCTTGATTCCAAAAAATTTTTAATAAATTAGCGTAAGAGAAACTCTCTACTCTTCGTCAGATGATAATGCTAACCAAAAACCAGGAATTATCCATATGCCCTCTCGCAACAACAAGCAATTAACTCAACGAGAAAGATTGCGCAGGAAACATAATATTATTACAGCCCCAAAACCTGTTGCAAATTCTCTTGAAAGGTTAAATGAAAATCCGTATAAAGGAAATCAAAATACGGTGGTCACTTTAACAGAATTTGGTGACTTTGGATGTGAAGCATGTCAATCTTGGCATGAGGCAGGTATTATTCAAGAAATATTATCCACGTTTGACGGGCAAGTCAAATTCGAATGGAAAGATTTCCCAGTTATCACATCGTATTCCCCTAAGGCCGCAGAGGCAGGCCAATGCGCTTTAGATCAAGGAAAATTTTGGGAATTTCATGATGCAACCTTTGAGCGTGAAAATTACTCGGCACTTTCCCAAAAAGACCTTTTGGCTTATGCTGAAAAATCAAATTTAGATGTTTCCATCTTTGAACAATGCCTTGATAGTAATCAACATAAGGATACTGTGGATTTTGACTTACAGGCTGCTAGAGCATTAGGATTAAGAGGAACACCTGCATTTTTAGTTAATGGATTTTCCTTAATTGGAGCAAACCCCAGCGCAATCATAACTGCTATAAATTCTGAATTAGAAAGCTTACAAAATTAATTACGGAGAAAAAATGACTCAACTTGAAACCTTTCGCAATCAAAAAGATTTATTCTTTGAAACTGATCAGCACAGCCCCTTAACAGCCGAACAAAAAAGTTCCTTTGATGGATTGAATTATTTTCCTGAAAACAATGAGCTTAGACTTGAACTTAAAATTGAAGAATTTGAAACAAAAGAAAGCATCAAAATGCAAACATCTACCGGTGACGTTCAAGATTATGTCAAGGCCGGAAAAATCCATTTTACAGTGAAGGATGAGTTGGCTGAACTCACTGTTTATCAAAGTCACCATGGTTATTTTATTCCCTTCGTTGATAAAAATGGAGGAAAAGTAACTTATGGCGCAGGAAGATATTTGGATCCTCCCTTATTGGATAACGGACAATTAGAAATAGATTTTAATCAAGCATACAACCCTTATTGTGCTTACAACGAAAATTATTCTTGCCCCTTACCCCCCTCTGAAAATCGGCTTTCCGTAGCGATTGAGGCAGGCGAAAAGAATTTCAAATAATACCGGAGGCATTAATGAACAAAACCCATATAAAATTTTTCACACTTATATTTCTCATCAACCTACTTTTGGTTGCCTGTACCAGCAATATTGTTTCATCTGGGAATTCTCAATCGGACAATTCAATAGAGGAAACTGATAAATCCAATAGTGAAAATTTGAATAATTCAAATAACGGTGAAGATCTAGAAAGTTTAAAAATGCCGAATGACGAACCACCCACTGAAGCACCCGACCTTCCGGACCCAAAACTGTTGGCCAAATATGGAGAGTACAAAATAATTACCTTGTTGCCCTTCGATGCAATTCCTGCAATCAACAATCCAAAGTTTTTATCTCCTTCTGAGGCGGATTCCGAATATGACCCACTTGAGCTTGTCATTGGTGTAGTTTTCAATGGTGAAGCAAGGGCGTATTCAATAAACTTCCTTTCAAGACATGAAATTGTGAACGACGATGTTGGAGGGAAGAAAATTGCGATAACGTGGTGACCTCTTTGCTTTACGGGAATCGTGTATTCCCGAAATATTAATGGCGAAGAGTATGATTTTGGCGTTAGTGGCAAATTGATCAGAAACGTACTTGTTATGTATGATCGCCAAACAGATACGCTTTGGAGCCAATTGCTTGGCGAAGCCGTTCAAGGAAAATTAATTGGCACAAAATTGGAATATTTGCCTTCTTTCCAAACTACTTGGGAAGAATGGAAAAGCCTGCACCCCGATTCGCTGGCATTGAAAAAAGGGCATTATGGAGAAAAAGATCCATATTCCAGCTATTATGAAAATAATCAAGGGGGCGTAATTGGACCGCAATACATTGACGACCGATTAGAAACAAAAGAATTTGTTTTAGGAGTGGAGTTGGATAAAGTATCCGTTGCATTTCCGTTTTCACAATTGTCCTTAGAACCGGTAGTGAACTATGAGATTGGAGAAGATAATATTCTCGTTGTCTTTAATGCAGAATCTGCATTGGGTGTGGCTTACAATCCAGTTTTAGATGGTCAAAAATTGACCTTTGCGGTTGCAGATGGGCTCACAATTAAAGACAATGAAACAGGTTCATTATGGGATGGGATAAATGGGCTTGCAATTGAAGGCGAATTAGCTGGAAAGAGGCTTGAGAGAATAAAAAGCACCTCTTCGTTCTGGTTCGGATGGAAAGATTTCCACGAAGACACATTAATTTTTTCTGCTAACTGATACTCCGCAGATAACAAAGAAATGAGCCTGGATATAAATCCAGGCTCATTTTATATTTTTACTTCCTTACTGTTTACCCACGAGTTCTTTCTAGCAAGGTCATCATTACAACGCTCAATAACACTCGATCTTCTTCCGCTTTATCCATTTCTGCTAATTTTTGAAGTTGGAATTTTCCTTCCATGAAAGCAGGCATTTTTAATAAACGCATAACCGGAGTACCATCAGGACGGGTTACGATATAAGTGGGATTCAAAAAATAACCCATGAATAGACCGACAATCGGAATTTGATTTAAGCATCCATCCGCTAGTCGTATAAGGGAATTTTCTTCCTGAATATCTAAGGTTGGCGATTCATTATTTCCATCAAAAATATCATAATGGGCCTTGAGAATGGACTTGAGTCCTTGTCTTTTTACAGCGCCAAAATTCCCGCCCGAAGAATCATAAAAATTATATTTTGCAGAAAAATCTATTACCCGATCTGCCTCAATTTTAAAAGAAATATTAGTTTGAGTCTCATCCGAAAAAACAGAAATGGCCTCTTTTAATTTAAATAATTTCTGTTTAACATAAGCGATTTGTTGCCCACTCGAATCGGTCACAGAGATCTGAGGTACGATGGAAAATTTAAATAGAAGGTCAAGTGGATAATTGGTCATTTTTATCTCCTGTAAAATATGTGTACTAATTAAAAATCAATTCTATTTCTGAATAATCAATGGCTCCGAAATCGCTTATAGGCCAATAAACAAATACGGTCTTTCCAATAATGTTTTCAATTGGCAGCGATCCCCATGTGCGAGAATCCGAAGAATTATTCCGGTTATCCCCCATCACAAATAAGGATTCTTCAGGCACAACGTATAAGGGCTGTTCGCGGATTGGAGCAGCCACAATATAACTTTCATCTAAAACCCTTCCATTTAGATATACTTTTCCACCAGTAACTTCGATCTCATCTCCAGGTAATCCAATTACCCTCTTGATAAAATCTTCATCAGGAGCCAAGGGGTACTCAAAAACAATTACATCACCACGGGAAATTTCTTTAAACTTATATGTCAATTTACTAACAACAATATAATTATTATTATGATAGGTGGGCTCCATACTATACCCTTCAACCCGAATTCTGGTAGAAATGGTGTTAATGATCAACACAAGAATTAGAGCGAGCAATAAGGTTTCTAAGCTTTCTTTTATAAATAGACGAAATTTTAATTTAGCTTTTTCTTGATTGATTTTTAATAATTCTTCTTCATCCATCATTTTAGTTTCAGAATTATCTAATTTCGAATTTTCCAATATCTTCTCTCCTAACCCAAATCTCCAGAATTCTATTCTCTTTTTTTAAGTACCAATCGAATAGGTGTCCCCTCAAAACCATACTCTTCTCTAAACCTATTTTCCAAATACCTTTTATAGGAAAAATGCATTAGCTTCGGTTCATTGACGAATATTAAAAATGTTGGGGGGTCTGATCTCACCTGGGTTCCATATAGTATCTTTAAATGCCTTCCTGCTTGAGAGGGTGTTGGGTGTAATTCTTGAGATTTTCTCAACAATTTATTAATCGCGGAGGTCGACAACCTTACCATTCTTTCTTTTTGAACTTTAATAGCCATGGGTAAGATATCTTTTGTCCGCTGACCCGTTTTTGCTGAAACAAATAAAATGGGCACATAATCCATAAAATTTAGATCATTCATGATCTTCTTTTTATATCCGTCCATTGTATAGCTGTCTTTCTCGATTGCGTCCCATTTGTTTACAACGACTACAGTACTTTTCCACGCATCAAGGATGAATCCGGCTATATGAGCATCCTGGTTAGTAATGCTTGTAGTTGCATCAATAACTAACAAGGCAACATCCGCCCTTTCTATTGCTCTCATTGCCCGGATTACACTATATTTTTCTACCCCGGGTTCCACCCTGCCACGTCTTCTAATCCCTGCAGTGTCAATGAGGGTTATTGGAGTATCTTTATATTCAAAAGACTGGTCAATTGCATCTCTCGTTGTTCCTGGTATATTGCTAACAATTGCTCGCTCAGAGCCAACTAGTCGATTTAATAAACTTGATTTTCCTGCATTTGGCTTTCCTACAATTGCGATTTTTACAGATTCATCAATTTCTTCTTCAACGAAGGAACCAGGTTGGTCAACTTTAAGAGACTGTATTAATGCATCTAACATATCCCCAGTTCCGGTTCCATGCAAAGCGGAGATTGGATAAATTTCGCCCATTCCAAGTTCAAAAAATTCGGGTGCGAGGTCACGCCTTGCTTTGCTATCACATTTATTAATTACAAGCAAAACAGGAGGTTTCCATTCCCCATCAATTTCTTTTTGGTTTTTTCTTAATATTTCGGAAACTTCATGATCCGCAGGAGTAACCCCAGATTCTACATCCACAACTAATATTATTGCATCAGCATCTTTTATGGCTGCTTTGGCTTGAAATCTAATTTCTTTAATGAAATCTGCAGATCCAACCGAAAGCGGTACTCGACCTTCCCCAATTTTTACATCAATTGGGTCTATACCCCCGGTATCTACTACAATAAAATCAATCCCAGCCCAATCCGAATCGGCATGTAGACGGTCTCGGGTTGTACCAGGTATAGAATCCACGACCGCTAAACGCTCTCCAGCTAGTCTGTTAAATAAGGTGCTTTTCCCAACATTTGGGCGGCCAACCAATGCAACTACAGGTTTTTCCATTATTGTTCTCAACTAATATTATTGATTTTGATTATATGAATGAAGATTAGAACCATTCGTAGACAGATTGATTTCAACTTCAATCGTTTCAGGATTAATCGCATCAATCAAAACACTATCTGGTATGGTTACAATGTTTGGTATCAGCAAATGTGTCCCTACCCCCAAATCCGTCAAATCTACCACTATCACAATATCCTCATTAGAAAGTTCGTCTAAGATTGGCACTGGTCCTGAAATCAATAGATCAACTTCAGCCGGAGAAGATGTAGCAGATAGACCGCTATTCAAATTTGTAAATTCTATTGGAATATTCAAAGATATGCTTGTTTCAATTGGTGCAATACCGACCTGCACAAATATAAACTGTTCTTCACTTTCCAATACAACCCCTTCGGGCAATTCTAAAACTAAATTAACTTCAATGTCATCATCAGCATTAGTTAAATCTATCGGTTGTGTTCTCACAAAGCCGGGCATTTGATTTACTAGATTCGGATCTGAAGATGAAACGGTTACAGTTTGCGGAAATGCGGATATGCTAGTCACACGATACCCGCTTGCTTGTTGTCCGATAGTTTCCACTCTCACAGCTACATTTTTATAACCTTCAGCTTGGGTAATTTCTTGCTCTAATAATATTACCGAGGGAAAAATATCTACATCCTCTAATAGATTGCCATTATTGTCTAATGCAATTAACTCAACACTTTTACTCACATTTCCTCGGGCATCTGTAACATCAATTTCCGCTACTACCTGTCTTACTTGAGCAATAATAGAGCCAGCACCAGATATTTGTACCAGCCCTTCACTTAAAGAAAGTTTATCTAATTGATAACCCAAAGCAGGTTCGCCAGCAACCATTGCAATTACAGCCAATTCCTCTTTGACCAATTTCTCAACAGTAAATTTTATCAAACTTGGAGATATTTCGACTACTCGTACAGGCTCTATTCCCAAACTAACATCAACAGGCAATTCATAAGATCCAATATCTAAACCGGAAATATCTATACTTGCAGAAACTAACTTTCTATTTAATGACAGTTCATCCCATACAGAAACAGGCGCTATCAACTTTAAAAATATATTATTAGGAATATCAGCAACCATTACCAATCGATCATCTTGTCCAATTATTTCTAAATTTATTTCATAAGGGTAATCTTTCTCTTGATTTGGATCAGATGCAACCACCGCTGACACCCAAACAACAACCGCTAAAAATAACGCGAGAAACAGTGTTCCCAAATTCTTCCATATTAATTTAAAAAATTCAATAATCATAGGAATTAAACCTCTGTTTTCTCATCAAGTAAGTTTTTCTTCCTAAGAAAGGGCAAGAAGCGAGTAATCCAATCCATTGCACTTTGTTTTTCTTGCGATCCATATATTGCTCTAATCACTGATTCTAATCGGGAAGCGTCTAAACGGTGGATCATCCTCGTGTTTGTTGCTATTGAAATTGCACCTGTTTCTTCTGACACGACCACGACGACAGCATCGCTGACTTCTGACGTACCTAAAGCCGCTCGATGTCTCAATCCCATTTTCCTATCCGAACTGAAGGATAAAACCCCGCTTGCAGATAAGGGCATGACACATCCTGCAGCAGTTATTTTTTCATCGGAAATGATCACCGCACCATCATGTAGAGGGGTGTTGGGATAAAAAATTTGCATTAACAACTCGGGCGTAACTTCTGACCCCATTTTCACCCCGGTGGAAACATATTCTTCTAAACTGTCAAATCGTTGTAAAACGATTAAGGCGCCATGCTTTCGATTAGACAATCTCCTCGCCGCATGTACGACTGACCCAATAATATCGCCCTGCTCTCCAGAATTACCTTTAGAGGGAAGGAAATTTCCGGCTCTACCAAATCTTTCCAATGCCCTTCTAATTTCAGGGGCAAAAATCACTGGTATAGATAGCAATAGGGCTGGTAGAGATTTTTCAATTAACCATGAAAATGCAAATAAGTTACTTAAACTGGTCAACAAGCTAATCAGTAATACTAAAAATAATATTCCACGCAACAATACCATCGCTTGGGTATTCCTTAGGAACAGTAACAACACAAAGAATACCGCAGCAACTAAAATGATATCCAAGAACCCGATCCAATTTAGTCTTTGAAATATAAAAAGTAGATTATTGATTATTTCTTGCATTTCATCAGCTTCTCCATAGAAGCAAATTATCTTTGTACTCTATTATAGCGGTCTCATTATTCTATCCATACGCAATTGCTTGAACAAAATCTCAGAATTGTCTTTATACTTTTCCTTTGCTGCTTCCCTCCAAGCTTTTATTTTTAGGTCTTCAATATCCACCGATTTTAATTTCAATCCACTATCTACAGGAATCTTTTTTGCAATATCCTCGTCAATAATGATCAACATAGCCTCTGCCTGTAATTCTTTGGAGAATTTAACAATACCTGAATATAGCTCGTTCACAAGTTCATACTCGGAAAATGTTTTATCGAGCCATATTTCATCAATTACAGAAACTAAATTTTCAACCTGCCAACCAATTACTGCAGTCAACTTATTTTGTTTCTTTAGCAACATATAAGCTCTTTCCCCAAATGTATGAATTACATCCCTGTCGCTAAAAATTGAGCCATTGATGTTATTGCTTTCTAAAAATTCGAATATTTCTTTGGCGTGTTTTGGTGTAGCACGGATAATTGAATAATTTGAGCCATCAAGCAATCTACCGGATTCTTCTTTTTCTTGACTTGCTAAGCTGGAAATTTTTTCTGGGAATAATTCAAACCACGCTCTTTGAACCTGATTCCAAGTATCCTCGATGCTTTTATCATTAATAATAATGGAATCAGCAAATTTTACCTTCTCATCTTGAGAAGACTGATTTTCCATTATTTCTTTGGCATCTTTTATCAAAATTCCTCTTTTTTCTCCCAAGCGTTCAATTTGAATTTCTTCAGAGGAGGTAGTCACCCATATATAATCAATAAAATCCTTAATTGGGGATTCCAATAGTTTTATGGCTTCAATTACGATTACCTCTTGAGTTGAACTAGAAATTAAAAATTTGGCTGCCTGCCGAACTAAGGGGTGAATAATTGTTTCAAGATTCTTTAAGGAAGAAGGGTTTGAAAATACGATCCGGCCCAATTTCTTTCGATCTATTTCCATGTCCTTACCAAGGATATGGTGCCCGAATTCGCTAATTACTTGTTCATATCCGGGAGCGCCCTTTGCCATTGCTCTATGACTAAGGGTGTCTGCATCAATTCCAAAGGCACCCAAATGCTGGAGCATTTTCCTTACAACAGATTTTCCAGTAGCTATATTACCGGTTAATCCTATAATTGTTTTCTTATCTTTATTTACCATATTATGCCTCTTGCCACTCTGCAAGTATCATTGTAGTCTTTGAGGCGAGAACTGTCAAAGCGCAGGGGTTTTCAATAGAAATAACCCCAATTTTCTAATATGGTCACACAAAAATAATATTGGCAGAACAAACCCTAATTTTCTAACAAAATAATAAAGTTTCTCATTTTCAAACCTTAATTAGAAATATTTAAACTATCATTCAGGCTTATTGGCCTTTTGGGCAATTATTATCCAATTTAGAATATTCGGGGCATTAGTCCCTTAATATCGAGGACAACTGACACATGACCACATTTTCTGATTGGGTAAACTATAAACAACTGAATTAATCACTAGTAATTATTGCCATGGAGTCTTTATGAAAGATCTAGAAAAAAAGGAAGTTACCAATGAAGTATTTTGTGAACACGCCGCACAAAATATCAGATTGAAAACTTCCTACGTATTTCCCCCAGATATCTTTCCCGATACTCTGCCAAGAATAAATAAACGAAGCTGTTCCCATGTCTTAGATTGCAATTTGATGGATAAGGACTCTTGCGAGTATTTATTAAAATCCCAATAAACATTTTTTCCCTATATCAACCCTAATCTCTTTCCAACTTTTTCAAAGGCTGCCAATCCGTGTTCGAGGTCACTAGACGAATGAGCAGCTGAGATCATCACTCTAATCCTTGCTTTTCCGCGAGGCACAGTTGGAAAAGCAATTGACATCCCAAAAACATTCTCATCAAACAACTCTTTACTAAACTTTTGAGCAATTTCTGCCTCACCTAACATTACAGGTGTAATTGGGGTGACGCTTTTCCCTGTATCAAACCCTAAATTTTGCATTTCGCTCTGAAATAATTTACCGTTTGCCCATAATTTGTCAACCAATTCCGTTGATTCTTCCAGAATATCAATAGCTGCAATGCACGCTGCAACATCTGGAACGGTCATTGCGGATGAAAACAAAAATGGTCTCCCACGTTGATGGAGCCACTCAACAATTTTTGAATTACCAGCAACCACCCCGCCCATTACACCAAATGCCTTAGACATTGTTCCCACTTCAACATCTACTTTGCCGTGTAGGTCAAAATGATCTACAATGCCGCGCCCACCTTTCCCCATCACGCCCTCTCCATGAGCATCATCCACCATCAGAGAGGCATCAAAATCTTTGCTAACATCATAAATTTTATTTAGCGGGGCAATATCCCCATCCATGCTGAAAACTCCATCAGTGATAACCAATGCTCTCCGATAGTCACTCCTGTGATTTTCCAATTGCAGTTTCAAATCTTGCGGGTTAGCATGTTTAAAGCGAATTATTTTTGCACCCGACAACCGACTCCCATCAATAATACTGGCATGATTTAATTCATCTGAAAAAATCACGTCTGGTTTTCCAACCAAAGCGGGAATAACGGCTAAATTTGCGGTAAACCCAGATTGAAATGTGATCGCAGAACCAACGCCTTTAAATTTGGCAAGCCGGCGATCTAGTTCAACATGCAATTCCATAGTTCCTGCAATTGTTCGGACAGCACCAGGTCCTACACCCATTTTATCAATTGCATTTTTTGCTGCTTCGCGGATCTTCGGGTGATTTGCTAATCCAAGATAATTATTAGAACAAAAATTTAGCACCTTTTTCCCATCAATGTTGAGCCAGGCTCCCTGAGGAGAACCAAGCGCACGAATATTATTATATAAACCAGATTCATGAAGAGTGTTTAACTCTTCGTCTATCCAGGCTAATTTACTCATAGTATTAAATCTCCTAAAGCTTCATTATTTATCACAATTATAGCAAGTATAACTGAGAATATAATAGATAAGCAATTAGTTCACCTAATAGGCATTTACCCAAAATCCCCCTTCATCCTATGAGTAAAATCATTCAAAATTAGGCGCGAAATTTATATTCTAAAAGCTCAAGTTGTTAGCTAAAAATTCTTTATCAAATAGATTGAAACTGATATAGCCTTGTGGTAAAATTCAGGGCGCTCCAACGGAGCCTTTGCTCCGCGCGAGGCCCTGGAGGGATGGCCGAGTGGACGAAGGCGTCGGTCTTGAAAACCGATGTGGGTTAACGCTCACCGTGGGTTCGAATCCCACTCCCTCCGCTGAAATTTATTGCTAATTTTCACTAAAAATGATGCAATTTAATTCTGGGGTTTTTCGAAACAATCGGGGAGGTCGCATAGCCTGGTTTAGTGCGCCCGCCTGCTAAGTGGGTTCCGGGTGTAACCCGGACGAGGGTTCGAATCCCTCCCTCCCCGCCTTTACTTTAGATCATTAGTTGGTATAATCTAGAGCTGTTACAAAAGAAATTTTGCCCTCGTAGCTCAGCTGGATAGAGCGCTTGCTTGCGGAGTAAGAGGCCACGTGTTCGAATCATGTCGAGGGTACTAAAAGGCATTCGCCTGTTTCTAAAAAAGACTGTTATCCGGAGGAGGAAACAGTCTTTTTTTTATATCAATTCATCAAACAATTTCTTCAGGTTTTCCCCTTCATTCTGAGTAAACCAATTCAAATCAAGTATTTTTAATATATGCGAATTCCCGTAATGATCGCTCGCACCAAGCCCAGTTGATATCTGCTCCACATTTAAACTATTTTTCAAGAAATTCCCCATTTTGGCTTCAAGGGATACATTTGTCATAAACATATTTATTTGAGCAATAGAAATATGTGAATTATCCAATAAATAATCGATATGCCAATGCAGTTTCTTTTCTGATAAGTCAGGCTCTTTTATAATAAAACCAAGGTCAATCATACTTTTAACCGATTCTTTTTGGATCTCATGCGCGGGCCTTTTTTCTGACCTAAGGGTATGGCGAATTAACCTGGAGGGAAGATTTTTCATTGCAGACCCTAAATAAAGGTAATGCCCAGGTTCCAATCGAAATTCTTTTCCCTTCTTGAATTTCCCGAAATCAATCTTAATCTCTTTAGATAGCTCCATTATCAACAAATACATGCCGCGCGGTTTTATTTCTCCAAAAACTTGAATTTTGTTTTTTATCATGACTTGTTTTGATTGAAAACCTTTTTTATCGGTATATCTCTTTTCTATAAAGACGAGTAAAATATAACACCTATGAATAAGAATTTGGATGAAACGCAATTCAGCGATTCCTCAAAAGAGGACGAAACTCAATTAGCGAAAAAAAATGGCGGTTTTTCTGAGACTGTCCAAATTGAAAAAGACAATAACCCCCCCGTTAACCCTCCTCCAGCGCAAATAACTAACAAATTTCGACCTGCGATCATTGCGTTAGGGGCAATTTTTATACTTATTATTTCTGTTTCATTCAGCGGATACTTCGGTTTCAAACAAGGTTCCTCCCATTTCAATGGGGATGCCACTGAAATAAGCAAAGTGGCCCTAGATCAAGAATACCAAAGGGGGGTCGAAGATTTTGAAGCCGGCAATTATTATATTGCCTTGCAGCGCTTTGAATTTATATATGCCCAAGACCCAACTTACCAACTGGCTCTCGATCGCTGGGTCGAAATTCAAGTGATCATGAACACTACAGCTACGCCAACTCCGCTAGTTGAACCAACAATTACGCCAACCCCGGACGGCCGCCCAAAAGAGGAACTTTTTAATTTAGTAATTTCCTATGTCCATTCCCAAAACTGGGGAAAAGCTCTTGAAACCCTATCGGCACTAAGAAATGTAGATCCCTTATACCGAGTCACAGAATTAGATGGATTTATTTATGTGACTTTAAGAAATTTAGGGGCAATTAAAGTTTTAGAACAAGGTAAATTAGAGGAAGGCCTTTACGATTTTACTTTGGCTGAACAATTTGGGCCGTTAGACATCGAAGCCAGAAACTATCGAGATTGGGCGCGCTTATATCTGCAGGGGAATGGATTCTGGATGGCCTATCCAGATATAGCAGCATTTTATTACGGACAGCTCGCTGGCATGGTCCCTAATATGAGTGATTCATCTGGAATGACTGCCTTTTATCGCTATTGGGCGTCTTTGATCCAATATGCAGAAAAATTAGCCACTGAAGAAAATTGGTGCGGCTCAAATGAACAATATCAAATCGCAAATGCTGCTGCAGGTTTGGATGAAAATATATTAGCTACCTCAATCATCGTTCAGGAAAACTGTTTTAATCTGACACCCTCGTCCACGCCAACCCTGACTTCGACGTTTACAGTAACCCCAACCATAACAGGTACACTAACGACCGAAACTCCTACACCAATTGAATCAGCAACTGGTACACTCATTTTAGAAACGGGTACGGCTACTAGCACCTTAACCGTTACACCTACCCCTACGGAAACGCCAACACCAACTGAGACACCGACTGAAACCTAAGGCGCCTGAGCAAACATTTGGTGATAATCCCAAAGAAGTCTATTATGATGAAATATTTTGAATCAAAAAAAATACGCATTCTTGTTTCCTTTTTCATTGTGTTTATTTGTATAACCCTTTCTGGTTTGTCATTCAGTATATTAAAAGATATTGGACAAAAAGGAACTATATTAGGATTTGATTTCATTCCAAATCTGGATAACGATATCAATTCATCGGATGAAAACCCAGCGGATGAGGATGCCGTTTTTGTTCCTCAAGGCCCGACTGCAGAACCCTGGAACGGTAATGATAGAGTAACCTTATTATTGTTAGGGTTAGATTATAGAGACGTATCTTCTGGAGAAACCGCATCTCGGTCTGATACGATGATTCTGTTAACCATTGACCCAATTTCAAAAGAAGCTGGGATGCTTTCTGTTCCTAGAGATCTTTGGGCTAATATTCCTGGCTTTAATCCGGGGAAAATTAATACCGCTTATTATCTAGGGGATATCTATAAACTCCCTGGCGGTGGTCCAAAATTAGCGATCGATACGATAGAGCAAACCATTGGGGTGCCTATTGATTATTATGCCCAAATTGATTTTTCTACATTTGAGAGGTTTATAGATTTGATCGGTGGCATCACCATTGATGTAAAAACGCCACTTCGAATCGACCCTATTGGCCCTAAGTTGCCCGTAACTCTTGAGTTGGGCCGGCAAACCCTGCCAGGGTATCTTGCATTGGCCTATGCTCGAATGCGTTACACGGAAGGTGGTGATTTTACTCGATCTGAACGTCAGCAGGAAGTAATCTTAGCAATTAGAGACCGATTCCTAGAGCCTGATAATTTCACTCGGTTACTCAACAATGCAACCGATATCTACGATGAAATTTCTTCGGGAATCAATACGAATCTCCCCTTAGATGATGCTTTGAAATTAATTGTCCTTGCTGCTCAAATTGATTTTGAAAACATAAAAAGTGGCGTGATCGATGAAAAATATGTGAATTTTGGTACATCTCCTGATGGGCTTTCTATTCTTATCCCAGTGCCTGATTTAATTCGAACCTTGAGGGATGATATTTTCGGCTCTGGCGGAGTTTTTTCACCTTTAACTGTCGGGGATGATCAAACCAAGATGAATTTGGAATTGTCAAACATCTATATCGAAAATTCCTCAAATTCCCCCGAACTTGAATCAAGGACATCCGATTACTTGACCTCACTAGGTGCGCATATTGCGGGCACCAATCCAACAAACCAATTTAGTTACACATCCACAATAATTGACCACACTGGAAATCCATTTACAGCACAGTTCTTGCTTAATTTATTTGGAAACCAAGTAATAATTTATCACCGATTCGATCCTAATTCGGCCTATGATATCGAGTTATTTTTAGGAAATGACTGGGCCACCAACAATCCCCTTCCCTAGCAAAAAGAGTTCCCTATGAAAAATGACAAACCGCAGATTTTACTAACCAATGATGATGGAATTGATTCCCCCGGTCTATGGGCTGCTGCAGAATCCCTCTCCGAAATTGGGTATGTTTGGGTAGCAGCACCCCGTGAACAATATTCTGCAGCCGGCAGGAGTATGCCTCTTAGCTCGGATGGTCTCATCCGCATCAAAGAATTAGTTGTAAACGGAAAAGAATGGAAAATATATGCCGTGGGTGGCTCACCTGCCCAAACTGTGCAGCACGCTATATTTGAAATAATGCCAACAAAACCTGATATTGTCGTTTCTGGAATTAATTATGGTTTAAATCTAGGCCAGGGCATCACCGTTTCAGGAACGGTTGGTGCCGCCATGGAGGCAGCTTCTTATGAGATTCCTGCCTTGGCAGTTTCCTTGGACACAGCCAAGGAATACCATTTATCTTATTCCAATGAAATTGATTTCAATGTTGCTGCATATTTCACAGCTTACTTTGCAAAACAATTTCTGAATAAAGAACTAGATCCTCTGGTCCAAATTTTGAAAATCGATTTGCCTACGAATGCTACAAAAGAAACAGATTGGGAAATTACTAGTTTATCGCCAGTGCGATATTATGTGCCAGATCCACCAAAAAGAAAATCTTGGGATGAGCCAGCAAGCTTGGGTTATAAAATGCAAGAGGATGCGAGCCTTTTCCCAGAAAGATCGGATGTACACACTGTATTATCCAAAGGAATCATTTCTGTCACGCCGGTTAACCTGAACATGACATCCAAAGTTGATTTTTCAAAATTAAAAAAAGACCTTTCTTGAAATAACTTACAAATTCATTTAAACTATATTTTCAAGAAATTTTTGATGAAGCAGGGGATTAGCTGCAATTACATTTATTGGGGGATTGAGCATATCTAAACTCCCATCCCTTTTGGTAACTTTTGCTCCTGCCTCTTGAGCAATGAGCATTCCAGCCGCCAGATCCCAGGTTTCCATTCGGATTTCCCAATATCCGTTAACTCGATTAGCCGCCACATAACATAGGTCTAGGGCAGCGCTTCCTAGTCTCCTAATGCCCCGAATTTTTGTTGCAAGCCTATTAAAGTTATCGAGGTTATTATCCTCATTGGTAAAGCGGTCGTAAGGAAAACCGGTCACCAATACACTTTTGTTTAATTCAGATTCTTTTCCTACGAAAATTGGCACACCATTTAATTTAGCCCCTCCCCCCTTTTCCGCACTAAATAATTCATCCCTCATTGGGTCATAAACAACCCCAAGAACAATTTGATCTTTTTCTGCATATGCGATAGATACAGAAAAAATTGGCAGGTTATGGGCGAAATTTGTTGTGCCATCTAACGGGTCTATATACCATTTTCTTTCAACATCCCCGATCGTTTCTCCCGATTCCTCAGCAATAATATGATGCCCAGGAAATTTGCTTTTAATTTCTCCAATTAGAAATTTTTCTGACTTGCGATCTATTTCAGTGACAACATCAATCTCTCTTTTTAACTTAAGAGATTTCAGTTTCCCAAAACCATCTCTTAGAATTTCCCCCGCATTCAATGCCATTTCACAAACTTCTTCAAGTTTAGGTCTCATATGGGTAACCTTCCTACATTTATTAAAGGATCGTTTTCTAATTTGGACTACAAATAAATTATCTTTCCCCAAGATATTCTGCTTTAAGTTGAATGAAAAATTCTTCTAGATATTTATGTCTTGCTACCGCAATTTTTTTTGCTGTGGCCGTATAAAGTCGATCTTTTATATTAATTAGTTTAAAAATATATTCATGATATGCACTATGCACTTCGTTTTCTTCTAACTCAAATTTTTTTGAAAATAATTTTGAGGCGGGAGTGAAAAAAGGTTTGTTATCTAAAGCTGCATAAGCAATAGCCCGAGCCGCTCCGATAGCACCAATTGAATCGATTTTATCTGCATCAAATACTATCTTGGCTTCAAGAGATTTGGGTTTTTCAGTGGATCTAAAACGATGCGCACGAATACAATGCTGAACCTCTTCAACTTTATCGGATTCCCACTTTTCACCTGCCAATATTTTTCCTGCAAAATTTGCGGAAATTTCATGGTGCGCCGTACGCGTATAATCTTCATTTGGATGAGGATCGACTGCATCATGCAATAATGTTGCAGCACCAATTATTTCAAAATCTCCCCCCTCCTCATTCGATAAGAATTCAGCCATTCTATAAACTCTTAATATGTGATCAAAATTATGGACAGCATCTGCCCCCTCATACCATTCCCTTGCTTTATCAATATTAAGCATGTTGATTTATGAAAAATAGGAGCTAATTGATGAGATAATCCAAATTGCTATCCCAAGCCCGGCGAGAATAACAATAATTTTTATGATCATCTTTATTGTTTTCCAAAAGATTAAAAATAAAACTCCTAAAAGCAAAACCGCCCCTAATATTGGCAAAAGGTTAATTGGGTCTTCCAACCCAAAAAAAGAATTCATTAATTTATATCCTCGTTAAACGAAATAACTTTACCATTTTTAACTACGGTTTTAACCAGATTAGTTCCGTATTGATATCCTAATTGACGATAATCTACGACGGACAACATAAGCAAATCGGCATTTTTCCCAACTTCAATTGAACCGATATCTCTATCCCTATCTATGGCTGCGGCAGCATTTAGAGTTGCCGCTACTATTGCCTGGGCCGGAGTAAGCTTCATGAACCGGCAAGCTAAAGCAATCGGCATTTGCATGTTTTCACACCAAGTTGTTCCTGGGTTCAAATCAGAAGCAATGGCCAAAATTCCATCTGCTTCAAGTATCTTTTTCGCAGGAGTGTATTCGCTGTGCCCTAGGCCAAAAGGGGTGCCTGGGAGCGCAACAGCAACGGTATTACTGGTTCCCAGGGAAGAAATGTCATCAGAGGAGGTGACGACCAAATGGTCCGCGGATATCGCTTTATAATCCACCGCCAAAGACGCACCCCCTAAATTATCAAATTCATCCGCGTGCACTTTTAATTTAAACCCTAATTTTCTGGCTGCATCAAATATTTGCTTGGTTTGATTAATATCAAAGGCACCGGTTTCACAAAAAACATCTACAAAGGGTAGTTTTTTTCTACCGGTATTCTCATTCCACCATTCCAGTATTGCTGGCAACATTTCTTCACAAACAAAATTTGTATAACCCTGAGTATTATCCTTATATTCAGGAGGAATGGCGTGGGCTCCTAAGAATGTGGGCATTAAATTCCAGGGACCTTCATTATCTAATTCCAATACAACCTTAAGCATTTTAATTTCAGATTCAATATTTAACCCGTAGCCTGTTTTAACCTCAATGGTAGTTGATCCATATTGAAGCATTTTCCATAATCTGTCGCGGGTCTGATCAACTAATTCATTAAAGCTAGCTTTCCTAGTTTCGGTAACAGTTGATAAAATTCCTCCCCCCGATGCGAGAATTTCTAAATATGATTTTCCCTCTAATTTCAATTCAAATTCAGCTGCTCTACTTCCTGCCCAAACTGCGTGGGTATGGGGATCTACAAATCCTGGCATCACCACTTTATTATTTGCATTAATTTTCAATTCCTCGGGATAGGCATCCAATAACTCTTTACTTTTCCCAACTTTTTTAATCTTCCCATCACCGATTAATACAGCTCCATCCTCTAAAATATTAAGTTTTCCAAGCGAGTTTCCTCGCTGGGGAGTACCCGCAATGGTTAACAATTGTGAAGCGGAATGTATCAACATGAATAATATATCCTATTAAAAAATATACATAAATATATAACAAAAATGATTATAGCACGACAAAAAAATTGTATTGTTATCCAAAAAACTATCATTTGTGAAACTAACTTGACACAATTTGCCGCCTATGCTAAATTTAAAAAGTTACCTTAAACGCATTTTCTTTCTTTCACCACTATCAATATTTAATGACATGTTCTAGGATTTTTAGGGAGTTATCAATTGACTAAGTCACGTACTCAAAAATTATCGGATCGCTTACGTGATTTACAAGCCTCGTCACCAGATATAGAAGGATCTGCGTTAATTAGCCTTGATGGTCTTACGATTGCATCTTCTCTCCATCAAGGGATTGAAGAAGAAAGACTGGGGGCAATGTCTGCGGCAATGCTTTCTCTGGGCGAGAGAATTGCAACCGAGTTAGGAAGGGGTTTACTTGATCAAGTGTATATTCATGGCAATAATGGCTTTGCGATACTAATGGCCGTGGGTGAAGATGCGGTTTTGACCGCAATGATAAAAGAGGATTCTAAATTGGGGATTATATTATTAGATATGAAAAGAGCTGTCTCAGATTTTGAAAAGATATTATAAATTATATGAAAATCAATTTAATTCTACCTACCTACAACGAAGCAGAAAACCTGCCTCGCTTAATTCCAGTATTATTCAATTTACCGATCCAAGACTTAAATATCCTCATAATTGATGACAATAGTCCAGATGGTACTGGGGAAATAGCAGAAAAACTTGCACTCGAATACCCGGGGAAGATTCAGGTCGTCCATCGAAAAGGGAAACTAGGATTAGGAAGTGCTTATATTCTGGGCTTCAAAATGGCCTTAGAAAATGGAGCAGATGCAATTGGCCAAATGGATTCAGACTTTTCCCACCCCCCTGAAAAACTTCCTGAATTAATAGACGGCATTAATGGGTATGATATTGCGATTGGTTCCAGATATATCAAAGGCGGGTCACTGGATAAAAAATGGCCCTTATGGAGGAAAGCACTTTCGGCATGGGGAAACTTTTATGCACGTTCTATATTAAGAATTCCTACAAAAGATGTAACAGGCGGATTCAGGCTATGGTCAAGACATGTTTTAGAAAATTTGCCTCTGGAACGTGTAATTTCTAATGGCTATATTTTTCAGGTCGAAATGGCTCATATAACTAATTTGCTTGGATTCCAGTCAACCGAAATTCCGATTTATTTTGCTGACAGAAGATGGGGAGATTCCAAAATGAATTTCAAAATTCAAGTTGAAGCGGCTTTTAGAGTTTGGCAAGTTCTGTTTTCCTACAAAGATCTCAAACAATAATAATCCAAAGGATTATTATTGTTTGACTGATTTGACTATTTCCCCCCACTCATCCATGCTTAAGGTTTGAGCACGGCGGCTTGGGTCAATATCAACATCCTTCAGCAATTTCTCGGTTTTTTCTTTTCCCCAGGACATTCCAGAAGAAAGGGTATTTCTCAGCATTTTCCTTTTTTGTGAAAATCCCGCCTTAATAATTTTAAAAAAAAGATCTAGCTCTTCTTTTTCAATTTTTGGTTTATCAAACAGGTCAATCCGAACAACAGCAGAATCAACATTTGGAGCTGGATAAAATGCGCCAGCAGGTATTTTTGCAACGATGGAGGGTTCTCCAAAAACTTGCACACTCAAGGCCAGCAAACTCATATTTCCGGGCTTTTCACATATCCTCATTGCAACTTCCTTTTGCACAGTAAGAACAATTCGTGATGGATTTGATTTGCTTTCCAACAAATGGCGAAGCAATGCGGAAGTAATATAATACGGGATATTTGCGACAACCAAATAATTTTTTACGCCAAATAATTCTGCAAGATCAACTTTTAATATGTCCCTATTGATTATTTTGATATTTCCAAATGGTTTAACTACTTCAGCAAAAGGGCCCAACAAGGCTTTGTCGATCTCAACCGCAACAACACTTTTTGCGGCAGCAGCTAAATAGCGAGTTAGGCTACCCAAGCCTGGTCCAATCTCCAAAACAACATCATTTGAAGATACATCAGCAGCAGCTACAATCTTTTTCAATGCTGAATCATCGATTAAAAAATTTTGCCCAAGGCCCTTTGTTGGCCTTATAGCATATTTTTTTAATAACTGGGTAATATTTATATTTTTAAGTTTCATAAAGTTTTAGAATTAGGGAAAAATATTATTTTTACAATAGCGATTAATCAAAAACAAATGCCCGAGTAGGTTTCCCAACGGCACCCGAAAACAACTACTTATTGCTGCTTCCTTTCGGATCTGACAAGTTTCATAGGGTTTCGCCACGTTGGACCCACTCAGGCAGGCAAAAGGATAACGCAGTTACTATTCATTGTCAATAATCCATGGATAAAATTGTAAATAATTACCCACCTCGCTCTCTTAAAATCACAAATGAAACTGTAATCAAAACGATTATAACCAATACGATCGCTAAGTTTACGATGTCTGTGGTATCTCCCTGGTCATCATAATCAAAATCGTCAAGCAATGCGGCTCCGTCTCTTTGACCACGCGGAAGCAATTCCGTGTATCCAACCAGACTTAAAGAATCTCTCAATTCCCAACCAAGTGAACTTTCTGATCCTGTGTTTATTTCTAAATGCCCGAACCTTACAATATGCAGCATCATTTTTGGATTATCGAACCCAAAATCACCAACAAAAAGAGGGTTGGCGGCAGTGCCGAAATTTATTTTTGATCCATCTACAGAGTGGCAACTTAAACATTCATTTTTATATAATTCTTCCCCATAGGTGCGGTCCACATTTTCATTCGCTAATTCACCTTCAGAAAATATTTCAGAATAATCCGTTACACCAACTTTTATAAATTCTGTAATATCCTCGATTGCTGTAACGGTAAAGTAATTAGAAAAATCATGAAGTTCGTTTTGATTACCATTTAGCCATTCCAGAATCTCGGCTTCTGTTAAATTCGAAGATTTTACGATCCCCGGGAAATCGTCCACACCAGCATAATCCCAACCATGACAGGTAACACATCTCCATGTTTCAATCCCACTTTTAGAATTGCCCTCCCAAAGAGGATGCTTTCCCAGGTCTTCATTTACTTCAAAAAAATGGTCCCAAGAATAATACAATTGTGCCCCCTTTACATAATCACCACTATCCCCCTCTTGATAAAAATTAACGGCACTTATTGATAATATCGCAATACAAATTACTAACGTTACAAAGACGATTTGTTTGATTTTTGGCAAAAATTTTCTCCGTATTAATTTCATCGTAAGTATAACATCCATGCTTTGTTTGACAATAATAAATTGACCAAAACGAGATTAATAAAAAATGATCTTCCCAGCATTTTACAACCAGGAAGATCAGTATTAAGATTTAATTTTAGATATATTTTATTCGGACAAGGTAAGCAAGAAGCTCAATAACAAATCCATTTCTTCGTCTGTTATCAACTCAGAAAAATTAGCTGGCATTAAGCCATCATTAAATTCACTAACCACATAATCGCTTGGATTTTTAATTGAATTCTTTATATATTCCTCTGCGTCCATTCCATCAACAGTACTACCTGCTCGATCAGCTAATCCATTTAGCACAGGCCCCGTGGTTGCGGTGGAAAGCCCTTCCACGGTATGACACCCTATACAACCTTGCTGTACAAAGACCAATCTTCCCAGGGCAGTTGGGTCATCTGGGGGCAAGGCAATTACAGGTGTAGGGACCAACTCAGGATTTAAACCCCATTCCTCAAAATTTGCTACGAACGCTGCAACAGATTTGACTTGGTCTTCCCTCAAGGGGCCTCCAAAAGCTTCAGACCATGTAGGCATAACCGGAGAGCCCAAGCCTTCTCCCTGGTAAAGCTCAGGGCGAGTGGAAACCTGTCTGCCAGTAGTGACAACTGACTCAACATATTCTTCTAAGCTCCCTTGCCAGCCGATTTCTTCCATTCGGGCAGAAAACAACTCCTCACATCTCAAACAGGGAGCTTTCCCAGGTATGCCTTGTCCATACTCTCCATGGCAACTTGTACAATTTGTCTCGTAAATCCCAGCACCAAATTCAATCTGTGATGCTCTTTGTTGACCTTCATATGCACTTAATCGTCCTTCTTCGCCAAGTCGATCTTGTTCTTTCACAGCCATTATTGCAAGGAGCAATGCGCTTATCAAAATAAAAACAGTACCGAAGATAATTTCTAAATGTATTTTTTTCATAATTATTTTCCTCTTCGGCCTAGTGTTCTCGTACTCTGTCTAAGTGAAGGAAATATTGCTTTTCATATTCCTTATCAATGGATGCATCATCATCAAACCATTCGATATGCATAATTACTCGTCTCAAGCTGGGGGCAAAATCTTCGATAGTCATCGTCGCATGCAAATCCGTCAGTTTACCCTCTTCTTCACCAATTAACAATTTTTCGGAGTATTCAGTGAACACAGCAGTCAGATGTGGACATCCAATGACTAACTCACCAGATTCGTGGTCTTCATAGGAATACCCGGACGGGCAAAGGTCTCTTCCATAGTCCTCCCCAACAGTGTAAACACCTGGGATCAATTCTTCATAAGGCGTCGCCCTTAATTCTCCTAATCCCTCTTCAGGCGCCAGATCTTGAATAATCCTCGTTGCAAGGGGTGTTTCAACACCAAATTCAGGCAGGCCCATGTAACTCAAGGCTAGCAAAATGAAAATCCAAGCAATGCCCCATCCAATTGCGAAGGGTCGATTCTTTGCCAGTCTACTTGGGTTCCGATCGATGTAAGGCACACCTACCAAAATCCCTATCAAGACCGGCGGTATTACTAATCCCATAATGAACTTACTATTCAATATGGAACTTAATTCAACCGTTATTCCAATTCCAGCCAACATATTTTCAATAATGCTTGCTGGATCGATTTTTAATAATCCTTGTAACCACCAAAAATACCATGGCGCTTTTGTATCGAGTGGTGTCTGCTGCGGGTTTGCATGTGTCTCAAGGGGAGACGCGAACAAGCCAAAATACAAAATGACCAGCATGATAAGAATACCCAAAGAGGTCAAGAATAACTCATGGGTTAACAAATCTGGAATCAAGTCAATTCGTCTCGTAGCTTCTTTTCTCTCTTCCTTAGTCAATTTCCCTTCTTCCACAGTTGCAGGAAGGGAAATGCTATGTTCGCGTGAAACTTTGTAGTAATGGATACTAATAACTAGAATTGCAATGAGCGGGAATAATATGACGTGGTTTAAATAGAATCGTAATAATCCGCCCGCTCCGATATCAGGTGCACCCCGCAATAATAAGTTTAGGGCTGGCCCAACAACTGGCCCAGATTCCGCCATACTTGAACCCACGGTAATCGCCCAATAGCCTAATTGATCCCAGGTTAATAAATAACCAGAGAAGCTCAACCATGCAGTGATGGCTAACAAAGCTACGCCGGTCAACCAGGTAAAGGAGCGCTGTCCTTTATAAGACCCGGTAAAATACGTACGGAACATATGCAACCATGTGAATAGAACCATTCCCTCAGCACCTAGCCGATGAAGGTCACGCATTAATTCGCCAAGGAAGACATTGCTTTCGATAGCCAATATAGACTCATATGCTTGGTCGGGAAAGGGCACATAATAAATCATCAACACCATTCCGGTAACCAGTTCTACAACAAAAAAGAACGTAGTAAACCAGCCTAGTCTGAAGGTGTGAGTGAACCATGTTGCAGCCTTAGGATAATAACGTGGTCTCAAATGAGCCACAAAACTAGTCGTAATAACCTTATATCTTGGATTTGGTTTTTCTGTGGGAGGATCTCCTCGGAGTACCGCCCGGATTTCCTTCATACTCAAACCAGCCGTAATGATACGAACTCGGTTATCAACCATTTCTCTTATTTTAGTTCGTAGCTCAGTTCCACGAGGAAAGTTATTAATTTTTTCTCTTAAGGAATTTAACATTTATTTCTTCTCCCATTGCCCACTAAAAAAATTAATCATGGTTAGCGCCCTCGGTTCTATTCCCAGTATCAATCTGTACAATTGCGTTTTCGGGAAAATTATTTAAGGAAATTGGACCAAAATCTGTCGTTGAATTATCTGCTAAAATTTCGCCTGTTTCTCCATCTACAATTTGTAAGGCAAACCTGTCCAGACTTCTGGGCGCAGGTCCTTGAATATAATCTCCATCAAGTTCATATTGTGAGCCATGGCATGGGCAAATAAATTTTCCATCCTGATCGCTCCACCCATATAAACACCCTAAATGAGGGCAAACTTTATATAGACCAATCACACCTTCATCTGTATGGCTTAACCAAAGTTTTACCTTTGGAATATTTGCAGGCCCAGATCCCTTTTCAGGCAGGTCGGTCACTTTACCAAAAGTAAAAATTCCACCAAATTCCCCTTCTTTAAACCTCGGATATGCGAACAAAACCGTCACCCCGCTCACTTCTAATACTAAAAATCCAAGAGAAGCTAACCAAGCCAAATTTAGAAACTCCTGGCGGTTAATTTTTACTTTTTCTTCCTCTGGTGCCTCCGCAAGAGAAGCATTTGCTTCAGTCATCCACTCTCTCCTATTCATGCAATATTTCTGATTTTTTGGATTGTATCACATACCTTACAAATTCGATATTATTTACCCATAATTATTACTTATCGAAAATTCTACATTTGAAAAGCAATAATTAATTGATAATTCCTAGGTTTTTTTAGAAAAAAAATGGGCAGATCTTAATCGATAATTAATTCAATACTGGTAAAGGATCAAGTCCTGTAGAAATTGCCCGAATAATTAATCCAACTGCAAATAAAATCACAGCTCCATATATAAGATTTGACCGACGTTCCCCACTTCCCTTGGTATTCGCATAAATAGCTGGGATAATTGCAGGCAACAATATGCCGTATAAAATATGCATGTCTCTCGGGGGTCTAGCACCGGAAAACCATAAATAAGCTCCAATTAAAGCCTGGGCTACGATTAGAATTTCCCCAATCACCAATGCTCCCCAATAAGAGGAATCCGGTCCTTGTTTTCTAAAATACCGAATAAATGCCCAGATTGATAAAACAAAAAAGAAAAAAGCAGAAGTTGTCGCTAATCTTCCGTGAATAAAAGTTAAATCCATTTTTTAAATCCTCCATTCTTACCAAAAATTATTTTACACCACATTTTAATATCTGCCAGAATAAACCCCCTGCGTCAATAATAATTTTTCATTATTCAATTTTTTATTCGAGTATAATACGGAAAAATTTATGGCTTTCACAACTTATTAGGTCAAGTAATTCAATATCCTAAATAATAATTAAATGCAAAAACAAAAATATGATCCATATCCACGTCCATTTAGCGTAACACTTTTGGCTTTTGGGGTTTTAAGCATTGCTTTGATATTTTTATTTAGAACAATTTTTAGTTTTATTCAATGGACTTTCCTAGATAACCTCTCCATTAACATATCCCCTTTTTATATGATCTTTACTGGATTGGGTTGGAGCGCAACAGGATTGATACTTTCTTACAGAATTTGGACTGGGCGAAAAGGGACAAGAAAATTTAGTAATACATTTACAATTTTTTTTCTGATCTATTTTTGGATTGAACAGCTATTTATAATGACTAATCCGAATAGATCAACAAATTGGTTATTCATTTTATTATTATGCACATTATTTTTGATTTTTTCGATTTCGGCGATAAACCGTAAAGCATCAAAACAATACTTTGGAGATATGAATGAGTGAGAACCCAAAAATTAATGAATTACGAGAGAAACGAGCCATTGGAAGGCAAGGTGGTGGGGCGGCTCGGATAGAAACCCAACACAAAAAGAGTCGATTAACTGCCAGAGAAAGAATTGATTTACTTTTGGATAAAGGCTCTTTCCGAGAAAATGATGCATTCGTCACCCATAATGAGTCAAATTTTGGTCTCTCTGATAAGAAATTTATTGGAGATAGTGTAGTTACCGGTTGGGGGACGATTGAAAATCGTTTGGTGTATGTATTTTCACAGGACTTTACTGTATTGGGAGGCAGCCTTGGCGCCGCTCATGCGAAGAAAATTGTAAAGATCATGGACATGGCGATGAAGAATGGCGCCCCGGTGATTGGATTAAATGATTCCGGTGGCGCAAGGATTCAGGAAGGAGTTGTCTCCCTAGGCGGTTACGCAGATATATTTTTAAAAAATACGATGGCATCTGGTGTAGTCCCTCAAATTAGCGCAATTATGGGACCATGTGCGGGTGGCGCGGTATATTCTCCCGCATTAACTGACTTTATTTTTATGGTTAAGAATTCTTCATATATGTTTGTGACTGGGCCAGACGTAGTAAAAACAGTAACCCATGAAGAGGTCTCATTCGAGGATCTTGGCGGGGCAAGCGTGCATGCTGAAAAATCTGGGGTTTGTCATGTGTCTGCTGATAGCGAAGCAGACACCCTTTTCCTCATCCGAAAATTACTATCTTACCTTCCACAAAACAATATGGAAGATCCTCCCTATAAATTAACAAAGGACAACCCACTTCGCAGAGAAGCGGAACTGGATACGATCATTCCTGAGGATCCAAGCAAGCCATACGATATTAAAGAAGTCATTCGTATGATCGTGGATGAAGGGGGCTTCTTTGAAGTTCATGAAAATTACGCAGCAAATATCGTAGTTGGTTTTGCGCGATTGGGTGGGCATTCCATTGGAATCATTGCAAACCAACCCGCCATATTAGCAGGCGTACTCGACATTGACGCCTCTGAAAAAGCAGCTCGTTTTGTAAGGTTTTGTGATGCCTTCAATATCCCAATTTTGACTTTAGAAGATGTCCCTGGATTTTTACCTGGCACGACACAAGAACACGGTGGCATAATCCGCTCGGGAGCAAAATTATTATTTGCTTATTGCGAGGCAACAGTCCCAAAACTTACTGTAATAACCCGAAAGGCATATGGTGGTGCTTATGATGTAATGAGCAGCAAACATATTCGTGGAGATGTAAATTTTGCTTGGCCAAATGCGGAAATCGCAGTAATGGGCCCAGAGGGAGCTGTCAGCATTATCTTTAGAAAAGAACTTGCTGAAGCAAAAGACCCAGTAGCTAAAAAAGCGGAATTGGTAAACGAATATCGGGGAAAATTTGCTAACCCATACGTTGCCGCGGCTCAGGGCTTTATTGACGATGTGATCGAACCAAGTGATACTCGGTCTAGGTTGATCAATGCCCTAGAGATGCTTGCAAATAAACGGGATATAAATCCTGCTAAGAAACACGGGAACATCCCCCTTTAACCCCTAATAAACAAAGGATCTTTTATGGTTTTTACTAAAGTACTCATTGCAAATCGAGGGGAGATAGCCGTTCGGGTGATTCGGGCCTGCAGGGAACTCGGGTTAGAAACGGTCGCAGTGTATTCGGATGTCGATCGAAAAGCCTTACATGTGAGATATGCGGATGAAGCCTATCTCCTTGGACCAGCCCCCTCAGCAGAATCTTATTTAAGAATGGATAAGATTATTGAGATTGCAAAAAAGACCGGTGCCGGAGCAATTCATCCAGGTTATGGATTTTTATCTGAAAGGGCTGATTTCGCCCAAGCATGTGCGGATGAAGGTATTGTTTTTATAGGTCCCTCTCCAGAAGCAATTAGAAAAATGGGAGATAAAGGAATTGCTCGCGCAACAATGGAGTCTGCAGGAGTACCTATTGTTCCAGGAACTTCGGGAGAACTTCGCCTTAGCGATGAGGAGTTAATTGCTGCCGCAATAAAGATCGGTTTTCCAGTCCTTGTAAAGGCAACTGCGGGCGGCGGCGGGAAGGGCATGCGCACCGTAAAATCAGAAAAAGATATTAAGGCGGCCGTAGAAACTGCTCGCAGAGAGTCAAAAGCCGCATTTGGTGATGATAACGTTTACATTGAAAAACTAGTCGAAAATGCACGACATATCGAAATTCAGATCTTGGCAGATCAGCAGGGTAATGTTATTCATCTGGGTGAACGAGAATGTTCCATTCAAAGACGCCACCAGAAACTCTTAGAAGAAGCCCCCTCCCCCTTCATAGGTGATGATGAAGAGTTCCGCCAGAAGATGGGCAAAATGGCTGTAAAAGCCGCCAAGGCAGTGGATTATGTCAACGCCGGAACCATTGAATGCCTGGTAGACAAAGATAAAAACTTTTATTTCTTAGAAATGAACACGAGGATACAGGTAGAGCATCCCGTGACTGAGTTCGTCACCGGGGTAGATATTGTAAAATCCCAAATTCGTATCGCTCGAGGCAGACAACTTGGCTATACGCAAGAAGATGTCAAGATGAATGGTTGGGCAATTGAATGTCGGATAAATGCCGAGGATGCTCATAATAACTTTATGCCTTCAACTGGCTATATCAGCAAACACGCCGCCCCAACTGGACCTGGAGTGCGAGTGGACAGTGGTGTATATACGGGTTTTGATATTACACCTTATTACGACTCGATGATCTCAAAATTAGTCGTTTGGAGTAAAACTCGTGCCCAAGCCATCCTCAGGATGAGGAGAGCGCTTGAAGAATATCGCATTGTAGGGGTTGTTACTAATATTCCCTTTCATCAAAACATGATGAACCAACACCGATTTATGGCTGGTAATTTTGATACGAGCTTTGTGGAAGAACGCTTCTCGATGGAAAAAGCCGATGAGAATAAAGAAACATTTCCTGAAATTGCGGCGATAATTACAACTTTGGTTGAACATCAGCATACCGAAAGGTCCGCCCAAATTATCCAAAGGGGAAAACGGGATACGAGTAACTGGAAATGGGTCGGGCGCTGGGAAAGAATGCAAAAATAACAAGGAAGCAGAATGAAATATATCACTACAGTGAATGGTGTTGAATACGAGGTTGAAATTTTAGATCGAAATAAGGTCCGAGTGAATGAAACTATTTACGAGGTTGATTTCGAAACAGTTAGCGGTCAAAATATTTATACCCTTTTAGTAGATGGCAGATCCTTTGAGGCTCATGTCGCTGAAGATGATGATCTTTGGAATGTACTCCTGCTTGGGGATCTTTACAAAGCGGAAGTTGTCGATGAACGCGAAAAAAGGCTTCGAGAAGCCGCAGGCATTATTGTTTCCGGTTCTGGTGAATATGTCCTCAAATCACCCATGCCTGGCATGGTGGTAAAAATCCCGGTTACTATTGGGCAAGAAGTGGAAACTGGGGATGTCCTGGTAATTTTAGAATCCATGAAAATGCAAAATGAACTAAAGAGTCCTCAGGATGGGATCATATCTGAAATAAGAATAAACGAAGGCGAGAATGTCGAACAAAAAGAATCGATGATCGTTGTTCGGCCTAAAGAAGAATAACTGTAGCTTTAGCTAATAAAACAGGAATTTATGACTGATAAAAATCAAGGTAATGAAATTGAAGCAAAATTTTGCTTGCTGTCCTTCCAGGATATTGAAAAAAAACTGATTGAGATTGGTGGACTACTGATAAAACCGCGCCATCACGAGCGCAATCTAAGATTTGATACGCCGCATCAGGAATTAACAAGAAACCATCGGGTTTTAAGACTGCGGCAAGATAAAAATATTCACTTAACTTTTAAAGGGGCAGCAGAGCACGTGGGTGGCATCAGTAAACGAAGGGAAATCGAGTTTCAAGCCAATAATTTTACTTCGGCAAATAAATTCCTAAAAGCATTGGGTTATGATGTTAGCGTAATCTATGAAAAATATCGAACTACTTACCAACTCGACGAATTTGAAATTACTTTTGATGAAATGCCCTATGGGCTTTTTCTCGAGATTGAAGGCCCAGATGTGGTCTCGATTCAAGGTTGTGCTAATAAATTAGATCTAAATTGGGGTGCACGTTTATCCGAGAGTTATTTAACCTTATTCTATAGACTAAAAAACGCATTGAATCTTGATTTTCGAGATCTGACTTTTGAGAATTTCAAGGGAATTGATATCCAACTAGAAGACTTAGCTATTCAAGCGGCAGACCAATAATCCCTCTAAACAAGAGATAATTCTTTCCCCCAATCAATTCTTTCAACGGATCCGTCCATTCCCAATTTTCCTAATATACTTTTAAAGTGTATTAAATTTCCAGTAGTTAAATATTCGACTTTTCCCTGCTTTTCACTGTTTGCTAATTTATTCTCTTTTTCTAGCAATCTATGCACCTGCTTGGCTATTGCGGGGGCAGGATTAATGAGTCGAACATGAGGTCCGACAATTTTTTCGATTGCAGGGAACACAAATGGAAAATGTGTACAACCTAGAACGATCGTATCAATATTTTCTTCGAGCATGGGTAACAAAGCATTTTTCAAAATCTCTTCGGTTTCCTCGCCTTCAAAATTACCAGCTTCAATTTGCTGTACTAGACCTATACAAGGATCTTGAATGATTTTTACATCTTTCACAAATCGCTCCACAACCGAGGTGTATAACTCTCCTTGAAAGGTTGCCCGCGTTGCCAACACACCCACAACGCCCGTTTCAGTCTTTTCTGCAGCGGGTTTTACTGCAGGCTCCATCCCAACAAAGGAGATATTTGAGAATTCCATTCTAAGGACCTCTAACGCAGCAGCAGAGGCCGTATTGCATGCAACCACAATGAGTTTCGCTCCCCTTTCAATAAAAAATTTAGAGATTTCTTTAGAAAACTTTTGAATTTCACTCAAATCACGCGATCCATAAGGAACATGAGATTGATCAGCTAAATAAATAAATTTTTCATTTGGCAATAATTGAGTGACAGCTTCTAAAACAGATAATCCCCCCACCCCAGAATCAAACATAGCTATAGGTTTATTATTGTTATTCATTGTAATTTTCCAAATTTACTTTGCAAATCATATTTCTAATTTTACTCGAAATAATTTCTTTGCAATCTCTTGAACTATAGAGAAAAGTTCACATGTATAAAAATAGGGTACAGACGAATATCTGTACCCTAAATAAATTAATACTCGATAATTTATTTTTTAATTCTTTGTTTTAGTCTTGCGCTCTTACCTGTTCGATCTCGCAAATAATATAATTTTGCTCTACGGACGTGCGAGGATCGTTCTACGACTATCTTTTCAATTCTTGGGGAATTGTAAAGGAATTTTCTTTCAACGCCGATACCGTTGGCGGCTACTCGACGAACTGTAAAGTTTGCGTTATTCCCTGCATTTCCTGAAGCAATGACTGTGCCCTTAAATTCCTGAACACGTTCTCTTGAACCCTCTTTAATCCGTACGTGAACACTCACAACATCACCAGGTTCAACGTCCTTGACATTCTCATTTCTTTGAGCTTCAACCGCTCGTAATAATTCGTCCATTTTTAATTTCCTCAAACTTTAATGATCAATAGTGTTTTGTGGCACAGCTAGAAATTATACCAAGGCTTAACTATTTTGCCTAGCAAAATATGAAAGACATTTTGCTTAAATATTTTTAATAATATCGAGAATGGGTTCCTTTAAGAGAGACCATGCTATGGACCACATAATTACTGCGATTATTATATCCACTAATTTCCTAAAGGAAGCTTTATTAAACAATGGAGAGAATATGACCGCACCATAAGCCAACCCAAAGAACCATATCCATGAAGAAGCGATTGCCCCAGCGCCAAAAATCCATCTTTGTTCTAGAGGATATTGAGCTCCCAAGCTCCCCACTAAAACGACTGTATCTAAATAGACATGAGGATTCAAAAAACTAAAAGCCAGCGCAGATAAGATTATTTTTTTACTAGTTTCTGGAGGATTTGCTTCTCCAATATCTTCTTTGTCACCCTGATTTAGTGCAGTCCAAAAAGATCTGGCCCCAAAATATAACAAAAATATCCCTCCGCCCCAAATTGAAATCTTTGACAATATTTCATTATTAGCGATGAAAGCCCCTAATCCTCCCACGCCTAAGATCATCAAAAGTGTATCACCAAGAGCGCTGATAAAGGCGGTAATAAATACGTGGCTCTTTTTTAATCCTTGCCGCAACACAAAAGCGTTTTGAGCGCCGATTGCGATAATCAATCCAAACCCGAAGAGTAACCCTTGAGACAAGATTGGCCAATTATATGAATTCATTTGTTAATTACAAGAAGAGGTCTTTCTTTTTTAACGACCCGGTAACTTCAGGAAAAGCTTGCATAAAACTGTCTTTTCCACCTGTCAATTTTCTAAACCATGTGATTATATTTGGGCTTTGAGTGCCGAAATCAAGTTGACTCGCATGACAGTCACTTGCTGAATCTTTTATCTTGGCGAAATTTTTATAGTTTATTATTGCATGTCTTGGATAATCTTTGTCCCCAGCTAACATTTCCAGATCAATGTCCTTATTTCTCCCAAAATGGTTTACGTCCACACGAAATAGTTTCAAAAGGTTTACCATAAAACGGATAAACCCCTTTGGGAATATATGGAAATATAATTTTTCTGGTTGAAATATTTCTTCTCCGTCAGAAAAATCCTTTGATGAAGCCGCATTAAAGGCTAGAATTGTGGCATCATGTGTTGCGATATGATCAGGATGGTGATATCCCCCCACCGGATCAAAGGTCAACACAATCTGGGGTTTTATTCTTCTAATAATTGTGGTGATCTTAGCGGCAACTTCATCTATCTTTTGAGCAGCTAAGGCCTCGGGATGTTGATTTTCTAGGGATCCCTGCATTCCAGAATCACGGTAATCAAGGAACATTACTTCTTTGATCCCTAACTTTTCTGCTGCACATCGCAACTCAGATTCCCTTAATTCTCCCTTGCTGGAATAACCTTCCAAAAATTCCGGTTCAACCTCCCCCACTTCACCACGCGTGGCACATATCAAATAAACTTCTACCCCTTGAGAGGAATATAACGCTAACGTACCTCCCATTCCAAATGATTCGTCATCGGGGTGTGCCAACACAGATAATATTCTTTTGATCTTTTTCATAGAGTTAACAGCCTTAATTTTTATTAATTAGATTAATGCCCGCCATTATACTCAAATATCTATAATGATTTATTAATCATTTATCGGAAAAAGGAATTGAAGAATTAGTAAATCGGCAAACTCTCATCAACACTTTCTGCCCATGCATTTATTCCACCTTTCAAATTTTTCAGTTTTCTAAATCCTGCACCTAGCATTAATTCTAATGCACGCCCAGATCTGACACCGCTTTTGCACATTAATATAATTTCATCTGCAGTATCAAGGGTTGAAAGCTGAGCGGCAAGCTGCCCTAAGGGGATAAGTTTAGCAGCATCTATCTTAGAAATCGAAAGTTCATGTGGTTCCCTTACATCAATTAAGATTGGAGGGTTTTCGCCTTTCAGCAATTCAGCCAATGCAATGGGGGTGATATCCCACTTTTCATCCAAAAAATCATCTTCATGATCATTCATTGGAACCCCACAAAATTCTTCGTAATCGATCAACTCTGTTATTTCAGGGTTCTCACTACAAACCTTACAATTTGGGTTTTTTCTTAGATTGATGAAATCAAAACTTAGATCTAGGGCATTATACAGAAGCATCCTGCCCTTCAAGTTTGATCCAATATTCAACAAAACCTTCAAGGCTTCCGTTGCCTGCAATGTCCCGATCGTACCAGGCAATACCCCTAATACTCCTCCCTCAGCACAAGAAGGGACCAAACCTGGGGGTGGCGGCTCTGGGAACACACATCGATAGCATGGTCCATCTTTGGCGTCAAAAATGCTCACTTGCCCATCAAATCTAAAAATCGAACCGTAAATATTCGGGATGCCAAGCATCACGCTTACATCATTTACCAGATATCGAGTTGGAAAATTATCAGTCCCATCAATGACCAGATCATATCCGGTCGCAATTTCAATGGCATTCTCTGAGACGAATGGCTCGTTATATGCGGAAACTTCAATTTGAGGATTTAAATCTAAGAGTCTTGCTTTTGCAGATTCAACTTTTAATTGGTCTATATTTGCGCTTCCGTGAATTACCTGACGCTGTAAATTTGAAAAATCTACGACATCGTAATCCACTAACCCAATATGCCCCACACCAGCAGCTGCTAAATAAAGAGCTAATGGCGATCCTAACCCTCCCGTTCCAACAATTAAAACTGAAGAAGATTTTAACTTTTCCTGTCCTTCTAGTCCAACCTCAGGTATTAATAAATGGCGGGAATATCTTTTTATTTCTTCGTGGGATAATTTCATAATTCTTATTGTTGAAAATTATTTTTCAATTTTTCCTTAAATTTTTTTATTTGATTTATTTCATTACTCTTCGATGCAATTTTACCTCATCCATAACTTACAGCTCCCCGTTTATAGATCTACTTGATTTATCCAATTGTTTAATTAATTTTTCTGATGGGGCAACTCCAAAATTAATCTGTCGGGGTCTCCCAAAGGAATCAATGATAAACGTAGTGGGGACGCTTAACACACCCCAGTAGTCAGCCAATTCAACCTCTTCCATTGCGTTTATTTTTATAATTTGAATATCTTTTTTAAGCTTTTCTTTTATTTTATTAAGTTCCGGTTCCTGAATATTTTTGCAAATCTGGCAATCCGGGGTAGTGAAATAAAGTATCGCAGGAATCCCAAATGTTTGGCCTTCCAATCCTAATTTTTTATTCCTATAGTTTTTTTTATTTGTAAACTGAATATAAATATAACTAATTAAAATAAGTAATAAAACTATTCCAAACCGATTAATAGTGGAAGGCATTTACTTTTCACCAGAAAACCTATATTCTGACTTACTATTCTCATTCCTGTGGAGCCAGTAGTACAGACTGCAGCCGAGGCAGAATCCAAAAAATAAATTTAGACTTGCCAATAAAACAACAATTGCCAGTAACGACCACCCAATGACTACCAGACCGGCAAATAAACTATATGCTGACAAACTTACTACAACTGCCCCAAAGCTTTGAGCAAACAGATGAGGTTTGGATGAATCCGCAATAATGTTTGGTTTTACCAAACTTATCGGATAAAAAATTAGTTTATTTACAAATGCAAATCCGGGTTGTTTCAAAATACTACCTAATATCAAAGAAAAGGCAAGCCCTGCTACAATCCAATTAATATCAAATATAAAAGATATCAGGCTCAGCAAAATGATAAGTGACTGATTAGTTTTCAAGTTTGAGTAATCTACTCTATTCTTCACTATTTTCACGTCTGCCTCAGATCCCCCCGCGATACTTGGGATGATCATTAACTGATCTTCTTTTCCGAGAACAGTCCTAGTACCATTCAGATATCGAACATCCTCATTGTTTACAAAAAGGTTTACAAATTGTCTCAATTCTCCATCCTCACCAATCAAATGAATTTTTAATGCGGGATAAATGGCAATCAATTCTTCTATTGCTTCTCCGACATCCTTCCCAGCAATTTCAATCTGTTTTTCTCCATCCGTATAGGCTCGCAAAGGAGATGGAATTTTCAAAGTGGTCATATTATTATTTCTCCAATTTTTCTTGCACAGAGGTTATTTTTTCTTCTTGAAATCTTGACCTGTCATCCAGTAGACGCCAAGATCGACTAGATATCGCAATGCCTTTTTCAACACTTGTAATCACATATGAAAACCATGGCATCGCCCACTCTTTATCAAACTCAGAAGGTTGATCTGGATGGTCAGGATGGGAATGAAAAACCCCAATTACCTCAAGTCCTTTTTCTTCTGCAGCTATTTCACCCTGAAAAAAATCCTTCGGGGTTATCAGATATCTATTATGCCGTTTTCCATTTTCTTTAGAATTCCTTACCTCACATATTTCCTTAGCAATTCTCTGCCCATTAAGATCAAGTCCGAAAATAAATCCTGCCGCTTCTTCAGGATATGCTGCTTCTCCAATTATCTGAATTCTGTTCATTATTTCTGATTCAATTTGTATTTTCATTATCAAGATTCCCATATTTGGTTACTGATATATTTATATCCCCCATCAGGAAGCGTTGTTACTATTACCCCTTCCTCGAGATCTTTTGCCAATTCGATCGCTGCTTGAATCGAAGCCCCAGAAGACAAACCGACAAATAAACCTTCTTCTTTGGCTAATCTCCTGACCATTTCATATGATTTTTCTGTACTGATTTGAAGATTTATATCCGGTAAGCCTTGTTCATATATTCCTGGTAGGTGAGAAGAAGGCATATGTTTTAATCCCTCGATCCCATGAAACGGAGATTCCGGCTGAAAAGCAACTGATTGAATTTCCTCATTTTGCTCTTTTAAGTATTTTGTAACGCCGGTGACGGTCCCGCTTGTACCTAGTCCTGCAACAAAATGAGTGACCCCTCCTTTAGTTTGATTCCAAATTTCAGGACCAGTAGTCTCAAAATGGGCCATCCAATTATTAGGATTATTATATTGATCAGCAAAATAATATTTTTTTGGAAAATCTTTGGCGATTTTCCGCGCAACAATCATGGCGCCATCCGAACCTTCAAGCGGATCAGTTAATATTAATTCTGCCCCCAACGCGCTTAAAATTGTCAGCCTTTCTGGACTAGCATTTTCTGGCAATGTAAGGGTGACGCCAATGCCCATTGATGCACAAATGGAAGCATAAGCTATCCCCATGTTTCCAGATGTTGAATCAAGCAAACGAATGTCTTCGCTTAACAATTCCTGGGAAATAGCATTTTGGATAATTTTTAGAGCAGGCCTATCTTTTATTGATCCCCCAGAATTTAGCCATTCCGCCTTTGCAAATATTTTTACATGCGGTTTAATTTGTTTAGCAACATTACTTATTTGAATTAATGGGGTATTTCCAATTGCAAATTCTATGGCACTTTTATATTCTTTTAGCTTATTTGGTGTTGAAAAGTCAGTTCTTAACATTTATTTTATTATTCCTTTATAAAAAACAATCGGTTATTAAACAAAAAAAACAGACAGGGCCTCATCGGCTTGTCAAAATACTAATATTTTGATTGCGAGGGAAAACTGCCTGTTACCTTTAGATTATCAAGGAATAATATTATTGTTTTTTAATATCAGGCAGTTTTCAACCCCGCCTAATACACGAGCAATACCACATTTTTATCTCCATATAAAATATTTATTCTAGCTAATTTAGCTTATTATGTCTGATTTGTCAACATATATACTTCTTGCCTTGCTGAAAATCTTTTCCATTCGTTTTTTTTAGTAAACAGGTGTATTCCAATGTCGATATTTCTCTAACTTTCCTCGAACCGCGGAATCATATAACTCACGCAATTTTGAAGCGATTGGACCCATTTCACCATTTCCTATTTTGCGATGATCAATTTTTGTAATTGCAGTAACCTGCGCTGCAGTCCCGGTCATAAATACTTCTTCTGCCAAATAGATCTCGGTTCGATCTATCGATCTTTCTACAACTTTTATCCCGATTTCCACAGAAGCTAGCTCCATTATTGTTCGACGTGTGATGCCCTCTAATATATTGTCTGTCACCGCAGGAGTCACAAGTTTGCCCCCTTTCACCATGAACAAATTTTCAGCACTTCCTTCAGATAAATGGCCGTCAACATTTAACACCAAGGCTTCATCGAATCCTGCACGGACTGCATCCGTTTTTACTAATGCGGTGTTCACGTAAGCTCCCACGATCTTTCCCCTCGCTGGTATCATATTATCGTCAACTCTTCGCCAAGAGGATATTGTCACATGGGCGTTTGTGTCATTCGAAACATATTTCGAGAAAGGCAATGAAACGATTGAAATATCAGCGTTTAGATCATGAAGTTTCACTCCAATGAGTTCGTCACTTTTATAAATCAAGGGCCGAACATAAACATCTTGATGGTGATCTTCTTTTTTCAAAAGATCAATAGTGATATTCGTTAGATCCTCGGGTCCAAGATCAAACTCCATTAATAATAATTGTCCAGATTGCAATAATCTAGTGTAATGGTCGTTAGCTCGAAAAATAAATAATTGTTCCTCTTCCTCATTCCAGTAACCTCGAACGCCCCCAAAGGCTCCTGTCCCGTAATTAAATGAATGAGTTAACACACCCACTTTTGCTTCAGAGTAGGGAACAATTTTTCCTTCAAAATATGCATAATTTGGTTTCATACAAAGAATCCTTTTTGGTCGCCAAACAATTTTAGTTTTGAAGCATTATACTGGTTAATTATTGTCTAATCAAATGAACATATTTTCAATTCGTTTTCGTATCCATTTTTAATGGATACTTATTAGGCAAGGGTTTTATAAATCAATTCGATAGGTTATACTCATTTTAATATTTTTTTTAATCCCTGAGGAGGAAGCATCCTATGAAACGCGCAGTGAGTGTGAGCTTGGGTTCTTCAAAAAGAGACAAAGCCGTTGAAATTGAATTATTGGGGGAAAAGGTAAGCATTGAAAGGATTGGCTGCGATGGGGATATGGAAAAAGCAGCACAATTATATAAAGAATTAGATGGAAAAGTGGATGCATTTGGTGTCGGGGGCGCAGACCTCGGGACCTTGGTCGATGACAAATGGTATCTCCTCCATTCAGTAAAACCAATGGTTCGTTTTGTTAAACAAACGCCACTAGTTGACGGTACAGGATTAAAAAATACGCTTGAAAGTCGGGCTTTACCAACTTTCATGGAAAAACATGGGGATTTCATCAAAGAAAAAAACGTCTTTGTGAGTCTAGGAATAGATCGTTGGGGGATGACAAAATCCTTTTTAGATTCTGGGTTTAATTGCACATTTGGCGATTTCATGTTTGGTTTGGGCATCCCCCTTTCCTTACATACAGAAAAATCTTTAAAAGCTGCAGCAGCTATCATGATGCCCATAGCAGGTCGTCTACCATTTGATTGGATCTATCCTACCGGCGAGAAACAAGAAATTCGTGTGCCAAAATTTGAGAAGCATTATCAATGGGCAGAGATCATTGCTGGAGATTGCCACTATATCAAACGTCATATGCCCGATAAATTAGAAAACAAAGTAATTATTACAAATACAACTACTAGCGAAGATGTTGAATTTTTCAGATCCATCGGAATAAAATATCTCGTCACTGCAACACCGGTCTTAGAAGGTCGCTCCTTTGGGACAAATATGATGGAGGCTGCCCTTATAGCTGTTTCCGGAAAAGACCGCGTGCTTACCCATCAAGAATTGGATGAGTTAATTGATAAATTAGGTTTCAAGCCTGAAATTCAGGAGTTAAATTAATGGATGCTCTAATTACTGCGGGAGGTTTTCCATCCGAAGATGATCCCTTTTTTAAATATACGCTGGGAAAATCTAAGGCTTTAGCGGAAGTTGGCGGAAAGCCAATGATCCAATGGATTTTAGATGCGGTTGGCGAATCATCCAAGATCAATAATGTGGTCATTGTTAGTTTAGATGATTCTACAGGGCTTACATGTAAAAAGCCAATCCATTACGTATCTCACCAAGGCGGGATGATTGACAACATCAAGGCTGGTACCGAAAAAATTGTAGAAATAAATCAAGATGCGAAGTATGTACTAGCCATTGCCTCAGACATACCTGCGATCACTACAGAAATGGTTGATTGGCTCGTAGATACCTGCCGGGAGACGGATGACGACCTTTATTACAACATCATTGAACGTGCTGTAATGGAGAAAAGATTTCCTGGAGCTAATCGAACCTACACAAAATTAAAAGGTGTTGAGTTATGTGGCGGGGACATGAACGTTTTTACAACCTCTTCTGTAGTCGCCCAAGAGGGACTTTGGAATAAATTAGAAGCCAATCGCAAAAAACCATTGAAGCAAGTCGCCATGGTTGGTATTGACAATTTATTGCTAATTGCTTTAAGACTCATCACACCTGAACAAGCGGCAGCGAGAATCTCAAAAAGAATTGGGATGAAAGCCCGTGCAATTCGCTGCCCCTACGCTGAAATTGCGATGGATGCAGATAAAGCCGAACAACTTGAATTATTGATCAAAGACTTTGAATCTAGATAAATGTCATTAAAAGACTTTCTCAATAAAGACGCTAATATCTCTAAGCGCCTTAGGGTTGCTGAGCAACCAGGAAATTTAAGGAATTTCTCAGCTTTCCTAGCTCATTCCGGAGACTCTTGGTTTTGGTTACTTGCTTTACCAATTCTATGGTATTTTGGAAATTTATTTTGGAAATACCGATCTGCAATCCTTTTTATCGCGATATTTTTCACGGCGATTATTGTCCTTATACTAAAATTTACAATTCGCCGAAATCGTCCTGAAGGTGAATGGGGTCAGATCTATCGCAAAACAGATCCACATTCTTTTCCTTCCGGCCATGCTGCAAGGGCAATGTTAATTGGCGTTGTGGCCCTTGGATTGGGACCTATTTGGTTTGGAATATTGTTAATTATATGGGGCCCTCTTGTGGGGTTAGCCAGAATTGCTATGGGGGTTCACTATCTTTCAGATGTAATTGCCGGGTGGATTGTGGGGATAGTTATGGGTTTGTTATCCCTACAGTTTTTACCACAATTCCTATAGAGCCTATTTTCTACCGAAATTAATTATCGGCACTAAATAATTTTATTACGTTTTTTGTAAGCAACACCATATCAGTGTTGTTTGATTCCTCCCAATATTTTAAACTTTTTCCAAAATAGATTCTCGATTCTTCATGATTATTCTGGGTTAACTCAATTGCTCCTAAAACGAAATCGCCCCATGCAATATGGTATTTAGTGGCAGAATATTCCCAATTTTCAGGAATTGCATTTGAAAATATATATTTTGCCGAAATCAAATTTCCCATTCGATAATACATAAAACCTTTTGACATTCTAATCTTTATCATATCGGCATCAAATCCATTAATACTAAAAAAGTTTTCTGCCTGGTTTAATCGCTTTAATGCACTTTTATTATTTTCTTTCGCAATGTCAATAATTGCCAGATTATTCTGTATTCTCATTTCTCCAAGCTTGTCTTTATTTTTTATATATATTCGTTTGGCTGCTTGGAAATACCTTGTAGCTTTCTTAAGTTTATTTTCACTCAAGGAGATCATACCAAGAATATTATCAATTAAGGCAATCTTGGCAAGTTGAAAAAATTCATCCTCCTCCATATTCAATAAATCCTCACCATATTTTTTTGCAAGGTCAAAGTTTCTTAACCCCCAACTACTTTGACATAATCCAATTGAAGAATTAATAACTATCTCCATATTATTAATTTCGTCCCCAACTTGTTTCGCTTTCTGAAAACTATCGATCGCAGCGAGAAAAAAATTTGATTGAAACTCTAAATCTCCCTGAAAAATAAATAATAATCCTTGATCAATTTTTTCTAAACTTTTTTCCGGGTTTTTTAAACGATCAATAATTTCCAGCCATTCATTGAAATCCCCACGCTTTTCAATCAAAGGCATCGAATTGCGCATTAATTTCAAGCTAAAATCAATTGTTTCCTTATATCTGCATCCATAAAGAACTGCACGACGGAGGTTAGCCTGGTCAAGTTTCGGAGCGTCCAATAAATTGTCTAACCAATAGTTTAAATTTAGTTGGACCGATTGTATAAATTCTTTTTTGGGGTCAAATTCTAAAATCTGCATCATTCAAAATATCATTTTCTAGAAAAGTATGAGTGAGTTGATGAATCCCGTATCTGCGATCTTCCAAACCCCCTCGCCATTCTAGTAAAGAGCGATTAAAAAGCGATTGAAGCGATTTAGTTGTTTCTATTTCATTCAATCCGCTATGTTTAACCATATTATCAAAAGTTATCCCATTATCACTAACTTGGATCATGCCAAGCAAAAGTCTTTTTGATTTGTTATTTAATGACTGCCATGATAAAAGATAAATATGTTTGTATAAACTTATAACATCATCAAGCTTTGTGTTTTTGAATTCATTCAATATAATCCCGAGCGGCAATGCTTCTAAAAGTCCGACAAGCAATTTTAACGCCAGTGGATTTCCCCCTACCCTTGAATAAATAAAATCAAAATTTTCGATAATTTCTTGTTTATGCTTACCCAATCCAATATTTTCTGCTTGATTAACAGTAATTTTTTCCGAATCCTCTTGACTCAACTCAGAAATTCTGTAATTAAAAGATTGAACATCTTTAGATGGATGTTGTCGGCTTGTGAGAAAAAATTTGCTTTTTCCACTAATTTGAGATAATTTTTTGATCACTAAATTAATATTAGTTTCTGATCCCAAATTATCAATAATTATTAAGGTTGTTTTCGATTTAAACTCTTGAATTAACGCTTCTTCAACAATTGATTCGTCGATCTCAGTTGGCAATATTTCATTTGCCAAACTATTCACTAAAACATTAATGCCAGACTGATCTATTATTTCTTTTTCATATCTAATCCAATGAATGTCGGCAAAGGAGTGCCTGATTAAAACTATTCGAGCAACCGCATCTGCTAATGAAGTTTTTCCAATTCCCCCCAGACCAGAAATGGTATAAATATTTGGGCTGTCAACACTTAATACTCTATTCACTATTGAATCAATGGCATTGTCTAATCCAAACAATTTGGCAGGATCTCTAGTTGGCAAATTGTGCATCAAATAATTTGCCTTAGCTTCCTTTATGACCATCCCTTCTTTCAAATAGATTTGGGCTAAGTGAGTTATACCTTTTCGTTGCATTCTGTTAATTTGATCAGAACTAAAATTCAGCTCATGCGCAATAGAAATGATTGTTCGATCACTTTTAAACCTTAAAAACAATATGTGCGATTCAAGGGGATTAATTTTCGATAAATCGTCTATTCCCTTTTCCAACAATTCTGAAATCGAAGCATATCCCATGGATTCAACTAATTTCGGAAGAACCTGATCCTTACCAAAATCTAAATTTTTCCAGGATTTTAATGCCTGATGTAGACTTTTTCTTAGGCGTTCATTTGTGATTTTCAAAATTTTCTAACCCCCAAATTGGGTAAATTTATTTTATGTTTTTAATTACTCCAGCATCTAACAATACCATAATTGAAGAGGGAAACAAAAAACCAGGAAATAAATTAATCATCTCCTGGTTTTATTTTTTTAATTAAAATACTTATGGCAAATCTGTGAAAGAACTTAATACTTTCATATAGTTAGCCCTCTCAAATGCGGATGGATCAGATACACTTTGCATGCTCATGCTCCCTTGCATTTGCTGAATGGATTCGTAATCATTTTCCTCCATCCACATATTGATCGACTCTAAAATTTCTGTGGCTCTGCCGTATCCTTTTCGTAATAATTCTGAAGCAACCATTGTGACATTGGCGCCTGCCATCATGGCTTTTAATACGTCCAATCCCGATTGAACTCCAGAAGTTAACGCAAAATCTAGATCAACACGTCCATATAGAATGGATACCCATCGCAGGGGAAGCAACATTTCCTGGTTGTTACTCAAATTGAGTTTAGGTACAACTTCTAATTCATCCAGATCTAAATCGGGTTGATAGAACCGATTGAAAAGCACAAGTCCCTGTACGCCCGCGTCAGCTAAATTTTTAGAAAAATTTGGAAGCGATGAAAAGAATGGGCTAAGCTTGGCAGCAACAGGAATTTCTACTGCCCGACAAATATTTTGGACAAGTTCCAAATATGTATTCTCTAAAGTCATACTGGTTTGTTCGGGATCTGTAGGCAAGTAATACAAATTTAATTCTAGGGCATCTGCCCCCATCGCTTCAATCTTCTCAGCAAATTCAATCCACTTTCCACTTGATGATCCGTTTAGGCTTGCAATTATCGGAATATCCACCGCTTTTTTAAGATCCCTCAATTTTTCTAAATAGGAATCAGTACTCAATGTATATCGTCCACTATCAGGGAAATAAGAAAGGGCTTCTGCAAAGGAATCAGTGCCATACTCCAAATGGTGATCTAAGGATAAGCTTTCATGTGTGATCTGTTCTTCAAATAAAGAATGCATCACTAGGGCACTCACTCCCGCTTTTTCCAATTCGACTACCGCTTCTACTTTTTCAGAAAAGGGAGATGCAGATACAACTAGGGGGTTTTTTAATTTCAACCCCAAATAGTTTGTCTCAAGCTTTTTCATTGGATTTCCTTTTGAAATATAATTTATTGTTGAGGTCAGATTTTCAAAATTAAACTTTAACTAGAAAAAAACATGGGACGAGACTAGTATTCTCGTCCCATTCATTTGATTCAGGCTTCTTCGCTTCCATCATCGTAATGCATTGCAGCCATTTGCTTATAAAAATTCCATCGCTTATCGTTATCTTCAATTGCTTTTTCCATCAGATCTTCTGCACGATCCGGATAAGATTGGAGCAACACCTTGTATCGATTTTCATTATAGGCAAATTCCTCAAATTTTACTTTAGGATCTTTTGAATCTAATTTAAGAGGATTTTTTCCTTGTTCAGCATTTTCAGGGTTGTAACGTAGCAATGGCCATCCACCTGATTCAACAATTAATTTTTGCTGAGTTAATCCTTTTTGCATATCTATTCCATGTGCAATACATTGGCTATACGCAATAATCAAGGAAGGACCATCATAGGCTTCTGCCTCCAAAATTGCATTAAGTGTTTGTGTATCATTTGCGCCCATCGCAATTTTAGCAACGTAAACATTCCCGTAAGACATTGCCATTAATGCCAGGTCTTTTTTAGGTGAATCCTTGCCTTTGGCTGCAAACTTGGCTGAGGCAGCACGAGGGGTTGCCTTGGAGGATTGACCACCAGTGTTGGAATATACTTCAGTATCCATCACTAGGATATTCACATTTCGCCCAGAGGCCATCACATGATCTAATCCACCATATCCAATGTCATAGGCCCACCCATCCCCTCCTATGATCCACATACTTCTCTTTACCAGTACGTCGGCTAAGCTGAGTAGATCAATTGCCCGAGAATCCGAGGATCCAGACAATTTCTCTTTCAATTCCTCAACATTTTTTCGTTGTGCTTGAATTCCTACATCCGTGGTTTGATCAACAGATAGTATCTGCTCGGCCAGTTCAGTACCTATTTCTTCAGCCAATTCCCTGACTAGTTCAATAGAATATTCTTCTTGCTTATCCATTGACAATCTCATCCCCAATCCGAATTCTGCATTGTCTTCAAATAAAGAATTAGACCAAGCAGGTCCACGTCCATCTGCATTTTTTGACCATGGCGTGGTGGGCAAATTTCCACCATAAATTGAAGAACAGCCAGTCGCATTCGCAACCACCATTCTGTCACCAAACAATTGTGTGATTAATTTTAGATAAGGTGTTTCACCGCAACCAGCACATGCACCAGAAAACTCAAACATTGGAAGTAGGAATTGAGAATCTTTTACCCTGCTGACATCTAATTCGGCTCGATCTACCTCAGGTAAACCCAAGAAAAATTCCCAATTTTCGGATTCTTGCTCTCTTAGAGGGAGTTGGGGAGCCATGTTAATCGCCTTTCGACCTACTTGGCTTTTGTCCTTAGCAGGGCAAACTTCAACGCATAGCCTACATCCAGTGCAATCTTCAGGAGAAACTTGTAGTAGGTATTTCTTCCCCTTAAAATTCTTCCAAGTTTTTACATCTTTTGATTTGAAGGTAGATGGAGCTCCTTTTAGCAAGACCTCATCCACAACTTTCTGCCGAATCACGGCATGTGGACAAACCATAACGCACTTTCCACACTCTGCACAAATGTCAGCTTCCCAAACAGGAATATCTAAAGCAATATTACGTTTTTCATATTGAGTAGTCCCAGTGGGGTAAGTGCCATCCACTGGCATAGCACTTACTGGGAGACTGTCACCACGTCGTCCAATAATTGTTCCTAAAACATCCTTTACGAATTCAGGAGAATCGGCGGGGACAGGAGGGATTACATCGAAATCACTAGTTGCGGAATCGGGAACCTCTACCTCGTGTAAATATTCTAAAGCCATATCCACAGCTTCATAATTCCTTTTTACAATTTCCTCTCCCCGTTTTCCATAGGTCTTTTTAATCGCATTCTTAATTGCTGCGATTGCTTCGTCTTTAGGCAATACACCGCTGATACCAAAGAAACAGGCTTGCAACACCGTATTCACTCTTCGGCCCATGCCAGCTTTTTCTGCAACAGTATAACCATCGACCACGTAGAATTTTAATTTTTTATCAATGATCGTTTGCTGGACTGTCTTTGGCAACTCATCCCAGACTTCATCAGGTCCATAAGGGCTATTCAGCAAGAAAGTTGCTCCCTCATCAGCCAATTTGAACATATCCACTCGTTCTAAGAAATTAAATTGATGACAAGCTAAAAAGTTTGCTTTTTGTATTTCATATGTAGATCTGATCGGATTAGGACCAAACCTTAAGTGAGATACGGTTACTGCGCCAGCTTTCTTTGAGTCATAAACAAAATGACCCTGGGCAAAATTATCAGTATCTTCACCAATTATTTTAATTGAATTTTTGTTTGCACCTACAGTGCCATCTGAACCCAGCCCATAGAATACTGCCCGGACTGCTTCTACATCTTCGATCACATAATCCGCATCATAAGTTAAGCTGGTGTGTGTCACATCATCATTGATACCGATCGTAAAGTGATTTTTTGACTGTTCTTTTGATAATTCATCAAATACAGCCTTTACCATTGCGGGAGTAAATTCCTTGGAAGATAACCCATAGCGACCACCAATAATTTTGGGCATTTTGCTAAATGGAGAATTACCGGAACTAATTGCTTCGTTCAATGCAGTGACCACATCCACATACATTGGCTCACCAGTGCTGCCAGGTTCCTTTGTTCGGTCCAAAACTGCAATCGCGTTGACCGATTTAGGAAGGGCATTGATGAAATGTTCAACAGAGAAGGGGCGATAAAGCCTTACTTTTAATAATCCTACCTTTTCCCCATCTTTATTTAAGGCATTGAGAGTTTCATGAGCAGTTTCAGCACCAGAACCCATCATTATGATTACCCGTTCAGCATCTTTAGGGCCTTCATATTGGAAAAGTTCATACTTTCTTCCAACGATTTCAGCAAACTTATCCATCGCATCTTGAACAATAGCAGGTGCATCATTATAAAAAGGATTAACCGTTTCTCTAGCCTGGAAGAATACATCTGGATTTTGTGCTGTGCCTCTTAATACGGGCCTATCTGGTGAGAGTCCGCGCATTCGATGTTCCCGAACCATCTCATCATCGATCATGGCTCGCATATCTTCTTCGGTCAATTGCTCAACTTTAGCGACCTCATGAGACGTCCTAAACCCATCAAAGAAATGAATAAAGGGCACTCGAGATTTTAAAGTTGCAGCTTGGGAGATCAATGCCATGTCCATTGCCTCTTGCACAGAGTTGGAGGACATCAAGGCAAATCCGGTTGCCCGCGTGGCCATCACATCACTATGGTCCCCGAAAATTGAAAGGGCTTGTGCAGCTATCGATCGTGCAGCCACATGGAATACCGTAGACGTTAATTCTCCCGCGATTTTATACATATTAGGAATCATCAATAATAATCCCTGGGAAGCTGTAAATGTAGTGGTCAATGCACCAGCCTGAAGAGCGCCATGCACTGCCCCCGCAGCACCACCCTCACTTTGCATTTCAACCACTAAAGGTGTCGTCCCCCATATATTGGGTTTTCCTTCTGCTCCCCATTGATCCGCCCACTCACCTATTGGTGAGGAGGGTGTAATCGGATAAATCGCAATTACCTCATTTAATTTAAAGGCAACCGAAGCAACCGCTTGGTTACCATCAACTGTTATTTTTTGTCGACTCATAAGGCTCTCCATAAATAGGACTAAAAAGATAAAATTTACAAATTCGGGTTCAAATAAGTATAATCCTATGGAATATCAATTCGTAGGGACATACATCCCCTCAAAAATAGTGCAGATGTCCCTTTCGAAACCGGTTGCAGAAAACCCAAGAAAATCGTCTTTGCAATTCCAAAGAAACGGTATTATTTTTGGAAAATAAATTATGAAGTAATCAAGATTTAAATAAAAAGATTTCAAACCATATGTTTTTCTGGCTTAAAATCTTTCAATAAACCAATTTCTACTAATTACTAACACATCGGACATAATTCTCAATTCGGATGGCGTCCCCCTGAGGGCCATGACCAAAGGGGTAATCACTTACATCTCCAATTTTTGGGTCACTCCGTTGGGTACCAGCCCCATGAATATCAATCCACGAATTCCGCATATATCCCAACCCTTCTCCGAAAGCCATATAGGATGCTGAAGTACCACCAATTCTATAGTTTACATGAGTAGTACTACTCCAAAAAAATGGAAAATCTTGCGCACCCCTTTCATTTGTAATACTGCTTGTAGAAAAAATGGAATTAATTGCAGCAGAATTTGTGGACGAAGGAGATCTGGAATAATCTAAGATACTTTGTAATTCTTTTATGTCTGGCAATCGCCAACCATCGTTGCCATTGATTTCTAAATTGGCACAGTAGTTAAGTGAGGTTTCCCAATTCATGCCTGTCTCGCTATCATTTTGCTGCCATGTCAATCCAGTCGCCAGATCTGTGATTGTTCCATCGTTATTATCAACAAAATCATTATTTCCATAGTTCTCATTACCCCGCACGTATAGCACGTAAAATGTTTTTGCTTCGGTTCGTCCGGGCATCGGTCCAATTCCATAACCTTTTATTCGCCCATCTGCAAAGTTGACGCCAAACATCAATTGATCATTCGTGTCTTCACCGACATAAAGCGTAGAGCTTGCGAATTGAGAATCAATCATTCGGTCTCCATTGCTAGCCTGTCCATACTCAAAAACAAAAAAGTCTTGATCTATAAAGGATTGAATATCCGGACATTGCTGGATAGAATCACAGCCACTCGGGTCAATGCCAGACATATCAATAAGTGAATACAATTCTTTTATGGTCGGAAATCGCCAGTCTGTGTAACCCGCCAGTTCAAATCCTTCGAGATTCCCTAAGGCTTCCGCATAGCTTACTTTCTCCCCTGGGTCTTGTTTCCACATTAATCCCGTCAAATAATCACTTACTGTGCCATCTTCATTGTCTTGGTATTTAAATGATCCAGTATCGTAATTTCCGTCTTGTCCGAAAAAACTATCATCATCATCCGGGCAGGATATTTCATTGAAATTATCATAGCATTTTGTTTGACCAGTCCCCACTATCGGGTAAGTCAAACTTCCTGCTGGCAATTCGGTATCTGCAGAATCACCACTAGAAGTCGCATCAATAATAGTTTCAGATGCCTTCGTTTCAATTTGATTATTTGCCTTTTTTGATATCGTCAAACCATTCCCATTAATCAAAGTGTTTCCGCATGCGGAAAACAATATTCCAGCAGATATTACGATTAAGACTTTTCTTATTTCCTTCAATTTTAATTTGCTCATTTTTATAACTCCTATTATTGAATAAATTAAATCACCTATTTCAGAATTAAGATTAATCACAAGTTTAGGAGTTGTAAAAAGAATGTAAAAAAGAAACTAGGTTTTTTTGCCTAGTTTCTTTAGATTCACGAGATACCAAAAAAATATCTATTTTACTTCGGTATGAATATTGAATTTGGGGGGACTCTCAAATTGTTTCTTTACCAAACATTGTTCCGCAGATTTTACCAACGCGGCATGGTACTTATCGGGAAAACTTTCAGGCACTTGAATTTCAAGTTCAACATCCGAGGCTAGACCAGTCAAAGGGTTTCTATCTACTCGTTGAACAATTTTTATTCCTTCAACAGGAAGTCCTCTTTGTTTACAAAACCCCAATACAAAAATACCAGCACAAGTGCCCATAGACGATAAAAATACTGCGTAGGGCGTTGGGGCAGAACCAGATCCACCGCCTTGTGGTGGTTGATCCGTGGGTACGTCATAGGGGCCAAAGTGGGCATCAACTCTTGCGCCACCAGGAAAATCGATTACTAATTCCATTTTTTTCTCCTAAAAATCATATTTAGAAGATTGCTCGCTCTTTTAGCCAACTGGATTATACTAAATTTCACAAAAATAATTACCAAATATTTAATTTTCTTATAAAACTAATATCATTGATTATCCCGGAATTAATGGACTACTCCAAATGTGGTATAAGATTAAAAAAATATTATTCTTTAAACAGGATCAAATATGACGTTAAGAACTCATTTAGATAAGTTAGAAAAACATGAGAAAATCCTAAAAATCAATCAGCCCATCTCAAAAGATTTTGAAATTGCCGGGGTATTAAAAGAATTAGAGCCGAGACCAATAATTTTTGAAAATGTAAAAGAATCAAGTTTCAAAGTGATGGGTAATCTGTTCTGCTCAAAAGAATCTTTTGCCGAATACTTTGGAATAACTACAAAAGAAATTATCCCCCTATTAACCTATTCAATCAATAACCGCAGTGAATATGAAGTAGTAACAAATGCCCCCTGCCAAGAACTAATAATGGACGATCCTGACCTGGATCAGCTTCCTATATTAATGCATTGCGAAAAAGACGGTGGCAATTACATTAGTGCAGGAGTCTTTATTACATCCCATCCCAAATATGGACAAAATGCAGATTACCATCGGAGTATGCAATTTAGCAAAACAGAAATGACTGTAAGGATTGTCAGAGGTCGCCATTTCGATACATTTCTAAGGGATTTAGGACAAGTAGATGTCGCAATATGTTTGGGGAATGCCCCTAATGTTTTAGCTGCTGCTGCAACATCTGTAGAAATTGGGGTTGATGAATTGGAAATCGCCAACGCAATGGAACCCTTAAAAGTGGTAAAAGCAAAAACTGTGGACGTATTTGTTCCAGCTGAAACGGAAATTGTGATCGAAGGCACGGTTTACCTAGATAGAACCCATGCAGAGGGTCCATTTGTGGACCTTACTGGCACCTACGACATTATTCGAGACGAGCCTGTTTTTGAAGTCAAGGCCATCACCCATCGCAAAGATGCCATATGGCAAGCGCTTTTACCAGGAGCCCTCGAGCATAAATTATTAATGGGCATGCCCCGCGAACCCACAATATTTCGAAAGGTAAACGAAGTTGTAAAATGCTTAGATGTAAATATTAATCCTGGCGGTTGTTCATGGCTACACGCAATCGTTCAAATTGACAAACAAAGTAAAGAGGACCCCAAAAAAGCTATTCAAGCAGCTTTTGACGGACATGGTTCTTGTAAGCATGTTTTTATTGTGGATTCCGATATCGATATATATAACCCCTCAGAAATTGAATGGGCCATGGCCACCCGTTTTCAAGGAAACAAAGATTTAGTTATTTTTGATAAGGCTCCCGGCTCTAGCCTCGACCCCAGCGCAGAATTTAATACAAAAAATACCACTCGCATCGGCTTTGACCTTACAAAACCACTGGGAAATACCGAACACTTTGATAAAGCAGAATTTCCAAAGATAAATTTAGAAAGTTTTTTGAGCGACTCGATATGAAACTCAATCCGCAAGAAAAAGCTATGCTTGATGGAAAAGAGGGGCCAGCAACGCAAAAGGCGATGCAGATTCTCACGACATTAGGAAAAATTTACGGCGCTGAAAAATTAATTCCGGCAAAATCAGTTCAAATTGCCGGGGTAAGTTATGACAATTTAGGCGAAGCGGGTTTAAGCTTTTTAGAAGAAATGGCTACAGGGGGCGGAAAAACTAGAACAATAACCACTCTCAATCCCGCTGGTATGGATATTGAAAATTGGGAAAAACTGGGGATTAGCCCAGAATTTGCTAGGAACCAAAATCGTGTGCTTGAAGCATTTTCCTCTATGGGAGTAAATACCACTTGCTCTTGCACCCCTTATCTAGTAGGAAATAACCCAAATTATGGTGACAATATCGCTTGGTCAGAGAGTAGCGCAGTTTGTTATGCAAATTCAGTGATCGGGGCGAGAACAAATCGTGAGGGAGGGCCAAGTGCGTTAGCAGCCGCACTCACTGGAAAAACACCTGCTTATGGGTACCATATAGAGGAAAATCGAAAGCCCACCGTCTCCATCAAAGTTAATTCTTCACTAGAAGGAACTTACCATTTTGGTGCGCTTGGTCTTGCAATATCAAAAAAACTTGATCAGCACACTAAAAAAATTCCTTTCATTACCGGCATTTCCTCTGCTAACTTAGAAGAATTGAAATCCTTCTGTGCCAGCATTGCTACATATGCGGGTGCTGCAATATTTCACATGCAAGGAATTACACCCGAAGCCTATCTTTATGATCAACCAAGTCAATCTTTGGAGATTAATGAAAGAGATATAGATCAAGCAAAATTAATAATAAGTAGCAAAATTGAAGATGAGGAAATAGATTTCGTTAGTTTAGGATGCCCCCATCTCGCCATAAACGAAATTGCTAGAATTGCAGAGATCCTAAAGGGCAAAGAAGTAAAAAAAGAGTTTTGGATCACCACGGGGCGTCCGACCAAAAAAACTGCAGATAGTTTGGGGTACTCGAAAATTATCGAAGCCAGCGGCGCAAAGTTCGCCACTGACACATGTTGTGTCGTTGCCCCAATTAAAGGAAGATTTAAAACGCTTGTTACCGACAGCGCAAAAGCTTGCTACTACGGTGCAAGTAAAAATAATTTCAAAACCTTACTTTTGCCCTTTGATGATGTGGTTGAGGCGGCATTAAAATGAAATTTAGTGGGCGATCTATATATCCAGGCATTATTGAAGGCGAGTGTTTGGTCAGCAAAATGGGGATATCATTTTTTGGCGGGGTTGACCCAGAAACAGGAATAATCGTGGAAAACGGGCATGATCTAGAAGGGCAATCCATCTCAGGCAAAATTCTAGTATTTCCAGCAGGAAAGGGCTCCACCGTAGGTTCATATACTTTATACCGTTTAAAATATAACCAACTTGCACCGATCGGCATTATCAATATTGAATGTGAAACCATCACTGCTGTAGGATGTATCATCTCCGAGATTCCCTGTGTGGACCAAATAAATATCACTGAAATTAAATCTGGGTCAATGATATCCTTAGATGGTGAAAAAGGAATTGTCGAAATATTATGAAATCACGCCAAAAAAATGATGGGGAAATAACTATTATTGTTGGAATTTCGGGGGCCAGTGGAGCAATTTATGGCATCCGTTTTTTAGAAATTCTAAACACCTTGCCTAACGTGGTGACCCATTTGGTGATTTCGGACGCGGCAAAAATAACTATTGCGGCAGAAACAGATTTCAAAATATCTGAGGCGGAGAATCTTGCAGACTATACATACCCCCTTGCGAATATTGGCGCACCCATAGCTTCGGGTTCTTTTAAAAACCATGGCATGATCGTCATCCCCTGTTCTATGAAATCATTATCTGGCATCGCCCATTCAAGCAATGACAATCTCCTCACCAGAGCCGCTGATGTTACCTTAAAAGAACGAAGGCGTCTGGTTTTGGTTCCCAGAGAAGCACCCATGCATCTAGGCCATCTTCGACTATTAACTCAAGCTTCAGAAATTGGAGCGATCATTATGCCCCCTATGCCGGCATTTTACAATCATCCAAAGTCATTAGATGATATTATTAATCATACAGTTCAAAGATGCCTGGATTTGTTGGATATTTCACTCCCTGAAGATATTTCCCCAAGGTGGGAGGGAAAATAAGCAACCAAGTTGAAATTTGCTCGATAATTCTGATTTTTCATAATTTATTAAATTCGTCCAAACCTATCCGATTAATCCAATAGCTGATAGAATTATCCGGCTATTAACAGGCTCCGACCTAAGCGTCGGGGTTTTTTTGTGAATTATTGAGGTTTTATGTTAAAAAGTAGAGAAGATATTCGAAACATCGCCATCATTGCCCACGTGGATCATGGCAAAACAACCCTTGTGGATGGTTTATTACGACAAGCGCAGGTCTTTAGAGTTAATCAACAAGTAGAAGAACGCGTAATGGATTCAAATGACTTAGAACGGGAACGCGGCATCACCATTCTCGCAAAGAATACAGCTATTCAAATAAAAAATCCCGAAACTAATGAAATGGTGAAAGTTAACATCGTTGACACACCAGGTCACGCCGATTTTGGCGGGGAAGTTGAACGTGTTCTAAATATGGTTGACGGTGTATTACTCCTAGTCGATGCTGCGGAAGGTCCCCGACCTCAAACACGGTTTGTACTCAAAAAAGCTTTGGAAATGGGTCACAGAACGATCGTGGTGATCAACAAGGTAGACAGAAAGGATGCAGATCCAGAAAGAGTATTGAACGAAACTTTCGATCTCTTCATCGAACTGGGTGCAACTGATGAGCAGGCTGACTTCACCGTAGTTTATGCGATTGCAACTACCCAACAAGCCGGGTTTACCCCCGAAGTTGAATCCGATTTACAGCCCCTTTTTCAAACGATTCTCAAAGAAATTCCGGCCCCCCAAGTAGACGTAGACGGTTCTCTTCAAATGCTAGTTACTACATTAGCCTATGATAATTATCGAGGCCTGATCGCCGTTGGACGCATATTCTCAGGAACAATGAAGGTGGGTCAACCGGTAGCAAAGATAAATTTAAAAGGTGAAATTACGACAGAGGTAATCCGTTATCTTTATCTTCAAGACGGATTAAATAGAGTGGAAGTGGAAGAAGTTGCTGCAGGAGATATTGTCGCAGTTGCGGGCATCGAATCAATTTCAATCGGGGAAACCTTGACCGACCCTGAAAACCCTGTTGCTCTGCCGTCAATCTCAGTAGAAGAACCAACTGTTCAAATGGCGTTTGGCGTGAATACCTCCCCCTTCACCGGAAAAGAAGGCCGTTGGGCAACCTCCAGAAAAATTCGTGAACGTTTATTCCAGGAATTAAAAAGTAATGTATCCCTCCGAGTTCAAGACACCGAATCCGCGGATACTTTTATCGTTTCTGGTCGTGGCGAATTACATTTGGCAATATTGATCGAAACGATGCGGCGAGAAGGATATGAATTTCAAGTTTCCCGCCCCCAAGTGATATACAAAACCGGTACAGACGGTAAGAAAGAAGAACCCTTTGAAGAAGTGCATATAGAAACCAGTAAAGACACCGTCGGCCCAATTGTTGAAATGCTTGGGAAACGACGCGGCGAAATGACCAATATGAGTGAATCTACCTCAGGGGGCATAATATTAACCTTTATTGTTCCCTCACGGGGAATACTGGGTTTTAGACATCATTTCCTTACAGCCACTCGCGGCCTAGGAATCATGAACAGTATTTTTCATGGGTATCAAAAAATGGCTGGGGCAATTGCATCAAGATCTCGTGGATCCTTAGTAGCCTGGGAGCCTGGAGCAACGACAACATTTGGCTTAAAAAATGCCGAGGAAAGAGGCATTCTATTCTTAAAGCCGGGGGTCGATGTGTATGCAGGAATGGTCGTTGGGGAACATCAACGTCCGGGTGATCTGGATGTAAATGTCTGCAAGGCCAAACATCTGACAAATATGCGAAAATCAGTTCGGGATATTGAAGTACGACTTTCCCCCCCAAGGGAAATGAGCCTAGATGAAGCGATAGAATATCTTTCGGATGACGAATTATTAGAGGTTACCCCCGATAATTTACGCTTAAGAAAAAGACTCCTCGATTCCAAAGATCGTGGCCGACAAACTAAAAGAGAAAGAGTAAGACAATAATTAAAAAGGGATATTTTTTCGTGTTGGGCTGATTTTTCACTTGACAGTTAAACCCGAAAAAGTTATCTTATCACTAACGTATCAGCAGTCGTTGTAATAGTTATTATTTGAGCACCGCTCGATTCCCCTGACTAATGATTGGCTTCTGAATAAGGAAATAATATGAACTTTGATCAGTTCAATCTTGATAGTCGCCTACAGGTGGGCATAAATAAGGCGGGTTATGAAACACCAACACCGATTCAAGTCCAAGCTATTCCCCTTGCATTACAGGGAATGGACATTATCGGCACGGCCCAAACTGGCACTGGGAAAACGGCTGCCTTTGTATTACCAATTCTCAATAGACTACTTACAAATCAAAAAAAGCAAACAAGAGCATTAATCATCACGCCAACGCGTGAATTGGCAGAACAAATTCACCAAGAATTTCGATTATTCAGTATCGGCACTGGCATCCGCAGTACAACCGTTTATGGGGGAGTAGGCGCAAACCCCCAAGTACATGCCTTACGATCTAAAGTTGAAATTGTCGTTGCTTGTCCCGGTCGATTATTAGACCTCATTCAAAAAGGAGATGCGAATCTCCAAAATATTGAAATGTTGGTTTTAGACGAGGCTGACCGCATGTTAGACATGGGCTTTTTACCAGATGTAAAAAGAATCCTAAAAAATATCCCAAATAAGCGGCAAACCATGCTTTTTTCTGCAACCTTTCCTAAAGAAATTGAATCCCTAGCAAAACAAACGCTTCAAAATCCAAAGAGAGTTTCGATTGGTCTCGCCAGGCCTGCCCACACCGTTTCCCATTCCCTTTATCCAGTTCCTAAACATTTAAAAACTAAATTACTAATTGCCTTATTACGCGAAACAAAATTCAAGTCCGTTTTAGTTTTTACCCGAACTAAACACCGTGCCCAAAAATTATCAAAACAGATCGGCAACTTGGGCTATCGCACAACCAGTTTGCACAGTAACCGGACCCAAAATCAACGCCAATCCGCACTCCGAGGGTTCAAAAGCGGCCAATCGCAGATAATGGTGGCGACAGATATTGCTGCAAGAGGCCTGGACATTGAGTCCATCTCGCATGTGGTCAATTATGACATTCCCGATACAGCGGATGCCTATATTCACAGAATTGGAAGAACCGGTCGAGCAGAGCGAACTGGGAAAGCTTTTACCTTCGTCACAGATGATGATGATGCGAT
>JABJGH010000023.1 GCA_018662365.1 Chloroflexota bacterium | reverse complement strand
GTTTTCATTGAAATTTTCAAGCCGATTAATATTGTCTTCCTCTGAAGTATATAAAACCTCCCCAAACGAATCAATTAGTGAAATTGAGGCTTGTTCTTTTAATTCAAAGGCATCTTCTATTGAATTTCCGACCAAGGTGGAGGGATTGAAAGCGCCGACCATAATGGGGGCATTGACGGTTGCTGCGGCGGTGACAAAAATAATTTTTTGCTCATTTTCTGAGGGACTATAGATTTGGGAAAAACTTGCCTTTTCGCTGGATTGGGCTAAGGAATTCTCTAGCTGTTTTGGGAGATTTGTTATTATCCAATTTTTTGAGGCTAGGATATCCCCATCCGGTGAAAATATGGCGAAACCATACTCAAAATTTGACATGAATGATGGGGATGCCGGAAATATATCTTCTTCCAGATTTCCCTCGGCGGTCATAAGAGATAAACCTTCTATAATTACCGCTCGATTTTCAAGCTGTTCTGCAATTGAGCTGGCTGCGGTTTGGACTGCCCGTTCATCTAATACGCCGACCATTTGGCGCATTTCACGTTGGTGTAATGCAAAACTTCCAAAGGTTGCGATAAACAGCAAAAGGATGATGGGCAAAATTACCCATACAAAAAGCCTCACCGTTAAACCGCGGCCGGTGGAGCCAGGGATGGGTAAGCCGGGTAGTTTAGATTTCATTTCAGATCGGTGGATAGCCAACCAAATGAAACTGCACGCATGACTGCTTCAGTTCTACTGGAGGCTTGGAGTTTATTAAATATGTTTGCTAAATGCCCCTGCACAGTACGATCACTGATATTGAGTTGAATGCCAATTGCTTTATTGGTAAACCCTTTTGCAACTGCTTGAAGAACTTCCATCTCTCTTTTTGTGGGTTTATCTTTCTGGTGAAAATCAAAAGCAGGATCCATTTGGGTCATCATTTTTTGGATGATCAATTGATCAATGGCTGATTTCCCTTCGTGGACATTATGGACTGCTTGGATAACCTCTTGGGGAGTCGCGGTTTTTAAGACATAGCCATTTGCACCGGATTGAATAACTGCAGAAATATAGGGGGTTTCATCAAACGCGGTCAGGATGAGGATGCCAATATCCTTGTGGTTTTCTCTCACCCAACGTGTTACTTCAATGCCAGTGGCTTTGGGCATTTGAATGTCTAGAACAGCGACATCTGGGAGATGCTCAGAAATCAACCCTTTGGCCTCCTCCCCATCGGCTGCTTCCGCAATGACGTGCATTTCTTCGGATTGCTCTAGAAATTGCCGGATTCCAGCTCGAACAACAGAATGGTCATCTGCTAGTAATATTCGAATGGGGGAAGAGTGCAGTTTATTCATAATCAAATTTTACTTCAAAGGTTTAGCAGGGTTGACTGATTAAATAGGCAATTATGCCTATTTTTTGATAGCAATATGGCGCATGACATTTGCTATTGGAGGAATTACTATTTAACTATGGAAAAATCAAACTATTCTTAAATGGAGATTATATGAAGAATAAAATTGGACAATTAATATTTTTTGTTTTACTTGTTCTAACCTTGGCCGCATGTGGTGCGGAGAAAACGGATGATTATTATACCAACATGAGTGCGCCAGAATTTACTTTGGATAATGCGCTGGGTGGTAAAACCTCACTTTCGGATTATTCCGGAAAACCCGTGCTACTCTTCTTCCATATGGCGGTTGGTTGAGACCCTTGTATGGAGCAAATCGTAGATTTGCAAAATAGTAGTAAGTTCCAAGAGTTGGGTGTGCAAGTGATCAGCATTGCGCGAGACAGTGTGGCAGAAATGGGTCCTGTAGCGAAGGCTTTAGGGATCACTGATATACCGGTTTTGTCTGACCCTACTTTAGAAATTTCGGGCAAGTATAATGTGCTGGAATGGGCCATTGCAAATGGGGAGCCAAGCCATACATTCGTTTTAGTAGATGGGGATGGAAAAATTGTTTGGGTAAAAGATTATGGTTCTCCAGATAACCCCAACCGCACGATGTATGTGCAGGTAAATGAGCTAATTAGATATGTGAAGGATAATCTTGAAAGTTAGCAAAAAGGATTAAAAAAATGAAGAAAAGTACGCTCTTTTGGATTACTGGAATCATAATTATTGCGGTGATTTTGCTATTTGTGCCCAGTATGCTGATGTTTGGGCAAGGAAATTTTATGCATAACCAATATGGCATGATGGGAGGTTTTGGCCACCTTGGAATGATGGGTGGAGGTTTGGTATCCTTCGGTTGGTTGATTCCAATAATCCTTCTAATTTTTGTGATCGCAGCTGGGGTCTCACTAGGTAATACCTTTAGCAATCGAGGTTCATCTGGCAGAGCAATGAGTGAACAAGCTTGCCCGAATTGCAGTAAACCGGTAAATGCTGAATGGATAACCTGCCCTCATTGTAGTAGTTCGCTGTAGCATATCATTCGGTTCAAAAAAATATTACGGGCTCATTCATTAAAAATTATGAATGAGCCCGTTTTTTTTTAATTTCTTTAGTAAAAGAAGGTTTCGAGAAAATGATCGGCATATTGAAAGATAGGTGGAAATGCTTATATCTCTGGCAAGCTATTAATGGGATAATTTAGGTATAGTTTCACTATTTTTTTGGAGGATTTGTAATGAAGAAGAGATTTAGTTTTCTAGCAATGATACTTTTAATTTTTATTCTAAGCGCTTGTAGTACAGATAAAGCTGCACCGGAACCGGTTGAAATAACCATTGAAATGTCAGAATATGCGTTTTCGCCAGCTGAACTCGAATTTGAAGTTGGGCAAGAGGTTACCCTCCACTTGGTTAACGTGGGGACATTGGATCATGAAATAATGTTTGGAAGAGATGTGAAGATGACGGATAGTCGGCCAAATGGTTATCAAATTGACCTATTTGAGGAAGCTGGCTTAGAACCGGTGGTACTGATGATGGAAGATGAGCATGCAGAGGGGGAAGAGGGAATGGAGATGGAAGAAGAGCATATGGAACATACAGGATTTATGGTTATGGTGCCGCCCAATTCAACAGAACACACGATAAGTTTTACCGTGACTGAGGAAATGGTGGGTACTTGGGAAATTGGCTGTTTTGAGTTAAATGGTGTGCATTACGATTCGGGAATGTTCGGGACTTTAGTAATTACTAATTAATATCAAACTTAAGTTAAAAAGAGGATTATGAAATTTCATAGTCCTCTTTTTTTGTTACACAAGGCTGTTGTTGTTTAGGGAAAAAGTTAGATCGAATACCTGGTAGATTCTAATATTAGAAGGGATTCAATTACTAATGTCGCTCCTCCTTTGTTGCAATTTAAAAGATGCGGGCATATAATGGCGGCTGTTCTTAATAAAGAAAATGGATAAATATTAAATGAAAAAAAGATATCGAAATGTACTATATTTTGTTTTCCCATTGATGCTCTTTGCAATCTGGATTGATTTGCCAAGTGATCCTGCTGTTATAGGGTCTCAAGCTATCACGACTCACCTGGGTCTTGATCTTGTGGGTGGTGTTCAAGTGCTACTGGAGGCAGACCTACCAGCTGAAACTGAAGTCGATCAAGAATCTATGGGGATCGCTCTCCAAACTATTGAAGGTCGTGTTAACGGCATGCTAGGTGTTGGTGAGGTGGTCCTGCAACAAGTAGGTGACCGTCGCATTCTTGTAGAACTGCCTGGAGAAACCGACCCTGAACGAGCCATCTCAGTAATAGGTGAGACGGGTCAGTTAGAATTTGTTGACTTTGGTGTTCTAAGTACTCAAGAGTATCAGAGTTTAATTGGCTCAATTATCGTTACCGATTATCCTGAAATTCTGCCCGATACTGAAAATCAAAAAATATGGCATACCGTTATTACTGGGCAATCGATTGACGAGGTTGGTGTTCAGCAGAATCCCGCTGGTGCAATTTCAGTAGGATTTGTTTTGGACACTGCGGGTACTAAAATTTTCCGAGATTATACAAGCAATAATATTGGTAGTTATTTAGCTATTGTCCTGGATAAACAGGTAATTTCTGCGCCGCAAATTTCTAGTGCCATCACGGCTGGTCGCGGGGATATTTCTGGGAATTTCACACAAGAGAAGGCTGATGACTTGGCTGTCAAACTGCGGTATGGATCCCTCCCCATTCCATTTGAAGTGGTCCAAAGTAAAACCATTGGTCCATCACTCGGGCAGGATTCTCTTGCCAAGAGTCTGAAGGCGGGATTGATAGGCCTGTCACTCGTTATGTTATTTATGTTGATTTATTATAGGCTTCCAGGACTCATCGCGGATGCTGCGCTCCTGTTATATGTGATTTTTGCAATTGCTCTTTTTAAGATCATTCCGGTTACTCTAACTCTGCCTGGAATTGCTGGGTTTATATTGAGCATTGGTGTAGCAGTGGATGCAAACATCCTCATCTTTGAACGTATGCGTGAAGAATTACAAAATGGCAAAAGCCTTCATAATGCCATTAATCAGGGCTGGAGCCGAGCTTGGCCTTCCATCCGCGATTCAAATTTCTCTACATTGATAACCTGTTTTACGCTCTTCTGGTTTGGCAGTTTCTTTGGGTCAAGCATTGTGAAAGGGTTTGCGGTAACTTTAGCCCTGGGCGTGGGCATCAGCCTCTTTACCGCAATCGTTATCACCCGTTCTTTCCTTCACCTCACTTTGGACAATATCCGATTAGCGGATCACCGCCCTTGGTTTGGGGTCAAAAAAGGTGTCTAATATGAATATTGTTGGTAAACGCTATCTCTACTTTGCAATTTCTCTAATTTTAATTGTTCCAGGATTAATCGGCATGGCCCGTTGGGGGCTCCCCCTGTCCATAGATTTTACAGGCGGCAGTTATATTGAACTACAGTTTGAAGCGAACAAGGTTCCTGAATTGCAAGAAATTCGTGACCTTTATTCTGAATTTGATATTGCTGATGTGGAACCGCGGACAAGCGGGAATGACCAATTGATTATCAATACCTCGATGATCGATAACACAACCAATGGGCAGATTATCGATGAAATGAGCGCTCGTTTTAATAGCCCGATTACTGTATTAAGATTTGATTCGGTCGGTCCAAGTATCGGGAAAGAAGTCGGTTTCAGGGCTGCTATGGCTATTGCCATGGCTTCCGCGGGGATATTGATTTATATATGGTATGCATTTCGAGGAGCTCCCAACTCTCACCGTTATGGAATTGCCGCGATTATTGCGATGTTACACGATATAGCCTTGATATTTGGTATGCAGTCTATTCTAAGTCACTTTTATGGTTGGGAGATCGATGCTTTGTTTTTGACCGCCGTTTTAAGTGTCGCAAGTTTCTCGGTACACGATAGTATTGTAGTTTTTGATCGAATCCGGGAGAACTCTCAGAAAAAACGGCGCAAACCTTTTGAAACTATTGTGAACGATTCGATTAACCAAACGTTGGCGAGATCGATTAATACCCAATTCACAATTTTCCTGACCTTAATTGCCCTGATAATTTTTGGCGGGAGTACCCTTCGCCATTTTATTGTCATTCTCTTAATTGGTATTCTAAGCGGCACGTATTCTTCGATATTTAATGCTTCGCCAATTCTGGTTGTTTGGGAAAATAGAGAATGGAATCAATGGTTTAAACGATCACCCGCCAAGGGATAGTCAACAATTGAGCTTCCCTCCATCGTAATTCTTGGTATATTTTAATCCTAAGTGGAGTGATTGTTTATAAATTATAGTTTTTGGGTCCGAGGGTTAAAAATAAGCTTGATTAAAATATCAGGAGGGGATGGGTTATAAATACTCTTTTTTTCTTGGCCTTTTAAAAACTCTAAAATGGGAAACTCCCTCGTTATTGACAATTCCCCCCCTTTACAGACCGCCCCTTCCTAAGTATAATTCGTCCTTGGTAAACTGCCTAAGATAATACTTTAGGCTTAATCTAAATAAAGCCCTTCAACTTCCCCGCAATTGGGCAAATTTTTGCGTGAGATGTGGTGAAGTGAAGCTTGGAGGATGCATATGAAATATGCCATAGTGGAAAGTGGCGGCAAGCAGTATAAAGCTGTGGAAGGCGCCACCATTGAAGTAGATAAGCTCGATATTGAAGTTGGTAAGAAGTTAGATATTAGCGATGTCCTATTAATATCTGACGATAAGAATGTTAGTGTTGGCACCCCTTTAGTAAAAGGTGCAAAGGTCAAAACAACCGTAGTTGACCAATTCAAAGCCCGAAAGATCATCGTATTCAAATACAAATCTCGTCAGCGATATCGAGTGAAACAAGGGCATCGCCAACAATATACTCGCCTGCAGATCGATAAGATCCAGGAGACAAGCAGCAACAAGAAAGCTGAAGAAAAACCAATAGCCGAAGCAAAAACTGAAACAAAACCAAAAGCTGAAGCAAAACCAAAGACTGAAGCAAAACCAAAGGCTAAAGCAAAACCAAAAGCAAAACCAAAAGCTAAAGCAAAACCAGCTGCTGAAGAAAAAAAATAGGACATATAAGAGGAACTTATGGCACACAAAACTGGTGGCGGGTCAACCCGCAATGGTCGTGACAGCGAATCAAAACGCTTAGGTGTAAAGAAATTTGGCGGCGAGTTCGTGATCTCTGGCAACATTTTGGTACGCCAACGCGGCACCAAAATCTACCCGGGACGAAATGTCGGCATGGGCAAAGACCACACCCTGTTTGCAACAATTGCAGGCAGTGTTGTTTACGAAAACAAACGTGGTGGCAAAAAATTCGTTCGCATTGAGCCTGTAGCGGCCGGCGATTAATCCAGCGTAAACGCTGAAAGGTAAAAAATCCGATGAAGAAAGAAATTCATCCTACTTATTATAAAGATTCTGTGATCACCTGTGCATGTGGAGAATCATGGACAGTGGGTTCCACAAAAGAATCCATGAACGTTGATATCTGTTCCAACTGCCACCCTTTCTTTACTGGTGAGCAACGCATCGTAGATACTGAAGGTCAAGTGGAACGATTTATGAAACGTGTTGAAGCAAGAGATAAACATGTTTCTGATATTGATGCACGAGCTGCAGAGAAAGTTTCTCCTGACCGCTTATTGACCGATCTTTCGGTTGGTAAACGTGCGATCGACTCCCTTGCCAAAGTAAAAATTACTAATGCCGGTGAGTTCATTGAAAAATTAGCTGATGGTGAAGAAGCTATGCTTGCAATCGACGGCTTTGGACGTAAATCTTTGGCTGATATCAAGAAAGGTTTACGCCGCTTGGGCTATGTTCTCCCTGAGGATGAAGCTGTAAAATAAGCGGATCGTCTAATCGTAATAATTTAAAGACGCCTGATAAATCAGGCGTCTTTTTTTTTGTTAAGTAATTTTGGGGGTCAGGGTGATATCATCATTTTCCTTCTTGTTATAATAGGTTAGGAAATATTATTCAGGATCGGTATGAGTGTGTTTTATGAGCTTAGGTATAGCATGCGCCAGACGTCATTATCTATGCGATTGTTTGGGGGGGGCAAAAAGAAAAAGCCTGATTACTCAGGCTTTTTCTTTTTGATTGCGTACCTTTATAGAATGTATTCGAACAATTGAACATCAATTTCTGGATACTTATTTCTCAATTCGAGGATACTGGTTTTGGCAATTTTTGAGTAACTTGCTACAACCACAATCCCTTTTATAGGTTTGATAATATTTACCTTATCAAACATGTCGTAACCCTTTAAGCCCATATCCTTTTTCTGGATATATTGGATTTCATAACATTCTCTATAATCCTCAAAATGTTCCTCAATATGATTTTTATATCCAGTTACTTGACCTGCTACATCTCCCCTTAATTCTGGATTATTTCCCAATTTAACTTCGATTACTAGAAAATTAAATTGATTTGACCCCTTTTCAACCTGTTTTAATGCTAGCAAATCGAGGCGCTTCCCCCGTAATATTTTATCTGTAATTTGACGGTCAATAATAATCAGGTCCTCTCTCCCCAAATTATCCGTAATTAATGCTTGCTCAAAAACAATTTCTTCACCATAGTTAACTTTTTTAATCATCGCTGCAAATTGATTGATATGAGCTTTTTGTAAAAATCTCAACGGGGGTTTTTCTGCATTCAAAGTTAAAATAGCATATTCTCCAGAAAAACTTTTATTTGCATAAAATTCTTCGGAGTCCCCTTTTGTGCCTTCAAAAAACTTCTTGTGAATACTAATTTTGTAACTTTGATCTTTATTGAATTCTATCTTTGCAAGACTATTCCCCTTAAAATAAAGATTAACATAAGCATTTCTGATGGCGAGATCTAATTCTCCTTGTGAATTATTTACAATTTTGATTAAATTATCAAAATCTGAAATAAATTGATTAAGATTGTTTTTTGAAAGAACCCGATAAATCGTTTGCATTTTCCCTCTCCTGAGTAATTTTGATGGTAAATTCCTATTTCATTTATAATCTAACTATACAAAAGTTATTTTTAAAGTCAATTATCAATTCTGTTTGGGAGAATGCTTAATGTCGGAAAAATTTCTTGCAGCGGCGGCACAAGTTGCCCCAGCCTTTCTGGACCTTGATGGTTCCATAGATATCGCATGTAAATGGGCCGAAAAGGCGGGAAAGGAGGGCGTTAAGGTGCTGGTGTTTCCTGAAACCTGGCTACCGGGATACCCGATCTGGTTGGACAGCAGCCCTGGGGCTGCACTATGGGATCATCCCCCAGCAAAGGAAGTCTATGCCCGATTGATGGAAAATTGTCCTGAAATCCCCTCCCCTCCGATCAGTCGGTTATGTGAAGCCGCTGCCAAGGCAAAATTGACCTTGGTGATGGGATTGCAAGAACGGGACGGCAATACTCTTTACAATACGATGCTTTATATTTCGGAGGAAGGTGAGATTTTAGGGAAGCATCGGAAGTTGATCCCCACCTATACGGAACGTTTGGTGTGGGGACGAGGGGACGGTAGCACATTGACTGTAGTGGATACACCCGTTGGGCGATTAGGCGGGATGGTATGTTGGGAACATTGGATGCCGTTGGCGCGACAGGCTTTTCATGATCAACGAGAGTTATTGCACGCGGCGGTGTGGCCCTCAGTGAATGAAGTCCATTTACTTGCATCCCGTAATTATGCTTTTGAGGGGCGTTGTTTTGTAATCGCGGTTGGGTCGATTTTGACCCGCGAGCATTTACCCACCGACCTTGCCCTGCTTAATGATCTGCCTGGAGATGGCCCATGGATGACGGGAGGATCAGCGATCATTGGCCCGAATGCAAAAATTTTGGCAGGACCAGTGATGAACGAAGAGACCTTGGTAATCGCGGAAATTGATCCGGAATTAGCGGCAAAGGAAAGCATGACCCTGGATGTAAGCGGGCATTACAGCCGACCCGATGTGTTTAAACTTGTAATTGACGATGGCAAAAAATAATATTTAGAAACAAGCAATTATTTCATCTTTTAAGGCTTCATTTGTTGAATTCATTTCTTTTATCAAGTAAACTTACTTTCATAAGGAAACCATCCAATACGAGGTAGAGAATGAAACATCATTCTGGATTAGTTGAAGTTGTTACAGGTTCAATGTTCTGCGGAAAAACCGAAGAAATGATCCGGCGATTACGGCGGGCCACAATTGCTAAACAAAATGTGGAAGTGTTTAAACCTGCGATAGATAATCGATATCATACTATTAAGGTGGTCTCTCATTCGGGGAGTGATTTTGATGCGATTCCAATCAAAAAGGCTTCCGATATATTAGAAAAATATTCAAAAGACACGACAGTGATTGGGATTGACGAAGCCCAGTTTTTAGATGATGAACTGATAGATATTGTCAACAAATTGGCGGAGAAAGGTATTCGGGTGATCGTTGGGGGGCTTGATACGGATTTTCGTGGGGAGCCCTTTGGCCCGATGCCGATATTGATCTCGCAAGCTGAAAAAGTGGATAAATTGCATGCGATCTGCATGGTTTGTGGCGAGTTGGCTTCCCGTACGCAACGATTGGTGGATGGGAAACCCGCCCATTTTGATGACCCGGTGGTGATTGTTGGGGCCAACGAATTATATGAGGCACGCTGTCGCGCCCATCATAGTGTGCCAAGAGACTAGAATGAATTTAGAGAAAATTGCAAATTATAAAAATTTCCTAGCGGAAGTATTGATCAGTGAAGAAGATCTGCAGGCACGGATTGCTGAACTTGGTGAGCAGATCACCACTGATTATAAGAATGAAGACTTACTCTTGATCTGTATTTTGCGTGGTGGCGTGATGTTTCTTACCGACCTGATGCGGCATATTAGCACCCCGCACATGATCGATTTTATGGCGATCTCCTCTTATGGGGCGGGGACGAGAGAATCTACTGGTCAGGTGCGGATCAACATGGACCTTGGAAGCGATATTTTTGATCGAAATGTGATCTTAGTGGAAGATATTATTGACAGTGGACATACATTGTCTGCAGTGATGTCATTGTTGGAAACAAGAAACCCAAAAAGTCTAAAAATCTGCGCATTATTGGACAAAGCCTCTCGGCGTGAGGTGGAAGTTCCGATCGAATATCGCGGGTTTGATATTGACGATAAATTCGTATTTGGATATGGATTGGATCTGGATGAATATCATCGCGATCTGCCCTTCATTGGCGTGGTGGATCTGGATAAATATACACCCCCTGATTAATTATGCCAAAAGAAAACCCTCTACCTGAAAATGGCAGTAATAAAATTTCTGCTTATGCCGGTCGCTGGGTTGCACGCTTAAAAGACCGCATTGTTGGACAGGGCGGTACGCCTGACCAAGCTTTAAACGCTGCCAAATCCACTCGTCATAAGGAAAACCCTCAGGTAAGTTTTGTGAATACAAATTCTCCACTCTCATTTTCCCCCCTATTTGAACAAGTAAAAGATATTTTATCTTCAGAAAAATCCGTTTATTTGGTGGGCGGTGCTATTCGTGATGCGGTGCTCAACATCCCCTCTCATGATCTTGATTTTGCATTGCCCAAGGGGGCGCAGAAGACCGCTCGAAAAGTGGCGAATGCTCTGCAAGCCTCGTATTACAGTTTGGATGATGAGCATGAAGCTGGACGGGTCGTGGTGGTGGATGAGGCAGGGCTGAGGCAAATAATTGATTTTGCTGTGTTTAGGGGGGAAGACCTTGAGGCAGATCTACGGGGGAGAGATTTTACAATCAATGCAATGGCGGTTGACATCCAAAACCCTCAAGAATTATTAGACCCCTTGGGGGGAATCTCCGACCTATTTTATAAACAAATTCGGCCATGTTCGGAGACGTCCTTTAAAGATGACCCCTTAAGGACGTTGAGGGCAGTCCGTTTTGCTGCAAAATTCAAGTTTAAGATATTGGCAGAAAGTAAAAAAGGGATTCGGGACTCGGTTTCCGGGTTAGAGAATATCTCTCCAGAAAGAATCCGAGATGAAGTCTTTAAGATATTAAATGCGCCAAATCCGGGTACTTCTTTGAGGGTAATGGATATTTTAGGGATGATGCCCTACGTCTTCCCTGAAGTGATTCAGTTAAAAGGTGTTGGACAATCTGATCCCCCGATAAATGATCTTTGGGAATATAGTTTGCAAACGGTGAAATATTTGGATATCATCCTTAGACAATTGGATATTCACTATAAGCACGAAAATGAAGATGGGGGAAATTTGGCGACTGGATTGATCGCGGAAAGATTGGGACGATATCGCCAACAAATTACAGACCATATAAAAAAAGAACTGACAACAGAGAGGGATTATCGACCACTATTAATCTTGGCGGCTCTTTATCACGCTGTGGAAAAAATTGGATCGAAAGATGGTCTTTCAAGAGACCTTGCGAGGGAGAGAGTAAAGGCTCTTCACCTGAGCAATGCAGAAATTGTTCGTTTTTCGACGATCCTTAAATATCAATCTCATTCCATATTATCGGAAGAGGGAAATCCGTCACGACTTGATATTTATCGATTTTTCAAGGAAACAGATGAGGCGGGCGTAAGTGTGGCCTTGCTTTCTTTGGGCAAGTTATTGGCATCCTTTGGGGAGAGCGTAGACCATAAAAAACTAGAAAAGTTATTGGTTGTGCTGCGGGCGTTGTTGGAAGCTTATTGGGAAAATTATGAGACAGATATTAATCCCCCTGCCCTTTTTGATGGGAAGGAGTTGATGGAGATGATTGATCTTCCTGAGGGACCGAAGATTGGGGCATTGATCGAAAAAATTCGGGAAGGGCAAATTATCGGTGAGATCACAAGCAAAGAAGACGCGATAAAATTTATACAAGAAAATTGACGGATTAATCATAGAGGTTTGCGATGATAAATAAACAAGACCTAATCAATGGCTTTCAATCTCTGGGATTAAAGGAGGGCGATACTGTGCAGGCGCATAGTTCCTATAAATCCTTTGGTGGAGTCGAGGGCGGACCGCAAACTGTGATCGACAGTCTGCTGGAGATGATCGGAGAGTCTGGGACTTTGATCATGCCCGGATTCAATTTTGATTTTTGCAAGGGGATTGCTTGGGATTATCAGAATACGCCCTCTCATATGGGGATCATCACTGAGTTGGTTCGACAAAACCCAGAAAGTCGGCGGGTTGCACATCCAATTTATTCTTTTTCAATTCTCGGGAAACACAAGGAAGAACTGGGGAATTTAAAAAACAGAAGTGCCTATGCCACTGATTCTGTGTTTGGTCAATTGCGAAGGTTGAACGCAAAAATCATGGTGATCGGCTTGGATTACACCAACAGCATGACGTATTTTCATCATATCGAAGAAGTGGAGGGGGTGGACTACCGGTATATGAAGGAATTTACGGGTGAGATCATTGACCAGGATGGCAATTCGAGTGAAGAGACATATTCGATGTTGGTTCGAGATATCGAAATGGGCGTGATCACTGAGGTGAATCCGATGGGGGCATTAATGGAGGAAGCAGGCGTGATCCAAAAAGCGAAGATCGGGGAAGCAGATGTAGCGATGATGAATGCAGAAGATGTATATGAATTTACGGTAAAAGAAATGAAACGCGATCCTTTCTTGCTTTATTATATAGATAAAGAGCACGCATAATATGAATGAAAAACCCTCACTCAAAAAAATACTTGAAGAGATTTACCCATTGCATCGCACCTTGGCCTCAGAAGGAACAGACCAAGCCTTGGAGATCGTGGGCAAATATATGCCGGATGCATCCAATTATCAGTTTGAGAGCTATGCCCCCGGTACGAAGGCTTGGACATGGGTGGTGCCAGAAAGATATGTGGTGAAAGAAGCCTATTTGGAAACAGAAGATGGGGAACGCATCGTTGATTTTGCGGATAACCCTTTACATTTGCTTTCCTATTCCCTACCGATGGATGAAATTCTTTCATGGGAACAAATTGAAAAACATTTGCATTTTTCTGAAAAATTCCCGGATGCGATTCCTTGGCAGTTCCAATATTACAACCGCACTTGGGGATTTTGCCTGAGTAAAAATACCTTTGATCAACTGCCCCGCGATAAGAAATATCATGTGGTGATCGATGTGGCATTTGATGACAGGCCAGAACCCGGTTTCAAGGTGACATCGGCGGTGATCCACCCAGAAGGTGGGTCTAACCCAGAGGCGGGAGAGATATTGATCAATGCCCATATTTGCCATCCGATGCAGGCCAATGATGATGCGGCGGGCGTGGTGACGGCAATTGGAGTTGCACAACGGTTGGCAAAAAAACCCCTTCCTCCGGGGTCAATGAGCGTGCGTTTCCTATTTTGCCCGGAGACGATCGGCAGTATTGCCTATCTTTCTCAAAACGAGGATTTGATCGGCAATTTTAAGGCGGGCATTTTCATTGAAATGACCGGAAATAAAAATAGTTTGATCTTGCAGCATTCCTTACAAGCCGATCATCTGATTGATCAGGTTGCCGAATCGGTATTGGAGAAAAGCGGGAAGGATTTTCGAGAAGGGGAATTTGCGCAGGTGATCGCCAATGATGAACGAGTGATCAATGGCCCTGGTGTGAATGTGCCCTGTATATCGATCAGCCGATGGCCTTATGAGGAGTATCACACGACAGAGGATAATCCTTCAATCATTGAGGAGGAAATGCTGCAAGAAGCGGTGGAGATGATCGAGAATACGGTGAGGATATTTGCGAGCAATTACCGCCCAATGCGAAAATTTAGAGGACCCGTATTTTTGTCTGGGTATGATCTGTGGGTTGATTGGCGAGATAATTGGGATCTCAATCGGGCGATCGAGAAGATCATGATGCGGATGACTTGGACTTCATGATAAAGTCTCAGAGATCTGGAGGAAAGAAAGGAAAGAAAGCCAATGACAATGATCATAATGGAAAAGCAGATGATCCAAAAGGCGATTTGGATGCTTCTCTAGCAAATCATTCGTTGGCAAATCATTCGCTGGGT
>JABJGH010000058.1 GCA_018662365.1 Chloroflexota bacterium | reverse complement strand
TGGAAAAATTTCTAGATATTGCCTTGATCATTGTGTCCGTAACGCTCGTCGTTAGCGTGATCTTGCAAAGCAAGGGCGGCGGTTTGGGCGGATTGACTGGCGCTGATACTGGCGGTGTGTTTTCTGCACGCCGTGGCATTGAAAAAACACTTTTTAGAGCCACAATTATTTTAAGTGTGATCTTCTTTGTGTTGGCAATTATTACAGTTATCATTACTGGTTAGGTTGTACGATAAATTAAATTATTGACAACAATGCGGAGGGCGGTTTGTGGGTAATGGCCTGCGACTGCCCTTTTTGCTTTTATAAGGATCGATAGAGGTTGGTCTTATGAAAAAACTTCGCTGGCAGATCTTGATCGTAGTCGCAGCTTTAATCGCGATCGCCGTATTATTATATGGGCAGCAACCAGTCTTAGAGACGATTATCGCCCAAGAACCTTCAACGGGGGGCGTATATACAGAAGGATTGGTAGGTTCGCCGATCCGATATAACCCTATTTTAGATTTTTATAACCAAGTAGATCGAGATGTGGATCGATTGATCTTTAGCAGCATGATTCGATTTGATGATTGGGGGAACCCGATCGCTGATCTGGCTGAGTCATGGGGTGTTTCGGTAACCAGTGATGTGTATAACATTACATTGCACGAGAATATCTTGTGGCATGATGGGGAAACTTTAACGACAGATGATATTTTATTTACGATCGAATTATTGCGAGACAGCGAAAACCCTGTACCAGAAGATATTGCAGCGCTGTGGCAATCAGTGGAAGTGGTTGTATTTGATGAGCTAAATATACAATTTCGATTGGAAGAGTCTTTTTCCCCCTTTGTAGATTATTTGTCATTTGGGATTTTACCCAGGCATCTGTTGGAAGGTAAATCTGGAGAAACTCTAATTGGGGACGGTTTCAATCTTTCGCCTGTAGGCTCAGGACCCTATCAGTTTGAGGGGTTATTGTCAGAGAACAGGGAAATTACAGGAATCGTATTAACCGCTTCTGAGGAACATTATGCAGAACGACCCTTGATTGACCAAATTGTATTCAGATATTTTGGTTCAGATGAGGAAGCCCTTGCGGCTTATCAGAATGGCGAGATCTCCGGGATCAGTAATATTTCTGGGAACATGCTAAGCGGCTTCATGGATGAAGTCGATTTAAATGCATATACCTCGCGACTCCCTGAATTGAGCATGATACTTTTTAATCTGGATAAGGATGAATTGCTGTTCTTCCAAGACATTGAAGTACGAAAAGCGCTCTATCATGCGATAAATCGCCCATGGATCATATCTCAGGCGTTAAATGGACAGGCATTAATTGCGGAAGGTCCGATATTCCCAAATTCTTGGGCATATTATGATGCAACAGAAAAGTACCCCTTTGATGCTACTTTAGCTATAGATATTTTGAGGGATTCAGAGTATGTGATCCCCGCTGATGGCGGAAATATTCGCTCGAAAGATGGTGTATCTCTTTCCTTTGAATTGATTCATTTGGACGACGAGATTCAGGCTGAAGTTGCCAAGATGATCAAAGAATATTGGGCAGCAATTGGCGTGAATGTTGTTTTAATGCCATTGGATGCTGAGACAATGATGACCACCTATCTCGAGACACGGGAATATGACGCAGCTTTGGTTAACCTTAATTTGATGCGTACCCCCGATCCTGACCCCTATCCCTTCTGGCATCAGTCGCAAATTACTAATGGGCAAAATTACAGCGGGTGGAATGATCGACGGGCAAGTGAGTACTTAGAAAAAGCCAGGGTAACCCCAGAAAGATCTGATCGTGAACGGTTGTATCGAAATTTCCAAGTACATTTCAGCAGAGAAATACCAGCGCTACCTTTGTTTTTCCCTGTATACACCTATTTTGTGGATGCGGAAGTGGGGGGAATAAATTTTGGGTCTGTTTATGATCAGAGTGATCGATTTAAAAATATTCAGGAATGGTATTTGGTTTCCAGGTTAGAAGTACAAGAGCCAATCGCTCCAACGAATTCTGTGGAATAAATTAAATAAATATTTAAAATACCTCGCTATCCATTAGCGAGGTATTTTTTTTGTATATGGTTATGGTGTCGATTGGTATAAGTTTTTGTAGATAGTATATTGTTCTGAGATGCCACGCAGGTAATTTCGGGTTTCGGCAAATCTAATCACCTCAAGGTAGAGGTCTGGGTCCCCATCGGCGTAGTTGATCCATGCAGCAGCATTTCCAGGACCGGCATTGTATGAGGCGAGAGCAACTGGGATGCTGCCGTTATAGGTATCCCGATATGTGGATAAATAGCGGGCTCCAAAATTCACCGAAACCAAAGGGCGGTATAAATCTTGGCCGGTGTAATTGGTTGGCCAGCCCGAAAAATTGAATATCGTGTCTCCTGTGGCAGGCATGATCTGCATAAGGCCTCTTGCACCAGCGGATGAAGTGACAAATCCTTCGAAAAGACTTTCCTGACGCATGATGCTGAAAAGAAGAAGGGGATCGATAGAGTAGGTTTCGGCAGTTGGCAAAACTAATTCTGAAAAGTATAAGCCAAAACGTAATCGATTGAAATATATGGGTGCTTCAAAGGTGCCGGCATCGTCTAAACCCGCCAAGTTCAGAACGTTTCTGGCTGCAAAAATGCCGGGGCGATATAATCCGAGGTCAATGAGGTAATTTGCGAGTCTGTAAGAATTTAATGCGTCACTGCTATAGGCGTTTCTTAGGCTTTCAAATTCAATTCTAGATTCGGTGTAGAGACCTAATTGCCAGAATTCAGTCCCTCTAATAAAGCGATGATCCGAAGATAAAATAGAAAGATCGTTAATATCCGTATCGGTAGGCAGGGCAAAAACCAAGCGCAACCAAACTTCTGCGTCTTTTCTTTCGGCTTCCAAATCAATAGACAAGTTTGAGTTATTTTGAGGCAGGAAAGAAGGTAAGCCGTCAATCATTTCTGCTGAGCGTTCAGAATAATACCCGGTAGGATCGGTTTCAATGGATTGAATCCATGCATTTTGGGCATTTCCCGGACTGTTTAAGGCATCATAAGATTTTCCGATCCAGAAATATGATTTGGCTTGTTCCTCGGCTTCATCGACCAGCCCTAAAGAGCTGAAGAAATAGTCCACGGCGGATTGATATTCCTCTAACCTATATTTGGCAATTCCAGCTTGAAATAGACCCTCATAGGCATAATCGGAATTCGAATAACCTAGACCCAAATCTTCCCAAAGCGAGGCAGCTTTTTGTAAATCATTATATCTTTCTGCAATTCTGCCAGCAAAAAATAATAATTCGGGGGTTTGGGGATGAAACTCATTTGAATTTACAAAGGTCTCAATGGTTTCAATGGCTGATTCATAATCTTCTAAATAAAACCACTGCATATAGGAGATCTCATCGACAGCGTCTGCATAATGTGTTTGGTCTTCGTGCTCCAGTAAAATCTCATTGAATTGTTGGATAGCCGCTGCATACTGAGAAGTTTTTTGTAAGGTTAATCCATAATAGTAATGTGCCTGGTCATCATGATCTGGTGTGGAATTCAAGTAGCTATTGAATAGTTTTCCTGCTAACTCGTATTGACCCGCAGAGTAATAAATAAATGCTTGGGTATATTCTGAAACAGGTACTTCGTTTTCCAATAATTCAGTCAGAGCAAGGAGGCTAAAGTATGCGGTTGGATAATCGTTAACTGCAGATTGGTAAGCAATATACCCGGGTCCAGGGTTTCCAAGAGCAATATTCGCATAGCCAATATAATATTGCATTTGCGCTTTAATAAATTCATTTCCTGTGCGTTCATATACATCTTCATAGGTCACAAGGGAAGTAGCAATATCCCCCAATGCTTCATAAGAATCGCCCACTTTTATATTGATAAGTAATTTATCACTCAAAGAGGGTGATTGTAAACTTAGTACATAATTGTCAATAGCCGCTTGGAAATTTTTTATTGAAAATTGTATATCTCCAATTTTTTCATATACAAACCCATCAATTATGCCTGGCTGCAACTCAAGATATTTTGAATATGCATTAATTGCATTTTCATCTTCTTCAATTTGTTCGTAAACTTGGCCCAGGGTAAAAAAGATATGCGGTTGTAATGGGGAATTGATATTTAAATCTTTTGCAGAATTTAGGGCAATTATGGCTAGATCGGACTCGCCACTTTGGAAATATGTTCGTCCAAGGCCCAATAAGGCAGCCATTTTTATTTCACTATCTTGATTATTTTCGTAGGCAGAACTATATTGATTGATCGCTTTTTCCCAATCTCCATAAAATAAGGCCAGATCCCCCTGCAAGATTCTAGTTTTAGGTGTGGATGTTGAAATGGGAGTTGGTAACGAGTTAACAATATTAGGTGTTTGAGAGGTTACAGAAATTTGGGTTGGGGCCTGCTCTTCGGCAATATAATTATTTAAATTACAGGCGGAAAGGAAAATAGTAATAAGGAGGAGAGCTAGGAATTTTTTATTGGATCTCATTTTAGGGACTATACCTTGTGTTAATTAAGGTGTCAATGAGAGAAATTAGGGAAAATCTGGCCTTGTTGATAAAGGATGGAATTTCAATAATAATTAACCTTAAATTACTATGAAAATATAATTCCTTGCTTCTAGAATGTTCTTGTTGTATATTGAAGGTGTCAGGAGGAAATATGAACGATATTTCAAAAAGTTATCGGATACATGATCTAGAAAAATCAGAACGACCAAGAGAACGGATGGCAAACCTAGGGCCGCAGGCTTTGAACTCGGCCGAACTCATAGCAATATTGCTACGGGTTGGAGTAAAAGGCGAGAATGCAGTCCAGGTGGGACATCGTCTTTTACAGGAGTTTGATGGGTTAGCAGGTTTGCACCGAGCTTCGATAGATGAAGTGCAAAATGTTCATGGAATCGGATTTGCGAAGGCTGTTACTTTAAAAGCGGCAATTGAATTAGGCAGAAGATTATCGATTACGTCTCCGGACGAAAGGCCGACCATCGGAAGTCCCTCAGATGTTGCCAATTTAGTGCAATTTGAAATGAGTTCCTTGGAAGAGGAACATCTCCGAGTGCTATTGTTGAATACTAGAAACCAGGTTTTGGACGTTGTTGAGGTTTATCAGGGTTCAATCAATAGTTCTGTTGTGAGGGTTGGCGAAATTTTTACCCCTGCAGTACGCCGAAAATGTGCCAGTATTATTGTCGTGCATAATCACCCAAGTGGAGACCCGACGCCTAGTTCGGAGGATATTGCGGTCACACATGCGATGATCGAGGCAGGGAAATTATTGGATATCGAAATCTTGGATCATATTGTTATCGGACAAGGTGCGTATATTTCCTTGAAAGAAAAGGGGCTGGCTTTTAAAACGTGATCTTTGAGAATAGGTTAAAATAGATTATCAAAAACTAATAGTAACATTGGGTGTACGTAATATGCTCAATGGAGAGAGAAAATGTCTGAAAGCCATATCTTATTGCTCCCCAAAGAAGAATATTTTAAATGGGTGAAAGCATGCCAAAGATTCGTGTTGGCATTTGGGGTGACGATAACCCCAAACCCTGCCAAGGCAGGAACCAAAAAGAATGTGACGATTGCTAATTCCCCAGACGGGTTTAATAATATTGATGTCGTAAAATGGTTAAATGATCGATTTCCCAACATCGTGATCGATAATATTGAAATTAATAATCCCGAGGAACTTAAACAGATCCTTGAAGAACGAGTATTGACTAAGAAGAGATATGGGGACATGCCGGTGGTGGTTGATCCAACTGAATTAGAGATTGCTCTTTATTGGCCGACAGATTACCCGATCATCACCCAAGCCTTTGGGGTCAACCCTCAAAATTATGCGATGTGGGGGCTACCGGGACATGAAGGCTTAGATTTTCGAGCCCCATGGAACACAAATATTTATGCATGTTCTGATGGTGAAGTCTTTTATGTCGAAACCCGACCTGATGAACACCCCTATGGAAAACATATTCGAATTCAACACGAAAATGGTTTTAGAACTGTTTATGCACATTTGCAAGCGGTACTGGTTGATTTTGGGCAAGATGTGGTTGCCAAACAACTTATTGGCAAAGCCGATTCGACGGGAAATTCAACTGGTTCACATTTACACTTGACTCTCAAAAAAGAAGGGGCAACTGCCCGAAGAGAAACTGCTTTTGGGGGGGACGTGGTTGACCCTACCCCATATTTGGTTTTTCCAAATGATTGATTAATTGTAAAAAAAACCTATCAAGACCCTCATTATCTGAAATATTGAGTTCTTTTGATCGAAAATTCGGTAAATTCGCCGGTTGCAGATTCCCAATTTTCGGTCACTTTGGAAACATTTGAACTTGGGGGCCCAGAAGAGATTGCTTTTAGAAATAAATCAAGATTTTGTCTATTCCCTTCTGCAATAATTTCAACAGACCGATCAGAACAGTTCCTAGTCCAGCCCCTTATCAGTAAACTGTCCGCTTTTCTTTTTGCAAAATATCTAAATCCAACGCCCTGCACACGACCAAAGACAAAGAGATGGATCCGAGAATCATTCACGTTTTGAATTCCTATATTTAAACAGTGTTGACAATATTATCGCGAAAATTGAGACGCTAATAAATCCAAAAATATACAAAAATGGCAGTACTTCACTAGAATTAGTTTCATTTTTAACATCTTGGAAGATTGATTTTCTCCACTGCTCCTCCAAATTTTCTAATGAAATGCTAAATGCGGTGACGGTGCCAAAAGCGCAACTATCTCCTTCTTTGTAGGCCTGGAGTAATCTATTTAGGCCTGCTTTTCCATACTCACGGTGAAGATACCTTAAAAAAGAGTCGGATTGAGCGTATGCTAGGGCGATGCTGGACGAATTGGCAGGGAATATCTCGCAAAGGTTGGACATTGAAATGAGTTGATCGTTATCGTAAGCTGAGAGCAATAAGTTTTGATAGTTAGGATTTGGGGTCATTTCGGCAAGAGAAGCAATGCCTTCATTGAACCATATTGGCAGGGAGGAGTAAGAGCTGCCAGTTGAGCGATAGAGATTAATATGAGCGATTTCGTGGGGGAGTTGCCTGCCCATCTCCTCTTCTAATTGTTGGTTTTGCTCAATGGATAAAAACACTAAACTCGACTGAGGATCTGCATGGCCTGCAACCCAAGTTTGCCCGCTGAGCATAAGGGCAGATTGCAGATCGGCAGGATTTGAATAGGAAATAATAGAAATTGATTCTTCTAGCTGCGGGAAAGATATGAACTGATTGAGATGGTCTATCGATTTGTCCGCAATTGCCAAGGCTTTGTTAGCGAATGACTCATTGTCTGTGAACCAATAAACTGTAAAATTCTCATTAAGCGTGGATCTTTTCCATTCGAAGCGATTGTCTGCATATAAGAAATTTTGCAGTGGGCTTTGGGAGGTAGATCCGTCTTCGAAGGTTGCTATATAGTAATAATCTACAAAAGAAAATGCTCTTATGTTTCCGTGAATCTCAGGATCATAGATAAAGGTGAGCAAGTTATCGGGGGATATTTCGAGGGAGAAAATATTTTCGATTGCAGATTGATCAGATCGGATAACCAATTGAATTTGGTCAACTTTTTGAGTTGAAGAAAGCTCAGCTTCGAATTGAATAATTTTTCCAAATTCGTAATCAACTGTGGAGGAAATTAAGAAGGATTCTTGACGAGCAAATGCAGGAAGGGTTTGGCTGAGGAATGAAAAAATAAAGATGCTTAACAGGAGGATTACAAATTTCCTCAAAAAGAACCCCCTAAGAAAGATAATAAGGGAGTAATGATCATAGGGCTGAGCAAGGTGGTGATTGTGACTACAGAGGTGACATATTGGGGGTAAAGATCGTATTCGGTTGCAAGGACAGTCATCATCACGGCTGTTGGCATTGAGGCTTCAATAATCCCGGCTTGGTCTGCGGGATTATGTAAATTAAAAAGTGAGCTAAGCAAAATAGCAATAAGTGGGGCTGCAATCAGTCTTAGGACGGAGGCTAGGCCGATTTGAAACTTGAATTTGGAAAGATTAACTCGACCGAGTTGTAAACCGAGAAGGATAAGCATTGCGGGGATAGCGGCCTGACCTAAAATATTTATTGAACGATCAATTGAGACAGGCATTTTTAAATCAAATAAATTGAAGATTGATGCAATTAGTAGGGCATAAATCACAGGCAGTTTAAACAATCCAAAAAAGGTATCTTTTAGACTTTTTTGGCCCAGCGAGGAAATAAATACACCAATAGTGTAGATCATTGAGGTAGAGACCACATAATATAGACTGGCATAGGCTAAAGCCTGTTCGCCAAATGCCAATGAATTAATTGAAAGACCAAAATTGCCAGCGTTTGGGAATATTGAAACGATCATAAAAGCTGCGAGTAGCCGTCGGTCAAATTTAAATAGTTTTCCTGCTAATAATGCGATCAATCCGACGACCAAGGTGACAGTTACCGTGTAACCGATCATTTGTAAGGATTTTGATTTTTCTAATTGGTTGGATGTGAGGAGAGTAAAAACGAGACTGGGGCTAAAGATGTAAAATGATATTTTTGAGACGGTTTTGGGATCTAATTGGGTAGTTTTACTAAGAAGAAGACCTGCAAATGCTGCTAAAAATATTGGCAGAATATTTTCAGAAAATAATGGGATCAGGATATCGAGCATTTAGCCCTCATCGGGAAAAGATTGACTTTGATCGCCTGCTTCATCTTCGTCGGGGGCAATGTCGAGGAATGTAAAGTCGCTCATTTCATCATTAAATGCTAAGTTATCCATAGCGCTTTGAAGCAGGTCTAATTCTTCCTCGTCTTCGGTTTCTTCAATGAGCATTTCCAGGGCGCTTTGCGCATCGTCCCCGCCAATTTCAGATAAGGACCATGCAGCAGCCATTCGGATCTCGTCATCTTCGTCTTGAATTAAATTGAGCAAGGCTGTTTCTGCACTAATAATTTCCAAGGAACCGGCTGCTTTAGTCGCCTCAAGGCGAATTTGATTGTTGGCGTGATCCAATTTATCCATCACATGGGGGTGCCATTGTTCATCGGCAGCACGGCCCATCGCAACTAGAGCACTGGTGATCCATTCTTCATCTTCGGATTCGTAACTTTCTTCGATTAAATTGGGGAGGCGGGAATCTCCAGAAAAACCTAAAGATTCTAGTGCCTTCATCTTAATTCGTCGATCTATTTTTAGGTCGAGGATCAAAATGAGCTTATCTACTATTTTATTCAGTAGTTCTTCTGGAATTTTTCCAATTTCGCCTAGATAAATATAGTAACCCAGGCCTAAAGCTGCCTGACCTTGGACGATCTCTTCAGGATCATTGTCCAATAACTCGAATAATTTTGGAATAATATTCTTATCGTCGCTTTCCCATAATGCCCTGACTGCGATTTGTCGAACAACAGAATTTTCATCATCCATAGCATACACAAATGTATTTTCAAAGAACATGAGGGTATTGGACTCAGCTAGTTCTTCCAAGTCTTCCATCAGGGCAATGCGGCGCGAGTCCTGTATATCTGCCCATATGGATTTTAATGAATCAAGTTCCTCTGGAATTAAATCGGAAAACCGAGATAAAAAACGAGCGGGGAATATCTCGTTTTCATTGAGCAAGGCAGAAATAACTTCATCAAAGTCAATGGCAGGACTATTTTCGGGTGGGGTATCAAATTCATTCATTATGGGATACTGATCGGGTTGATAATATCTTGTAAGTTTACATACACCATCATTATGATCAGGAGCATGAATCCTACTAGATTGACCATATTTTCATATTCTTGTGGGATACGTTTGCCAAATAAGATTTCTGGCAAAGTAAATAGAATTCTTCCACCATCTAAGGCTGGGATTGGCAATAAATTTAATAATCCAAGAGAAATCGTGATGGTACCAAAGAATACCAATGTATTGATGCCCAGGCCAAGCCCGGAAGGTGTTTGGGCGTCTTGGGTACGCATATGATCGTAAATCTTATACATCCCGGTGTAGCCAACCAGACGACCTTGGTCGGGGGTTATTTCCCCGGATATCAATTGGCCTGGAATGGAAAAGAGTAATTTGATATAGTCAATCACTGCGTAAGTGCCCGATTGTAAGGCTTGGGTGATCGGGACTGGTTCAGTGGGATGACCCAGAACAATTCCTGTTGGGCCTTGTTCTTCGGGCCATTCTGTACGGGGGGTCATAGTTGTGTTGATTAATTCTCCATCACGATCAAGGACAAACTCCAACTCCGTTCCCAAATTATTGTGGATAAAATCGATGATACTGTCCTGGCTATCAATGAGGGTGCCATTGACAGTGTAGATAATATCATTTTCTTGAATACGGGCATTTGCAGCGGGTGAATTTGGTTCTACTTCCAGGATGACAATTTTATCCCTAATGGGGCTGCCGTTGATGAACGAAACTGCCGCGAATATTAAAATCCCAGCGAAAAAATTCATCAATGGACCTGCCAGTAGGACAGCAATTCTAGTCCAGGGTTTTGCTGCCGCCAACCCGCCTTCCACGGTTGGGTCATTTTCCCCTTTAGGGCGAACAAAGCCGCCTAGGGGAATCCAGTTTAGGGTGAATTCTGTCCCTTTGGCTTTGAACATTGTTAATGCCTTTGGGGGAAATCCTAAGCCAAACTCTTCTACCTCGATCTTAAAAAACCTGGCAGCAAGAAAATGACCGATTTCGTGAATGATTATTAATAGGGCAATTGCCCCGATGAAATAGATGATATTGATTATTAAAGACATATCTTATTCGCTTGCCTCAATATTAGTTTTTGAATTAAACCCTTTAAAGTCAAGAAGTATTATATCGTGGACTAGAGGGTTACCTGATGAAATATTGTATGTGAATTGTTAGAAAAATTTCTCGAATTAAATTAGTTAATGATTTTAGCAGGACCGCCAGGGGTAGCTGATAGCACGTTAATTACTCCAGGTATCTCTTTTAATTGATCCGATACCGTTTTCATATTTTCTTGATTACAAATCACATGGACATTTGGGCCGGCATCAATGGTGTAAGCCACTGGCAGCCCATTGTTGCGCCATTCGGCGACCGATCTCATTATTTCTAATGTGGGGGGATCCCAATAGAATAAACTTGGGGAAGAGGACATCATGACACCATGCATCATGTTTGAATCAATTTCCATGATTTCAGCTAAAGCGATAAAATCTTTGTTCAAAATTGCTTGGCGACATATGTCCAATCTTCGCTCGGTATCTTGAATTCTGGCTGTTTGCAGGGGGCTGGTGTTTGCCAATTGATGCCCGGCTAGTGAGCCGATAGGTTTATGTTTTTGATTTACGATAGCGATACAGTCAGCTAGTTTCCAATGATCTGGGGGGGCAATGCTTTTTGAATAGGAAGATTTGTGGTCTTCTCCCTGAATCCATTCAACAAAACCCCCAGGGATAGATCTACTTGCAGAGCCGGAGCTGAGTCTTGCGAGGCTCGAGAGGGAATTAGTTTCTAAATTTAAACCGGCAGCAACGCTGGACGCTAAGGCGAGGGCGGCAAAACCTGATGCAGATGATGCGATACCGGAACCCGTAGGAAAGTTATTTTCACTGATTACTTTTGCAGCGAAATTTATCTTGCCAGCCAATCGAACAAAGTCCAGAATTTTTGAAACTCTCTCTAAGCCAATTTCGGTGATATTTTTACCGTTAAGCGTTAGTTGATCACTTTGTTGCTCGGCGAGAAATTCAACCGTGGTTTTTGATTCCAGGCCAGCTAAATTCATGGAAATTGATCCGTTTGCGGGGATCGTGATTTCGTGATCTTTTATCCCCCAGTATTTAATGAATGCGATGTTGGGATGAGCGACTGCTGTGGCGGTAAACTTTTCCATATTGAGTAAATTGTCCTTAGATTATCTTGAAAGGCAAGTTTACCATGGGGATGAAAGATCGAGTATTTAGTAATTAACACTTCAGCAAATTATTTTTTATTAAAATCTTTTGTCAAATGCTTCAAGCAATTGCATCTCCGTGCTACAATAAATTTCGAAAATTCTAAATACTACCTAAATACTGGAAATTGATTATGGCTACTGAAGATAAAACCATCGTATCGGCAGACCGACTTTCATTTTTATACCGAACCTCCCAAGCATTTAACGCTTCTCTTGATCTTGACAAGGTTCTTGACACGGTAATTGATGAAATTATTGAGCTTACCGGGGCGGAAAGAGGCTTTTTGATGTTGTACGATGCTGATAATAATTTGGCTTTTCAGGTTGCCCGGGGGATCGATCAAACGAATATTGAAAACCCAGAACACGGGATTTCTCACAGTGTAATTAATAAGGTGGCAGAAAGTGGAGAAGGAATGTTTACGCTTGATGCTCAGACGGAGGAATCCCTAGCTGCTCAATTGAGCATCGTAAATTTTAAACTTCGGGCGATATTATGCACGCCACTGATGGTGAAAGAGAAAATGCTTGGTGTGGTATATGTGGACAACCGAATGGTGCCGGGGGTCTTTACTGAGGATGATCTCGACATGCTAAAAACCGTGGCATCTAACGCTGCGGTTGCTATTGAAAATGCAAGGTTATATCAGGTTGCTGTAGATAAAGGAAAAATGGAACAGGAACTCCAGGTTGCAAAAAAAGTGCAATCCGGGCTAATACCACAAACTACACCGGAAATTGAGGGCTGGGAATTTGCCAGCCATTGGGAACCTGCTAAGGAAGTGGCAGGGGATTTCTTTGATTTCATTGAAAAGAAAGATGGAAAAATAGGGTTAATGATCGCTGATGTTGTGGATAAAGGGATTGCGGCTGCTTTGTATATGGCTTTTAGTCGAAGCACTTTAAGAGCTAGTTTGACAGGTTCGGAATTTCCTAATGAGGGAATCTCAAAAGCCAATCAATTAATTTGCAATGATACTGCCTATGGTATGTTCCTAACTTTAGCGTACTTAGAAATTGATCCAGGTAATTTTGAAATCCGTATTGTGAATGGCGGGCATAACCCTCCACTTGTATATCAGAAATCAAAAAAAGGATTAACGCCAATACCTCGAACTGGAATGCTTGTGGGTGTAGATGATCAGGCAAAATATGAAGAAACAATTGTTAAATTGGAAGTTGGGGACTTCATTGTACTATTTACAGATGGCGTCACAGAGGCTATTAATCAGAAAGATGAAGAGTTTGGAAATGAACGGTTAGAAAAAATCATAATGAGTAATAAAAAAGCATCGGCTCAAGAGTTGATGGATGTAATCCTGTCAAAATTGACTGCTTTTACAGAAAATACACCACAGTTTGATGATATTACGTTATTGATTGCAAAGCATATTTAGGTTTGATCTAATGCCTTCGGTAAATTCTGATTAAACTAATTATTTCTAAAAATTCAAAATTTCGTCTACCACGTCTTTGATTTTCAGATCCTTTCCTTTTGCGAGGCCTTCTTCCCATTCTGAATCACTAATTTCAGGTGCAAACGTTTTTTGGTAAATTATAATATCGTTTTTGGTATCCTCAATAGTACGATCATCTTCGATTACCATTCCAAACCAGGCCATTCCTTTTTCATTGTTTTTCTCTGCTAATAATAATGCTCCGGCTAGTTTTATTCCTTCCAGAACAAAGATTGGGCTGTCTAATTCGACAGAGATCTTTAGTCCTTTTGCAAGATTTTGTCTGGCAGATTCAAAATCTTCCTGAAAAATGTATGCTTCTGCCAAAGATCCATAGCCAGCTCCAATGAAACCGGTATTTCCTTGTTGGGTAGCTAAAGTTATGGTTTCCTCAGAACCCTGAATAGCTAAATCGTAATTGCCCATTCTAATATGTAAGAAGGTGCGGTTGGAAAAAATATAGAGTAAAAAATGACTGAGGCTATGCTCAATAGCCAGGGAATACCCATGGTTGTAAATTTCCAGGGCTTTTTGATAGGTTTCAGGTTTTGTGGAGTAAATATTTCCCAAAGAATTTAATGCACTTAAAATCAAATCATTATCATTTAATTCCTCGCCGATCGCTTTGCTTTTCTCTGCATAATCTATGGATGCTGAAACATCGCCTTCAATCTGGGCTACATTGCCAAGTTGCCTAAGGGCGATAGCTTCCTGGAGTCGGTTTTCAGTTTCGCGAGCAATCCTCAACCCTTTTTCAAGATTAATTTTTGCCAATTTAGAATCTCCCCGGACCATATAGGCGCGTCCGAATTGGATGAAGAAATCCGCTTTTACTTCTAAGTCCGTGAGGGTCTCTGCAATGGGTTCAATTTCCTCTAAATCTTTGATCAAATTCCCAAATTTTCCTATTCCATAAAGGGAATATGCTTTAATCAAATATGTTTGAATCCAGGTGTTGGGATTTTCCTCAACCGTAAACATGCCTAAGGCTTTGTCAATCAGATTGATACTTTCTTTAGTGCCACCAGAATTGAAAATTCGGAAGGCAGCCAAACGAATATAATGGACAGCTTCCTTTATTTCATGTGCAGCTTCGTAATGCTCGGCGATGAGGGGGGTGTATTCATCAATTCGTTCCCCAGCAATTTTTACCAGCCATTCTGCCATGAGTTTGTGATAGGTTCTTCGTTGGTGGGGTACGATGCTTTCATAGGTCACATCTCGAAGAATGGCGTGGCGGAAGAGATATTCGTTGGTGCCTTCAAAATTAGATTCTTCTCTTTTCAAGATCATCTCTCGTTCGCGTAAGCCGTCTAGTAGGCTGGCAGTAGTGCTGGTGTTTACTCCGTCGACATTGCTGAGATGTATAACTGAGCTTTCCCAAAAAATTCTACCCACGACACTTGCTCGTTGTAATAAGGCGCGCTGAGCTTCTTCCAAAGTGTCTAGTCTGCCTTGCAATACCCCTGTAAGGGTTTGTGGCACCCTAATTTGGCGGAAGCGAGCCATATCGAGGGTCCAGACCTCTTCTCCCTTGAGGATGACGTGGTCATCGATCAAGGATTTAATTAATTCTTCAGCGAAAAAGGGATTTCCTTCGGCGCGATCTATGATCATATCTCGGAGTTCAACGGGGACTTCCTCCACCTTTTTTAATAATTCCCGTACCAATCTTCGTGAATCCAACCTGGTTAAAGGCTCAAGTTGAAGTTTGTGATGGAAAAGTTGGCCTTCTCCCCAGGATGCCCTGCGTTCAAATATTCCTGGACGAGCCATATAGATTATGAAGAGGGGAAGGTTGGGGTTGAGTCGTGCAAGATCATTGAGTAGATCTAAGGATTTATCATCCGCCCAATGAATATCTTCTACCTGAATAAATAGGGGGTTTATTTTTGCGGCGGTGGTAAAAAAGTCGCCTAAATAGTCCAGGGCTGTTTGTTGGAAAGATTCTTTATTGTCTTTCATTGCAGCATTTACGGCCGGATCTTCTGAAAAATCGAATCCCACTAATTGCCCAATAAAACGGGCTTTTTCCTCAGAGCCTTTTCCTAAAAAGCCTTCAATCCCTTGAATAAACTTTTTATGGACAACACTTAGCAAATCATTGTCTGAAATTTGAAATCGGAAAGAGAAAAGGTCTCTGGTTAGGGAAAATGGCTGAACTTGAGAGGGTTGGGTGGCGCGCGCCTCAAAAAACCAGAGAGTTTCACCTATAAGGTCTACCCAATTAGTAAATTCAAATAATAGGCGTGATTTGCCGACGCCTGCATCTCCAATGACGGTCACTACCTGGGTTTCTTTATCTTCAATGGCCAATTGCATCGAATCTTGGAGTAATTTCAGGTCATTGTCACGGCCAATCATTTTGGTTTCTATGCCTTCAATGCCGCGACTTTGGATGCGAAATGCCCTAGCTCGAGCTAATTTGACGACATATACCTCAATTGGATCTGTTCTTCCTCTCATTCTAATGGGGGGAAGAGTTTCCATATTAAAAATTCCCCTTACATGGGTGAAGGTATCATGGGCAATTAAAATTTCACCGGGAGGAGCCGAATCTTTGAGTCGGGATGCCAACGTCATCGTAACTCCGCTGGTCGTATATGTGCCGCTGTCACCCTCACGGGTTAGCAAAATTGGTCCCGTGCTAATTCCAGCCTTAAAAGGAAGAGGCTCGTCGCTTTTTCCTAATCGGTCGGGGGTCTCTTCTTCGATCAGCTCTTTCATCGCTAGTGCCGCACGAATGGCTTGTTCAGGATCACTTTCTTGGGTGCCCTCTCGCCCCCAAAGGAGTAGCCCGGATTCTCCGGTTCTACTTTCTAGTATGCCACCATGATTAACCGCAATCTCGCTCAGGGAATCCCATAAATTATCCACTGTTTTTCGGACAGCATCGGGTTCTCCTGTTTCATATAATACTTCGGCATATGCTGAGGCATCCAAATAAACTGCTGTCATTTGCCGCTGATGTTCTCGGCTGGAAGTGCCAGTTTGGCTTCTCCCCTCAGCCTTGCTTAGCATGGCGGCTAATTGGTCGGCAGCAAAACTTTCTGTCATTTGGCGCAGTTGGGCCGGTTCTTTACTTGGGTCTGCATTTAATTTACTCGATATTGCTTCCACTAACTCACTTGCTGAGGAAAAACGGTCATCAGGTTTCTTAGCTAGCACTTTATGAAAAACCTTATTGAGCGATTCTGGTAAATTTTTATTCACACTTTGAATATCGGGGACGGGCTCTTGTATATGAGCCATGAGTACTTCTATGGGGCTTTCTTTGGGAAAAGGATGTTCTCCAGCTAAAATTTCAAAAATGATTACCCCTAAAGCGTAGACATCTATACGATGGTCTAAATTTCCATTGTTCACTGCTTGTTCTGGAGCCATGTAGGCGGGTGTGCCCACTGCAGCTCCGGTTTCGGTAAGATTTTCCCCTTCGGCTTCTTCAATTCTTGCAATGCCAAAATCGGCTACGAACGCGTTGCCTTCTTTATCGATCATGATATTAGAGGGTTTTAGATCGCGATGCACTACTCCTTGCCGGTGCGCATAGTCGAGGGCTGAGGCTATTTGTCGGAGCATATAGAGGGATTCACCGAGAGGAAGGTTGCCTTTTTCAATTACTTGTTTTAACGTGCCGCCCTCTAAAAATCGCATCACTATATAGGGGGGTACGCTCTTCCCTTCAAAATCATACACGGGTAAAAGGTGGGGGTGTTCTAGTTTAGCGATAAGTTTTGCTTCACGCTGGAATCGTTCTTTGGAAACTTTATCGCTAAGGATGTTAGATCGGATGATCTTTATTGCGACATGGCGGTCCATGCTTTTATGGTAGGCTCGATAAACAGTTGCCATTCCACCCTGGCCCACTTCTTCTGTGATTTCATACTGTCCTAGTTTTTTCCCAATCACAAAAACTCCTCTTCTATTCTATTGAATAATATAAACAGGGTAAATAATATCAGAATATTTTACCACTCAAACAATAGCTCAGACATTAAATTTTAGGCGGAAAGAAAGATAAATAAATCGAGAATTCTAATGAAAAAGTACTTAAGGATTATGATTCAAATTGGTTGAGTAGGCTTGGGTTATAATATTCCCTAATTTTCAAATTTGATAATTTTATTATTTCAATTCATTGGATAAAGAGGAAAATATGGACTTTACTGACTTTCAAAATTTAGTTACTGAGGATCCGACGATGGCTTTTTTAATCATCGTGGGTGTTTCTGTCGTAGTATTTTTTATTTCCAGAATAATAGTTGGAAAAGCCTTGGTTTATTTAGCTAAAAGAACGGAATCAAAGATCGACGATATCATTGTCGAACATTTAAAACCATTTAGGGTAGTCTGGTTATCGCCCCTATTGATTCTTTACTTTTTTTCATATCTAATTCCAGATTTTGAAATGCTGATAAATTCTGTCAGTTTATTCTTTATCCTTTGGGTATCTGTAATTACCCTCAATTCACTTTTAGATGCAATCAATCAGATTTATGAAAGCAGTGCAAACTACTCTGGAGTTAGTATTCAGGGCTATCTTGACCTCCTTAAATTAATATTATTATTGGTGGGAGCGATCTTATCTATTTCGATTTTTACAGGGGAATCCCCTGTCGTTCTTTTGAGCGGATTAGGTGCTTTGACAGCAGTTTTACTCCTAGTGTTTAGGGACACGATTTTATCTTTGGTGGCGAGTGTACAAATAGCTGCGCAAGATCTGATCAAGGAGGGAGATTGGTTAGAGGTTCCTGCGTATGGCGCTGATGGGGATGTGTTGGATATAAGTTTACATTCCGTTAAAATACAAAATTGGGATAAAACAATCACTGTGATTCCAACCTATAAAATGGTGGATGTGGCGTACAAAAACTGGCGGGGCATGACTGAAAGTGGAGGGCGGAGAATTAAAAGATCCTTGCTGATTGACTTATCGAGCATTTTTGTTTGTGACCAGAAGACTTTTTCCGAATTAAGCAAGATTGATCTCTTAAAAAACACGATTTCTGAGGTTAAAAATATTTCGGTAACAAACCAAAACGGAATTTCTCGGGAATCCACAGAAATTCTTAATGGACCTCAAATGACTAATATTGAAATATTTAGGACATATATCGATAAATATTTACAAAGCAGAGATGATTTGTTCAAACCTGGGGAAGGAGGGATGACATTTCTAATTAGATCTCTTTCTCCAAGTCCAACTGGCTTGCCGATCGAACTTTATGTATTCACAAAGACAACTGTCTGGGGGGAGTATGAACAAATTCAAGCCCAAATATTTGATCACTTGATCGCTGCGGCTCCGCTGTTCGGGCTACGTTTGTTCCAGGAACCTACGGGAATGGATTTTTCGAAACTTTCTAGAGGAACTGCAATCTCTTAATTTGATCGTCAATAATTTTGCGGAGGAATAGTTATGGCTTGGATAGATATGGTTCCTGAGGAAAAAGCTGAAGGAAAATTAGGGGAACTCTATAAAAAGTATATGGAACCGTGGGGGGGCGTCGACAATATCATGAAAATCCATAGTTTGAATGTAAAATCTATGGAGACGCATTTTAATCTTTATGCTCATTTAATGCGAGGGCGATCAGAATTATCAAAGATTCAAAGGGAAATGATCGCAGTTGTCGTTTCAACTATCAATAAATGTCATTATTGACTGGTCCATCACGGAGCGGGACTCCGTAAGCTATTAGATGATCCTAAGCTTGCTGATCAACTTGAAAAAGATTGGAGGACGGCAGAGCTAGATGAGGGGGACATGGCTATGTTGAAGTATGCTGAAAAGTTGACTGTTTTTCCTTGGGAAATGGCGGAAGAGGATGTATTGGCGTTAAGGGAAGTGGGATTTGTGGATTCGGCAATTTTAGATATTAATCAAGTCACCGCATATTATGCTTATGCAAATCGCCTGGTAGACGGATTAGGGGTGGAATTAGAGGATATTCATTCGGACAAGCAGGATTGATTTTACAAAAAGAGCGAGCAATTAATTGCTCGCTCTTAGTATTTTAAACGTTTTGAAAAATTTAGATTAGGTAGCTTTTTTCAGTACTGGTAAACCATTTTTGCTTTCAGATACCATATAGCCATTTGGAACTGAGTCTAATGAGCCTTCATCCCTTGCCTCTTTAGCAAAAAAGTATAGGCTTGATTTCGCACCACTTTTTAAAGTTCGTACCTTTTCGTGCAAGAAATAAGTTTTCCCTTTTGAATTTGTAAATGAAAATGCCATTTTCTATCCTCCAGATTTAGTAATATAATTGGATTATCATAACCAACTATAGCATAAAAAGCGGAAAATTCACCATATATATTTGTACCAGTTTTACAGAGGGAAATATCTTATTTGGCAATTTGGGAGAGAGAGAATGAGATTTTTGGAGTGGATGGTTCTTGGGGGAATCATAATTTTTGGAACTCAATTAATTTTTAATATAGAATACTTGTCAAAAAACGTAAAAAAAGGTGGAGCAGGAATCCTTTTGTTGGTGACGGTTGGGCAAATTGCGATTGAGGGATATCGGTGGCAAATAATGCCCCTGTATATTTTGTCTTTGTTGTTTTTTATAATTTCTTATTTCCCAAAAGTAAATGGTCTCCCCTTGAAATTTCAAAAAGTATTATTTGTTTTATTGCTGTTTGTTAACACTTTGAGCATAATTCTTCTCCCGTTACCTAATTTGCCGATCCCTACTGGGGAATTTCAGGTTGGAACAAAGGAATACTATCTAAAAGACCTTGAACGCAAGGAAATATTTGGGGCAAGTGCAAATATGAACAGGGAGCTGATGGCTCAGGTTTGGTACCCTATTGATGAGCCAACTCAGGAGTACCCTGTGAGGTGGATGAAGGATATGCCCTATTTTGCCCCTGAAATTGGAAACCGATTTGGTTTACCGGGGTTTATGCTTGATCATTTGATCTATGTGAAATCGAATTCATATTCACACGAAAATGTATCAGATGAAAATTCGGAATACCCAGTAATTTTGTTTTCTCATGGCTGGGCTGGATTTAAAGAGCAAAATATTTATCAAGTTGAAGAATTAGCCAGCCATGGATTTATCGTTATTGGGGTAAACCATACCTATGGCGCAATGATGACGGTGTTTCCTGATGGTCGTTATTTTGCTCGTAATCGGGATGCTTTACCTGAGGGAGTTTCGGAAGAGGAATATACTATTGCCTCTAATAAGCTTGTTCGGCAATGGGCAGATGATCTCGGATTCGTATTAAAGGAATTTGACCAGATAAATACTGATCCCTCAGATATATTTTTTCAAAAGATGGAATTGGATCAGGTGGGGGTGATGGGGCATTCAACAGGCGGTGGAGCCTCCACTGAATTTTGTTTTGAAAATAAGAGATGTAAGGCTTTTTTAGGCATGGACCCCTGGCTTGAACCGGTTTCGAGAGAAAAACTAAGCTTTGGGCATTCGGAGCCCATGTTATTGATGTTTAGTGATGCTTGGGCAAGTGTGCCTGAAAATGAGGGAAATAAACCATTCGTTCAAATACTGACAGATTCTTCCAAAGGCTGGACAGCTGAAATGGTGATTTCAGATACGATGCACTTTGATTTTTCGATCACCCCAGTGATTTCCCCTTTAACCGAAATGTTAGGGTTCAAGGGCTCATTGGACGGAGACAGAACATTGGAAATTATCAATGATTATTCTGTGGGATTTTTTAATCAATTTCTATTAAATGAAAAATCTGGCATATTAATACCCGATCACGCAGAATATACCGAAGTAATTTTTTCCACAAAATAACCTTGTGCTTGTAACGCAAAAGTTTAGAGGAGAGAATCATTAAGTTTCCTGAAAAAGGCTTACCCAAAAAAGATATACTCCAAGAAATGGAATCTCTTCAGCAGAGAGATGTAAATTGGCAGGACGGAAAGGTTTTTAGTTTGGTCTATCAGGCGGGAGAGGAAGCATATGACCTGATTAAAGAAGCTTATTCGATGTTCTTTTCAGAAAATGGTTTAAACCCAACTGCTTTTCCGAGTCTAAGAAAATTTGAAACAGAAGTGGTTAGAATGGCACTTAGCCTTTTGAATGGGGATGGCGAGACTGTTGGCAATATGACTTCTGGGGGCACAGAAAGCATTCTAATGGCAGTAAAAACAGCAAGAGATTGGGCTAGAGGCAAATATCCTGAAATCATATTTCCAGAGATGGTTCTTCCGGCGAGTGCACACCCTGCCTTTGATAAAGCTGGGGCATATTTTGATGTTCAGGTTATGAGGGTTCCGGTAAATGAACTTTATATCCCTGAAATTGAAACTATTGAGAAAGCAATTAATAAAAATACAATTCTTTTGGTTGGGTCTGCACCTTCATATCCTCATGGGATGATGGATCCAATCCGCGAAATTGCTAAACTTGCCTTGAAGAATGGAATTCTCTGCCATGTAGATTCTTGCGTGGGAGGGTTTATGCTCCCCTTTGTGAGAGAGTTGGGATATGAAGTGCCCCATTTTGATTTTACAGTTCCTGGCGTCACTTCAATTTCAGCAGACCTGCATAAGTATGGCTATGCTGCAAAACCCGCTTCACTAATTCTTTATCGCAATAAAGATATTCGTAGGTTTCAAATGCATGCAACTACGGATTGGTCTGGAGGTATTTACGCTTCACCGACAATGACTGGTTCAAGGCCAGGTGGTGCGATTGCAGCAGCATGGTCAGTGATTAATTTCCTCGGCAAAGAAGGATATGTGGATATTGCCGATAAAGTGATGAAGGCTACAAAACGATTAATGGTTGGAGTAAAGAGTATTGAAGGGCTGGAAATAATTGGTAATCCGGTGATGAGCATTTTTGCGATTACTTCACAGGAACTGGATATTTTTGAAATAGGGGATGAAATGTCTGAGAGAGGATGGCATCTTGACCGCCAGCAATATCCTAATAGTTTACATATTTCAGTTAATTTTGCCCACACAGAAATTGTTGATAATTTTTTAAAAGACCTGTCACTTTCGGTTGGGAGAGTAAAAACCCCTAATTTACGAACGGTAATGAACAGGGTTTTAATTAATTTTATTGGGTTTATTACAAGATTATTACCTAAGAAATGGATAAGCAAGATTATTTCCTTAATATCTCCCTTGATAACCAGTAATAGCCCTTCGCCCTCTTCACGATCTGCAGCAATGTATGGGATGATGGGAAGCCTGCCAAACGAAGGAGATTTGAAGGAGATCGTATTAGATTTAATTGAAAGTTTTACAGAAATTCAAGAATAAATATATGGTAGGTTTTATTATCCTGACAAAATGAATTAACCACTGAGAGGAGACGAAAATGACTGAGAAAGGTTATAAAGTTTATGGGTATAGATGGGTAATATTAATTGTGTTTATGTTGGTTAATATTGCTATACAGATTCTTTGGATATCATTTGCATCGATCGGTGGGGAGGCTGCAAACTTTTATGGCGTGACCGATCTTAATATCGGATTTCTTTCGATGATCTTTATGGTCGTTTATGTGCCCCTGTCAATTCCCGTATCTTGGCTTATAGATAAATGGGGATTTAAGAAGGCTGTCGGACTGGGGGCCTTGATCATGAGTGTATTTGGTCTGTTGCGAGGAATATATGCAGATGAGTATAGCCTGGTAGTAATCACTACCATTGGTATTGCTGTTTCACAACCCTTTTTCCTGAATGCATTCACGACTGTTGCGGCAAAATGGTTTTCGATCGATGAACGTGCAATTGCGTCTGGCTTGGCCACTGTGGCGATGTTTGTCGGTATTGCGATTGGAATGGTGCTCACCCCAATATTAATTTTAGACTATGATATTCCTACAGCTCAGCTATCTTATGGCATTGTTGCGATACTGACTTCTTTAACATTTTGGATTTTTACTAAGGAAGCACCTCCCACGCCCCCCTGTCCCCCAGAGCAGGAAGAAAGAGCTCTCATGATGGATGGGCTAAAAAGCATGCTTAAGATGAAGGATATTTGGTATTTGATGTCAGTATTTTTAGTAGGCATGGGTATCTTTAATGGTATTTCTACATGGATAGAAAGTATTGCGAGGCCCAAAGGGTTTTCAATCACCGAGGCGGGTGAATTGGGAGCCTTCTTTTTGGTGGGCGGTGTTCTAGGGGCGATTGTGCTTCCCGCATTATCAGATAAATTCCGAAAAAGAAAACCAGTAATGCTAGCAGGAATGTTATTGGCAATTCCAGGATTGATCGGGGTTACATTTGCCACTAGCTATTCTTTAATGGTCATTTCAATATTGGCATTAGGATTTTTCATGGTGGGACTCGCCCCGGTGGGGTATCAATATGGCGCTGAAATCACATACCCATCTCCCGAAGGTACCTCAAACGGGTTAATGGTATTGGCTGGGCAGGTATCGGTAGTATTTGTATACGGAATGGAATTGTTAAAGGGGGATGATGGGACTTTCACAATATCGTTATTGATGTTTATAGTGCTGATGGGAATAAGCGCTTTTCTAATCTCTCGATTAACAGAATCAACGATGATCGAAAATTAGAAAATTACCAGAAAAAAAGAGAGCTAATAAAGCTCTCTTTTTAATTTAAAAGTGTCTGGGGTTTGGGTTATTGTTTTTTGGGTGGGTTTTGATTTTGTTTTCCGCTTTTGGAAAAACTTTTCTTTGGTTTATTTGACCGGTGAGATCGATTGTTATTGTTTTTCGGTCTTGTTCGGTTGTAATTCCCATTTCGGCGAAATTTCTGATTGGGCTGCCCTTTTGGTTTAGGTACTGCATAATCGAACTCTTCTAAAAATAGGCGGGGTAATTTTTGGTCCATAATTTTTTCGATCGTTCTTACCATCG
>JABJGH010000040.1 GCA_018662365.1 Chloroflexota bacterium | reverse complement strand
GGTATAGGTGAATGTATCATCGGGGCTTTCAACTGCAGTGCCGAAGACAAGGCTGCCAGCGTCGGTAGTAATTGTGAAATCACCTACCACGGCTGTACCACCATTGTCATTGACAACTTTCTTGACGATGGTCAATGCTGCTTCTTCAGTATTAGTAAAAGTACAGGTGATATCTTCAGCATCAGAAAGTGTAATGCCCACACCCACATCACCATCATCAAAACCGTCTGCATCACCAATGGTGATGGTCGAGTTAGTGTCGCCTTCACATGAAATATTGGTAATGATATAAGCAGAAACTGCGACCTCATTGATTTGGAATGATCCATCTTCCAAATCTGAGAATAGTTCGGTGTTTGAATAAGTATTGGCATTATTGCCATCATCGTCCAAGGTAAACCCTGATACCCCGGTGCCTGTAGCTGTAAAGGCGAAGTCTTGAGGATCAGTTGGATCTGTAATTTTGATGATCGTGATAGAACCTTTTGGTTCAGAAATATTATCGGTAACATCATCGGTTAAAGCTTCAGTTTGCTCAACGCTGGTAACGGTTACTTCATTATATAGCTCTGTTTCAGCGGTGGGGTCATCAACGAGTACCTGGAAGGTAACCGTCATCGAATCGCCGGGATCTAAGACAAATCCGTCTCCCGCTTCAACTAAGTCAGAAGGTACGCCGTCAGCTAAGTCGGCGTTAACGCCAGCGGGGATATTGTCTTTTGTTACTGGATCATAAGAAGCACCGGTAACAGTAAATGTGACATTATCAATGTCTATCCTTTCGGTATCACTCCAAACGCCTGAGCCATTTATAATCCGAATGGCACTACTAGCGGATATTTGATTGGCCACTAAACTATGTGTTTCAGTCCCAGTTGTAGCAACACCAGTATCTGTTGAGTCCACAGTTACCCAAGTGGAACCATCCCATAACTGGATATCTAAAGATTCTTCCTGTCCAATATCTACAACTCTATTCCAGTCCAAAGAGAGCACTGCCGTGGCAGCTCCACTAAGATCAATACTTCTTTGAATCGTGCCATCCAAATTACTTGAGTCCGCGGCAATGAATTCCAGGGCTCCAGGAGTGGTGTTTGATATTTCGTCGTCTGGATCAGTTTCTACCCAGCTGGTTGACCATGGTAGGGTTCCTTGGCTGTTCGAATAACCTGGATTCGTAAATTGATCAAGATAGGTCCCATTTGATCCACTGGATTCATATCCAACAACCACCGTGCTATTTGCTACGTAGGCGGAACCGGTGGGAAGCGGGTCGCTCACCACAATATTATTCTGTCGGAAATCACCGATATTGGTGATCGTGATCGTGTAAGTAACTGTTTCGCCAGGGTCGACGATGTCATCTCCGGAATTCGAAACCTTGTCAACCGTTATCGATGGGGGGGTAATGGTGAGCGTATCATCGTCATCTTCGTCGGGGTCTTGCTGTCCATTGCCAGGAGTACTGTCCACATCGCCTTCTGTGTGGTCAGTCACTTCGGCATAGTTGTCATAAGTACCAGATGCTAGAACTACAGCTTCATAGGTCAAGCTGGTATCAAAACCACTGTCAAGACTATCGATCGTCCAGGTCAGGCCAGTGCCGGTCGGGCTGCTTTGATCATTGGCGTCACCACCTAAAATACTATCGGTGACGTAGGTATAACCAGAAGGCACCACATCTGTTACATCAATATCTGTGGCGGTGGCTGGTCCTGCATTTGCGATCACGAGGGTAAAGAGAACAGTGTCTCCCACCTCTGGGGCGGAGTCATCGATCTGTTTATCTAAGCTGATATCGATCGCCAAAATGTCATCAGTTGCTGTGTCGTCAATCGGATCGAGCTGTTGGGTGCTTGTAAATGCAGCAGTGTTGACCACTTGGGTTTGTGCGTTTTGTATATCATCGAACAAAACCTGGTAGGTCACGGTCATCGTATTGCCAATTGGGATTATTAGGTTGTCTCCCGTTACGACCAGATCAGAAGGTGCACCATCTACCAGGTCTGGGTTTGCCCCAGCAACTACATTGTCTTTGGTCACAGCGGAAGGTGTAGAGCCCAAAACCTCAAATTGTACATTGTCAATGTTCACAATATCAGAGGTTTGCCAGGATGTATCATTTCCTCTGAAACGAATAGCACTGCTGGCTGAAATTTCATCAGTAGTTAATATATGGGTGATAGTGCCAGAAGCCGCAGTGGTTGAACCAACTTCGACCCATTCGGAAAGGTTAGCATCCCAAAGATCTACGTCAACTGGATCTACAGAAGTGCTGCTCGTTCTGGTGTAGTCAAATGTAAGTGTGACAGAGGTCTCACCACTCAGGTCTATATTTCTTGAAATTGAATCGCCATCTATATTTTGGAAATGCAATTCATTAGATTGAATTGATATCGTGCCCGTAAGTTGGGGATTTATTCCACCCGTATCGCCAGATTCAACCCAGCTTGTAGGCCAATTCAACGTACCTTGTGAATTGGTATAAATTGTGTCGTCAGTAAATTGATCAAGATAAGTGTCTGTCCCTGAATATTCCCAGGCAGTCACGACGGTGCTGTTGGGCACGTAACTGGTGCCTGTCGGGAGGAGGTCGGAAATAACCACATCGGTCTGAACTTCTCCGCTTGTATTTTCAATATTGATTGTATAAGTGATCGTGTCCCCGGGTTCAACAATGCCATCATCATCACCGCCGGAATCTGAACTCTTGGTGATCTCAGGGGGAGGACCAGTTACCACGACAGTATCAGAACAGTCATTATTGGTTTCATCATCCTCGCCATTTACATCGTCTGGGTCAACAGTACATATTCCACCAGTGTCGGGGTTTTCCAGTGTGCCTGCACCAACAGGAGTGACCAAGAAGCTTACGGTGAAGGAAGCTCCAGGGGCAAGTTCAACTGTTCCTCCTGTCGCTGAACAAGTAAGCGTGTCGGTAGTGATCGAACAATCAATTGTTCCAGTGCCTGTGGGCACTGTGCCGCCATTTACGATGCCGGGTGTGCCATAAGTCGGGCCAGTCGGAAGGTCATCGGTCAAAATTGTTGCACCATCTTCAAAGAATGCTGTTCCGGCGCTGCCACCGTCGTTAGCCACAACGATCGACCAATTAAAGGTTTCTGTATTATCAATTTCTCCAGATTCGTCATTTGATTTAACTGCCGTGAGGTCGGGGTTTTGAGATAATACAACCGCGGTATCAGTTGCAGAGATCATGACCCCCGGTTCAGCATCACCTGTATTTGGATCAAATTCCCCATAAATTTCTCCAAGGTTAATGCTTGAAAGGCCAGGTTGCCCAGTTGTGATCGCATCGAATACAACTGTAATTGTTTGGTTGGCGGCCATATCTTGCTGGAAGTTCCATGTCAGGATGGATCCGCCCCCAGTAATCGTAGGATCTGCTGTGGCAAGAGAAGCCGGGGTAAATGCACCACCTGACCAGGTAGCGCTGGTTGATCCGGGAACATAGGCCCAATTAGCTGGCAACTGGTCCTCGATATATGCATCTGAGACTGCAAAAGCTTTTGTTTCCCCTACAATGGTAAATGTTGTGGTTTGACCTACAGCGTTTTCAACCAAGGCAGGATTTGCAGTTTTAGTGATGTCTAAAACGACGTCAATAAATTCTTCAAGAAGTGGCAACACAGTGTAGCCAAGATCCATATTAGGATTGCCTACTCCACAACCACCGCCGTCCCATTCCCCCCAAGCCACGGCGATCGGGCTGCTAGAAACGATATGCATACCGGTGTTGTCGTTATCAGGATCAAAGATCTGATAAGAATCTAGTTCGTCAATTGTGGTGACCAAGTCATAAGTGCCATCTATCGGACTGTAGTCCACAGAGATAACTGTGTTATCGGCAATTGCAGTGACCCAAACAGGGGAACAATTTGCAGCGGGAGATGGGTCAGATGTTCCTGGTGCCCAGCCCAAAAAGTATTCGGTGGTTAACTTGTTGGAAGGGATTAAACTGAAATTCCAGTCATAATTAAGATCTTCGTAGTCCACAGAGGCGATACCCCAAAAGGTAGAAGAACTGCTGACCTTGGCTGCCGAGTTACTCGGTATTTCATGGTTTGCACCCAGCGCATCGGAGTATGCAATTGAAGAAAGTGCAGGAATGTTAAACGAACCAGAGCCAGAAGAGTCCTCCCAATTGATGGAAATTTGAGCATTATTGGGGTTGTATAAATAAAGGTCGGTACCATTTCCGACACTGCCGTTTACGGGCGAATAATAGGTGGTCCCCCATAAAGTACTGGGAACAGCTGTATATCCACGAGCTTCGGAAGCTTGCCCATCATGTTGATCTCCCACGATAAATTGAACCTGAACCGGCGCACTAGCTGTTACTGTTGTACCGGCGTTTATATGGTGAAGCTGCGTGACCTCCCCCCTTGTCTAATACATCAGATACGGGTGAACCATCAATATCAATTTCTATTCCACCTGTGCCTGGATCGTCAATTTGTAAAGTAGTGCCATCTTCAGTAGCTTGAACAGTTACATAAACATTATCAAAATCATCATAAGAAGGGGCCATGTCTTCCCCCACTGGAATGATGTAGGAGGTTTGATAAGGTTTGGTAGGGTAAAGTTCGAAGGAAAATGCATAAACTGTACCAATAGATTGAGGCCAAACTGCTAGGGTGACCGTTGCAACACCGCCCACTACATAAATGCGGTCTCTACCATCGTAACAATTGCTGGTGGATCCATTAGGGTTTGAACTACCTGAACAAGCCGCTAACGTGGTGCCGCGCGGGTTATTGGGCACATTGGATGATTCAAAAGTTAAAACCTCCCCCTGAGAGGCCGCATATGTTTCGTCTGCTCCCGTGAGGTCAGTAGTATCAAAATCATAACCATCTTCCCAATGATCATAAAAGATATTTGTATTATCTGTCGAGGCCGTTAAACCAATTGCATAATGGATTCCAGTTGCTTCAATTAAATCTGGATTATTATCATTGTCTTCGAAGATATCCCAAATTTGATCGGCAGCCATTGGAATATAAAATTCTGATAACCCGGAAACGATTCCCGCTTGTGCAGGCACCGTTATTCCTAAAGTGGTTATGAGCATACTTAGAATAATAAGGGTAGGGAACGCTTTTCTGAAAAAGTTTTTTGGGTAGTTTTTCATCTTTCCTCCAAGAAAGGGTGAAAACTTTCTGTAAATATGTTTGAAAATGTGTACCGCTAATGACATAAATACAAAACGGCCTTCTATGATAAAGGCCGGTTTCGCGCTTGCTCCTCGTTAACCTAGCTCACCAATGTGAGCAGCGACCAAATTAAGTTAAACGGATCTTAGCAACCTAATAAAACATATTGATAATTTATAAACACAATCCACAATATTATAAGGTATTTTTGATTAAAATGATATTAATTCAAGGAGTAAATTTTACTAAAATTGTCCTATTTGGAAATTCTCCCCTATTATTAACTAAAATTACAAAAATCTATATAAATATATAGTTCGTTTAGCTAAATTTAAAAAATAATATTAAGTTTTGTTGGAATTGTACCCCATGAGGACTCGAACCTCAGTCTCCAACTCCGGAGGCTAGCGCTCTATCCACTGAGCTATGGAAGCTTACTTTAATTTTTTATAATAAACATTTTAAAAGAATATTTGAAGAATTGTGTATATATTGGAATAATCGCCATTTTTTTCTAATCAGTGAACCAATAACCTTTTTTATATACAAAATAAAGCACGATAATTATAAGTAATCCGCCAAGAAACAGGGAAATCCATTTGTCAAAATTGTTATAAATTACAAGTAGCCAAAACAAAAATGTGAATATTGATGTCCCTAAAATAAAACTGATATTCTTTAATATTTTTTCAATAGTGTCCATAAACTTTTATTTGTTGAATAATTACATTTATTTTAACTGAATGTTAATTCTATTTACTTTTGTTGCTAATGGGTCAATACCCATTTTTTCTAGTAAATTATCAGGCCTGCCCGTTTTCCCCTCCTCAGCTTGTAGTACCATTTCCAACCTTTGCTGACCCAAGGAATTGGGTTCAATAATGATTAATTTTATAATCGTTTCTCTCAGATTTTTTCTGCGTAGCTTTCCCTTTCGGAATTTTTCTAAAATAATTTCATCCGCCAATAGAGTCTTTTTCACAGTTTTTTCAAGGTCTGGGGTCCAATCAAATATCGAGACCTGAAATGTTGAACTTAGAGTTTGAGTTTGAAGTTTAGGGATCGTATTTTCGATGGTCGCTAAATCAGTAATTATAATCCCGGGGGGTAAAGCCTTTTCCAAAGCTCCATTCACATCATCCAGGGCTAAATCCTTTTCAAGCCAAAAATCCACCAATTCAAAATCACTCGTATATCCTAATGGCAAAGCAGAAGCAAGAGTAATTTTGGGCCGCGGATTATAACCCTGGCTATACGCGAGAGGCAAATTGGCACGACGCATCGTGCGCTCGAGAGTTCGATGGAGATCTAAATGCCCTGTAAATCGCATTTTATCTGTTTTTGAGAATTTCAATCGTATTCGCATATTATCTCTGAACAAGGGGGATTTCAATATCTGGCTTGAGATTTGACGATTTTCTACTCTTGTGAGGAATTACCTCTGGGCATTGCCAAATCTCCCCTGGGTTATCCATCCTTATCTTGGAAAATGTGGGCAATATTCCGCATGCAAAGCATCTATGGCGACAGTCAACTCTTGTATCACCTTTTTTGCTGATCATATAATCCGAAGCCAAGAACTTCTTGCGGACGGTAGAATCTATATGTTCCCATGGGAATGTTTCATCAATCAAACGGGTTCTGTGAATATAAAAATCTGGATCAAGGTTTGCATCTTCAAAAGCGGTTTTCCAAATCTCCCAATTGAAAAATTCATGCCAAGCATCAAATTTTGCGCCATTTTTCCAAGCATTATAAATGACCTGAGAAATCCTTCTGTCTCCTCGTGATAAAGCAGATTCAAGCATTGTTTCGTCCGGGTTATTCCAGTTTAGTTTCAATCCTCCCCCCCTTAATTCTTTCTTTAGGAGCGCTTGTTTCTCCCTAATCTGATCCAACGTATCTGCTGGTGACCATTGAAAGGTGGTATGCGGTTTCGGGATAAAAGTACTTACGCCCGCGGTAACCTTTGATTTGCGACCAATTATTTTTTCACCTTCTTTCAAAACCATTTTGCAAAGATCCGAGATGGCTTTAACGTCCTCAAGAGTTTCATCTGGGTGACCGATCATGAAATACAGTTTTATATTCGTCCACCCCCGAGAATATATTTCCCGTGCAGTATCTAATAATTGTTCAGTGGAAACGGGTTTATTGATAATATTTCTCATTCGATCAGTCGCAGCTTCGGGGGCTAGTGTAAATCCTGATCGACGTGTGTTTTTCAATGCATCCATTAATTCGACCGAAAAAGATTCAATTCGCAACGAGGGAAGTGATATTGATAGGGCTCTTTCCCCAAATTTTTCACTTACTGCCTTCACCAACTCAAGAACATGCGTGTAGTCAGAAGATGAAAGGGAGAGGAGGCCTACTTCCTCGAAACCTGTTTTTGCCATTGCAATTTCAATTGCATCAATGACCTCCTCTACTGTTCGCTCTCTCACCGGGCGAGTAATAAATCCCGCCTGGCAAAATCGACAGCCCCGAGTACATCCCCGCATGATCTCAACCGGAATTCGATTATGAACTGTATTGACATAGGGGACAATTAGATCAGTGGTGGGGGGAGGAAGTTTTGCAACGATTCTTTTAATTATCGGATAACTTGCTTCCTCATATAATTTTTCAATATGTGAGATCGTTCCTATTTCATCATAATGGGCCTTGTATAAGGATGGGACATAAACTCCCCAAATCTTTGACAAGGTTTTTAATAAATTATTTCTCGGGTCTCCACTCAATTTCCAATCTTGATAAGCCTTTATGATCTCAAAAATGACTTCTTCACCCTCTCCTATTACAATTGCATCTATGAACTCGTGCATGGGTTCTGGGTTTAACATGCCGTGCCCGCCTGAAATTATGAGGGGGTGGTTGTCATTTCGATCAACTGTCCGAAGAGGAATGCCACTCAAGTCTAAAAGGTTTAGCGTGTTGGTAAACAAGGTTTCATATGGAAGAGAAATCCCAATAATGTCAAATTGATCTAAGCTTTTTTTGCTTTCCAGTGAATAAAGGGGAATTTTCTCATCCCGCATTATTTTTTCCATATCCGACCATGGGCAAAATGTTCTTTCTGCTAATAGATCCCCGCGCTTGTTGATCAAATCATATAAAATTGCTAAGCCATAGTTAGACATTCCTAAATCATATAGATCTGGGAACGCGAGGCAAATTTTTGTTTGTATTTCCTGCCAATTCTTTACTATTTGATTTAATTCCCCACCTGTATAACGCCCTGGTTTTTCAATACGAGGCAACAAACGATCTAATTTTAATTGAAAATCTTCGGGACTTATTGTCATTCTGTTCACCACATCTTTCATTAATCAAACCGTTTTAGGAACGCAATTGGTGGTTTGATCGAATTCAGATTCCTTTTAGGAAATTTGGGTTGAGGATTAGAACCTCAAAAATCGGATTAGTTTAAGCACATATTATAACAAGGAACGAGAATAAATTAATTTGTCCTTAAATAAAAAAATAGTATATATAGAAATCCATACTATTTTTTTTATTGTTTACTTATTATCTTATTTTAGAATAGCTATTTGCTTGCTTCCAAGTGGAGAGATTTTTTTTGTGCTTCAATCACTCTTTGAATAAACGTTGATGAGACTCCGACACGGGGAATTTTTGTTGACTTTAATTTCTTTGTGAAAATCATTTTCTGTTTCTTCATCACAATCTCCTGCCATACTTTTAAGTATTATTATTCTAAATAACTTTTATGTCACATTGCCTTTCAATTATGAAAGCTTTCCAATTTGAAAGGCAATTAAAAATTAATGTCAAATTGGAATATTTTCGACGAGAATCAGATTTCGACTTAATAGTAAGGGGGTCTTCCACTTTCTTGTATAACAATAAAATATTAATTACATGCGCAAAGTAAATTCAAGAATTTCTAATTAGAGGTAATGGATTCAAGTAACTTTTATTTGATATTGACTTTCGGGAAGTATATTCCAAAATAATGAATCGCATAAAAACGCATAAAAACGCAGAATAATGCCATTTTTATGAGATGATAATTCGCTATACTGGAAGAATAAATTTTTGGTACCTTAACATGAAAGAAACTAATTTTCCCAATAAATTTTCACATCAGTTCCTTTTCCTGGGTTGGAAATAATCTCAATAGTGCCATTTATTAAAGAGGATCGTTCATGCATTCCCGCCAGGCCATAATGTTTTTCGGATAAAAGATTTCGAAAATCTACACTGGATCCTGGAAATCCAACCCCATCGTCTTTTACGGAAAGTTGAATAATCTTGGGTGTTATTTCTCCAGAAATAACTAGGGATTTTGCATTAGCATGTTGTAAAGAATTTTCACAAGCTTGTTGAACTATTCTGAATATGTGGAGTTCAATATTTTCATCTATTTCCGCAGGTTCAGAATGAATTTCTGTAATAATTTCTACGTTGTCCTGCCTTTCAGACAATAAATCTCCAAAGTCTTCAAGAGCAGTTGCTAAACCGCCGTATGTCAACATTTCTGGTCGTAACCCTTGAATTATTTTTCGAAGATGGGAAATTGTGGATTCTGTGGCTTCAATTGTTTTGGAGTCTGTACTCTGATTTTTGATTAGGGCCAGGTTGTTCAGGGTGTCATCATGTAATTCCCTTGCTAAACGGGCTCTTTCAGTTTCATGCCGGTCAATGTTCTGTTGATAAAGGGCCCGAAGATGTTGAGATTGCTGGTGGTTTATCACAGAAATTGTTATCTGATCGGCCAAGTTTTGAAGCATTTCAATATCATAGGCACTGTAAAAGTCATCTGGATCCCTTCGCCCAAACAGCCAAATCCCAATTAGAACGTTTTCAAAATAAAGAGGCAATATAAGTTTTGCCCAGGCGAGGGTTTTTGGCAAATGGTTTTGATCCGGGGGCTGGATAAATCTTGAGTAGAAATCCGGAAGATTTTTTAGTTCTTCAATTGTAGGCAATTTTGAAATATTTTCTTCTTGATCATAAAGAATGGAGGCCTGGTCTTTCTCGATTTCAATTAAAGCGGATTGTCGGATCAATAAACTTGCGGAAACTTTTTCTTCAATCAAGTTTTTGAATTTCTCATGATCTAATGTAGTGTTGAGCTCAGAGGCAAAACTTCTCTGCATCAATTCCAGTTTTTCTGGAATTCCTAAGATTCGTTTTTCAATGAAATTTTGAAATGGAATATAAATCAGAATGCTGAAAATTGAAAAAATCAAAGAGGAAGAGATGGCTAATAAAGAACCGTTTTCTGAAATTGAATAAAACTGGGAGACTAGGGGAAGCAAAAAGATTAAAACTGATCCAAGCAAAATGGCGAATAGATAAAGAATAATTAGCTTATTTACTCTAAATTCTAATTTTCCTAAATTTTGCCGGTTTATCGAATAAAAATAGGCAAGGGGAATCAGGGGAAAGGCCAGGGCAGTTAACCCTCCTAACGGGTATGGAATGATTATTTCAAAAGCATTTGCAATGCTTACAAGTATTCCAGGAAGAATTGCAAAAAAAGTAAACAAAGCAATTACGGAATAAGATTTCCTTTGCTCTTTATACTTAAAGATTCTAACAAGAATCAAAACAAAACTAATTATCAAAGATATAAGGAAAAGGATCGCGTATAAACCTGCGGGCACCAATTGGAAAATTTGTAGGATTGAAACTAATATTCCAACCACATAAGAACTAATAATCCAGACGGGGGTTTTATTTGAATTATTCATTGGAATCGGATAGATCCAATGAAGGTGGATAATGACTGGAACCGTTAGCAGCATGCCGACTCTAAGGATTATCGCCCCTCCCAAATAATGCCTAAAAGAAAATCCCGAACTTGCCATCATCCAAATGGATATAAGAAAGAAAAAAGTTGTAAGTAATCGCCAAAGAGTATTTCTTGGGCGGATATTTAAATATGTGATCAATCCGGCTATCCAAAAGATATAGGAAAACCACCATTGACTTCCTAATCGAGCAATAAATTCTTCTTGGGAAAAATTTTTAGATGTTTGATGGGTAACAATCTGCTCATATCCTCTTTGAACGGTGAGGCTAAAACTCTTTCCGATTTCAATATTTTTATAACGGTAAAGAAGAAGGTCCTGATTAAAATTTTCAGTGGTCAAACCATTCAATTCAATTACAGAATCACTAATTTTTAGGTCAGATTCGTCGACATATAATGCAACTATTTCTTGTTGAGATTCAATATGAAAATCAAAATAGGGTATTACAAAAAAGTATGAATATGTGAAATATAGCAAGTAAAGCAATATCAACCAAGGAATAGAAGTCAATATTTTCTTATTAATAAACGATTTCATAAAGTTTTCCCGAGTTTGTGGTGTTTAATTTCTTGACGCCAATTGTATCGTGATTTTGGGCCCAAAGTCCTTAAAAAAATCTATGTAAAAGGAGAAAATCATGCAAAAGTATTATGAAGGAATTCAAAAAAATATTGAGAATGAAGATGCCGCTATGTGGCAGGCTCAACTTGCAAAAGCTTCTGTAGAAGATGTGAAGGCTTTTCAAGAAAATGCTTTACCGTGGGAAGCCTGGTAAAGCAGAAATATTGTTTGAAAAAAAGGAACCCCGGTTTCCGGGGTTCCTTTTGCTGGAGAAAAGATGATTTTGGAAAAAAAGCTTATCGCAATTTATAGGGATTATCAGGTTTTTAATGATTGGAAAATATTGGAACCAAAAATTGAAAAAGTATTTCATGGCAGTATTCACATTCAAAAATTAATAAAAGCTGGTTGTTTGGCAGTAGGCGGGGATGAAGAGAGCCTTTCCGCCGCAATCATTGCGCTGTGTTGCGTTCAAAAAAGCATAATGTTGGTAGATGATATTCTAGACAATGATCCAAGGGGGGATCATATCCTAATTGGAAACGGCAGGGCATCAAATCAAGCACAAGCATTTTTGGGGGGAGCACTTCAAATAATCATTAAAAGCGATTTCACTCCTAATCAAAAATTTAGAATGATTGATGTAATCAGCAAAATGATTATTGATACATCTTTTGGGCAAAATTTGGATGTTAATATTCCAAAGACGGAAGGGGAGTATTGGAAAATGGTGAAAGCAAAAAGCTCTCCTTTTTATGGGGCTTTATTTGAAATTGGTGCAATTGCCGGAAATCCAAATTCAAGAGAGATCAAAAAAGTTAGGGCATTTGGGGATATTTACGGTGAAATGATTCAAATCCATGATGACTTATTGGATTGTTTGGACACTACTCCTGGACCGGATTGGGTGGAGGGTAGACTCCCCTTACCAATATTATTTGCTGAAATTGTTGATCATCCCGAGCGTGATGAATTTATTCATTTGCGAGCGGATATTGAAGAAAAGAATAACTTAGAACAGGCACAAAAAATATTAATCTCATGCGGAGCAGTGGCTTATTGTGTTGATCAATTGTTCCCGCGGGAACAATTGGCGATTGAAATAATTGAAAGCGCAGATGGCCTAGACAAGAGAGTTTTAATGAATGTATTGCAAGAAGTAATGGTGGCGCCTAGTAAACTAATCGAAAATTTGGAAAAAAGCCAAGTTTAATATTATTTCAGGATAATCTTTACAGGTTGTTTTTTTTGGGAGGTATTAAACCTAAGGATCTAGCTTTAGAAATAGCGGCAATGGCATTATTTACACCTAACCTTCGGTATGAAGTAGATAATAAATTTCTAACGGTGGAAGGCGCGATTTTCATGTTATTTGCTAATTCTTTTGTATTTGAATTTGGATACGTTGCCTTCATTATTAATGCTTCAGTCATTCGTTTGGATAAACGGGGGGATGAAACATCCTTTTCGGAAACAAGACTTTCAATTGAAGGTGAAAAATAAATATTGCCAGCATCTAATTCTCGGATAATTTTTTCGAGATTATTATGCGATTCCTTGTCATCTTTTAAGATATATCCACTAGCCCCGGCTTTCATGACGTGATTGATGAACGCTCTTCGATCGTGCATGGAAATCACCAAAATTATTAATTCTGGGTAAGTTTCTAAAATAGTAGTGATTGCATGTTGAATTGAATAAACGGTAGGATTTTCGGCGCTAATTGGGACGCTTGCATCCAAAATTAGAAGGTCAGTATGATTTGCATTTAGAGAGGGGATTAATTTTTCAGCAAATTCAGCTTCCCAGGTGATGTTTATATTTTCTTTGCCTTGCAGTTGAAATTTGTACCCAGAGATTACTGCACTATGATCGTCTAAAATTCCCACATTTATTTGTTTTGGCATATCGGCTCTCGCATACAATTTAGGAAAACTATTATAACAAAGTATAGTGGAAACCAATTTTAAAAAACAGTACAATTGCCTATTCTAAAAATCATCGAAACTAGGTATAACTTAAGGAGAAATTAGCAAGTTGACCGCCATGAAGTGGAGGGGAGCACTCATGGCGGTATTTCTTTAATTATATGCAAGCGTTATCAGATCCATTCAGATAGATAAAAATGGTTGTTATTAATTTCATTTGTTTGATAATAATAGAAACTGGAAAAGGAATAGCGAAGCATAGATGGAATTTTTTATCCGTTTAGCATTTTAGATTGACATGAATATTTTATTGATTATAATAACCAATGCTTTGAAATATATAATGATCCGCTAGCTCAACTGGCAGAGCAACTGACTCTTAATCAGTAGGTTCTGGGTTCGATTCCCAGGCGGGTCACAGGTGGGGGTAAAGTAATAATATACCCATGCATATATCGATTAAAAGAGCAATTCACTATATATAATATTTTTACGGTGCAACTGGAAAATACGGGAAAAATTATTCTAAATTTAATTGCTTGATTAAATGGACAGGGTGGACACAGTGGAAATAATGGATGTTACAGACTAAGATACGCCAAAATAGGCATTGAACCTGTAACAAGTTGTTATAGGGTCGAATTCAAAAAAGTAATTGGCTAACGGTATGGATATGATGCAAATTGTGTCGCATATTACAACAATGAGCTGAATCATGAATCACTAAATATTTTAATCATAGCAGATGTTTGTTTTGGAAATAAAGGATGTATTATCAAAGGGAAGTGAAATTATAAGAACCACTATTATATTTGGTACAGGTAAAATATCAAGCTTGTTCTTGTATAATTAGGTTATTCTTGGAGCTTAATATACTCTCTTTGCATTTTGGTGTCTTCGTCCATTTCCCTGAAGAAATACAATAAGAAAGGGTAATTTCAATATTTTTTCCAATAATAACAACAATTACTTAAACCGTATCCTTTTATCGTGTTTGTCGTCTTATATATATAGGAAACTAATGCCCAGCAACGAACAATTATTAAATCAAGCCCGAAACCTTGATGAAAATGCTCTCACTGAAATATATGACACCTATAATTTGGAGTTATACAAATACGCCTATCGAATTTTGGGAGATCAAATGCAAGCCGAAGACTGCGTATCGGAAACATTTAACAGATTTCTAAATGCACTCCATAAAGGAAAAGGTCCAAAAGATAATATAAGAGCGTATTTATATAGAATCGCACACAATTGGATTACAGATCAATTCAAAAGTAAAAGCAATAAAACAATCCAAATTGATATTGAACAATTTTCTTCAAAAGAAAAACTTCCGGAAATACAAGTTCACGATAACCTTTCCCTTGAGAGAGTTCGGCTTGCCATGAAAAATCTTACTCCAGATCAAAGACAGGTAATTGCATTGAAATTTTTTGAAGGTTGGAACAGTAAAGAAATATCCAATATTATGGAAAAACCAATTGGAGCAATAAAATCACTTCAGTACCGGGCGATATCTGCAATGAAGAAATTAATTAGCCAACAAATCAAGGAGGTTTAGCATGGATTTTCAAGAATCATCAGAAGACCAAAACCTCATGGATTTATTCAATGAATTAAAAGAAGATACTCCGAGAAATCTTAAAGTCGCAGGAGAAAGAAGAGACCAGTACCTAAGTACTATAATTCAGCCCGTATCCATTTCTTTACTTTCACGTCTTATAGATATATTGAAAAACTTTTTCTCAAATAAATCTAGAACTTTTGCAGTTTCCTTTTCATTATTATTGATTTTTACATTAGGAACAACTGCAACGGCTTATGCTTCCCAAAATGTAGGAATAAATGATCCACTTTATGGAGCAAAGATATTTTTTGAAAATGTACAAACAATATTAGTTGTAAATCAAGATGAAATTCTTGAATGGCATATTCGTTTAGCTCGACTTAGGAGTGAGGAAATATCTCAAACAAAAGAATTTGAAAATAATCGGAATTTAGAAATCGCAATTGCCAATTATTACCTTCATCTTGCAAAAGCAAACGAATTTGCAAATGAGCCTGATACTGAGCAAATGTCTGAAGAAAACAGCGATCTCTTATTTTCGCTAAATAATGATGATTCTGGAATTGACGATATTGAATTGGAGGCTACAAGTCAATCAGGAGATGATGAAAACATAACCACTCCAGCACCAACGGATGAACAAATTAATCCGACAGAAGATATTGATGATGATGACGATGAGGAATCAAGCAACCATACAGAAGAACCAGATGAAACAAATCAGCCTGATGAAACTAACGAACCGGATGAAACGGAAACCCCAGGAGGTACAGATGAACCAGAGGAGACAAGTACTCCTGATGAAACCGAAGAACCAGAAGGAACTGAAACGCCAGATGAGACTGACGAACCCGATGAGACTGAGGATCCTGATGAAACCGACACACCAGAACCAACCAGAACCCCTAAACCAACTGATACGTCTGGAACAGACGAACCAGACGAACCAGACGATTAAAACTCACTATACAAACCCACTATAGTTATCTAAAGGAGCAATAAATGAAAACCCTGAAAATATCCAAATTATTTACATTATTATTTGCTGTAACGTTTTTACTCTCAGCTTGTGGAGCGGATAATCTATCTGACATAGATCGTCAAGAAACCTCTTCCAATAGCAATAATAGCGATAGCAACTCAGATAATAACGATGATTCAATAAATAATAACGACAACGACGACAGCAATAACGATAACGACAGCAATAACGATAACGACAGCAATAACGATAACGACAGCAATAACGATAACGACAGCAACAACGATAACGAAAGCAATAACAATGATAATAGCGATGATGATAGTGATTCTGATGATGACGATGACACAGAAATCGAAGGGTTTGTTGAATCAGTTTCTGCAAATAGTGTCACCGTAAATGGCGTAACCTATACACTGTCAGACGAGAAACTTGCCGAATTAGGCATATCGGATCTTACGAATTTCATTTTAGTGGGAGACAAAGTTGAATTTCGGTTCCTTGATGAAGATGGAACAATAAGAATATTAGAATTCAAGTTTGAGTCAGAAGATGACGATGATGATGATGAAAACAATAATGACAATGATAATGACAACGATGACAACGATGACAACGATGATAACGATGACAACGATGACAACGATGACAACGATGACAATAATGACAATGATGACAACGATGACAACAATGACGACATTAATAACTAAGTAATAGTTAAGAAAAAGCCTTCCTTTCTCATTTTGAAAGGAAGGCTTTTTTGCATTAAATATTCAAACAGTGATTATTAATTAGTGGCTCTGGGTTCGATTCTCAGGCGGGTCACTTTATTCGGGGAAAATGGTAAATTTTCCCTGAAGTTTACGACATTTTTTTGGCCGCCCTTTTTGTAATAACTTTGATATTCCCAGAATTTCTAAGTTAGTTTTAGAATATTTTCCCTTCAAGAAATATTTTGGGTAAACTTTAGCTCTACGTGCAATCTTTAAACTCTTACCGAACCACGGAACCCCCTTGCACCATAGAATGAATGAGCTCCATTATGATAAACGAATACATGATCGAAACGACGATCAGCAAAAATAGCTCCACCTAATTCTCTAATTTCAATCGGAGTTTTTATCCAACTGGAAGTTTTTGTATCAAATTCTCCAAGATTCTGCAATTCTCGGTACTGCTCTTCTGTTAAGATCTCAATTCTCATTGCTGCTGCGAGACTAATCGCGTTTCCTCCGGGATATAAACCTTTCTTTTCCCTTTCTTTTTCTCCTTCACGGTCGTAACAAATACTTCGACGATTAGGACTCTCTTTCGAACAATCGCAAAAAATATATTCCCCTGCTTTCTTATCATAACCAATAACATCTGGTTCTCCACCAGTGGTTTCCATTGCATAAAGAGAAGACATTTTCTCAGGATTTGCTTCAAGTTTTGCTTGTATATTTGACCATTCAAGACCCAGGTGACGATTTATGTTTTCCTCAAAACGATGCTTCAATGTTTTGACTAATTCTTCCCATTGATTTTCTGACATTTCTAAATTTATCTGAACCTTTGGTATAGGCCTACCACTACCTTTACCTTTCCCTTTCGATGGTTTTTTTTCCATAAGTTGACTCCTTTTTATTTAGAAATCCAAAATGGTTATTTTGGTCTTTGATGCGTGTTTTTGTTCATTCCGTCCATATAGGCCATAGTTTTGGGCTATTTACACCAAATAACCCAAATTCAGGAATGGGGACTCTGCTGAAATTTTAATTTAGATTTATTTATTATTATACCTGCCCATCATATATTAAAAAACGACTAATTAATATTTTGTTATTCATTTACCGTTGAACTTACCTAAGAAATTGATACTGGTAGATGAAGAGTATAATAAGGACTTGAAAATATTTTATGAAATTAATTTCCTCAACCTTATTAAAAAGGATAAGTAACCATATATGAACTGTTTTACGTCATATCTAGCGGGACAAAAAGCTAATTATTTTAGTAGAGACCTCATAACTTCAAAAGGTGTTTTTCCGTCATGGGAAATATGAGGCCTGTCATAATTATAAAAGCTTTCC
>JABJGH010000034.1 GCA_018662365.1 Chloroflexota bacterium | reverse complement strand
TGGTTCATTGGGTGGTTTATCTAAAACTACGTCTGGTGTGGTCCAAGCTTTTGATGCGGCTAATTACCAGATCATTATTATCGAAACTGTCGGAGCGGGTCAAGATGAAGTGGACATTGCCAGATTAGCCCATACTACGTTGGTCATTGAAGCCCCCGGATTAGGGGATGATATCCAGGCGATCAAGGCAGGAATTATGGAAATTGCCGACATATTGGTGGTCAACAAGGCGGACCGTCCTGGTGTGGAAAATACGGAAAGAGCATTAAGAAATAATTTGCAATTGGCTCACCCTGTAAAAAAGAACTTCCAACATCATGGTCAGTCAATGGAAATTGAAAGTACTAAAATAAGCAACGAATCAATTTGGGTGCCGCCAATCCTTAGAACGGTTGCGACTGAGGGAATAGGATTACCAGAATTGCTAGAAAAGATTGCCGAACATCGAGAATATTTAGTGGATACCGGGGATATTGGACTTCGAGAGCGTGCACGATTAACAGCAGAATTTGACCAGCGATTGGAAGATTTATTGCTTTATAATTTGCTGGAAAATCTTGAAGATGGGGTTTACGAAAATGTAATATCAGATTTATTAAACCGGCGTCTTTCCCCATCTCTCGCTGCAAAATCCTTAATAGAAAAGGGTGCCAAATGATATACGGAGAAAGAATTCGTTTAAGAGCCCCCGAGAGAGAATTTATACCGTTATTTTTTGACTGGATTAATGATCCTGAAGTAAGACACGGTTTAACTATCTTCAAACCGATGTCCATTGCTGGGGAAGAAATCTGGTTTGAGAAAATGCTGAAGCTCCCTGAACATGAGCAACCCTTTACCATTGAGGTTAAGGATGAAAATGGTAAATATCTACCCATCGGCAACATTGGCTTATTTGATATAGATTGGATTGCCCGAAAATCTGAATTTGGCATCATGATTGGCAGGAAAGACCATTGGGATCAGGGACTGGGGACAGACACAATAAAATTATTTTTGGAATATTGTTTTAATACACTCAATTTAAATTGTGTTCGTTTGAGTGTTTATTCATATAATACAAGAGCCCAACACGTTTATGAAAACATTGGTTTTGTTCATGAAGGTGTTTTGCGCCAATCGATTTTCAGGTTTGGCGAGTATCATGATGAAATCAAAATGAGCGTACTTAGATCTGAATGGTTATCTGGAAAACAAAAATAATCGGGAGTTCTGTTGATGTCAAATACCCAAAATAGAAAGCGCAATCCTAAGATATATGGGGATATAAAAATTTATGCTGGTACTGGTAGTCCAGAATTAGGTAAAAAGATTGCCGATTATATTGGTGTTGAGTTAGCTTCGCGTCAGATTAATGTTTTTGCTAATGAAAATATTATGGTCAAACTTGGGGATAGTGCTAGGGGAAAAGATGTATATGTGATTCAAGCAACCACAAAACCTGTGCATCGCAATATTATGGAATTATTGATCATGCTGCAAACATTGAAACTTGACTCCGCAGGGAGGATCACGGCAGTTGTGCCCTATTTGGCTTACGCTAGATCAGATAAGAAAGATCAACCTCGTATTCCAATCACAGCTCGATTAATGACAGACATGATCGAAGTTGCCGGAGCAGATCGGTATATGACTATGGATTTACATGCCGGACAAATTCAAGGATTTTTCTCCATTCCTGGTGATGTGCTCACTGCCTTCCATATTCTCATTGATTATTTAAAAGCCCTTTGCCCGAAATTAACCAATCCAACTGTGGTTACTACTGATCTGGGTTTTGCAAAACGAGGTCGAAACCTTGCGGAAGACCTAAACGTACCTCTCGCATTGATCGAAAAAAGACGTGCAAAAAGTGGAGCTACGACAGAAGCATTGAACATTGTAGGCGAGGTTAAAGGTTGTGACATTATCTTGGTGGATGATGAAGTTGATACTGCTGGATCTGTGGCGCAAGCGGTTACACTCCTAAAAGAAAAAGGCGCCAATGATATTTATATGGTCTTCGTCCATCCGGTTTTATCAGGCCCAGCAGTTGATAGGCTAGCCAACCTTCCCCTTACTAAAATTATTACCACCGACACTGTGCCTATTCCCCAAGAAAGTTTAGATGTTTTGGGTGATAAGATCGAAATATTATCCATCGCCCCCCTATTGGGCGAGGTGATCCTCCGAGCCCATGAGGGTCGCAGTGTTGGGGAAATGTTTAACGAATAAAATATGCCAGAATTGCCTGAGGTTGAGACGATTGTTAGAAGTTTAAGAGATGGCGGTAGAGGGTCACTGTCCATTATGGGGAAGAAAATTCTTAAAGCAAAGGTTTCCTGGGATAGAACAATTGAAACACCCTCTGTACCAGTTTTTAAAAAAAGAGTAATTAATCAAACTGTTTTAGATGTTTCTCGTAGAGCAAAATATATTCATATTCATCTTAGTCAAGATTCGCTGTTAATCCACCTCAGAATGAGTGGAGATATATTGGTTGGCGAGGGAATAAAGCCTCTTGGAAAATATTCTCGCATGGCATTATTCTTTGAAAATAATACCCAATTGTCATTTGAAAACCCGCGAAAATTTGGTAGAGTTTGGCTTTTGAGTGATACCGATAAAATATTTAAAGATTTGGGTCCCGAGCCTCTAGACCCTGAATTTTCTCCAAACTTATTTTTCGAAATGTTACGCTCAAAAAAAAGACAAATAAAACCACTTCTTATGGATCAAAAGTTTATTGCGGGAATTGGAAATATCTATGCGGATGAGGCCTTGAATTTAGCAAAGATTCATCCCGCAACTTCTTCCGACTCTATTACCCTGAAAGAAGCAAGAAAGTTGTTGAAAGCCCTAAACGAGGTGTTGCAAGAAGGCATTCGTAGAAATGGTGCCAGCATTGACTGGGTGTATAAGGGGGGCGGTTTCCAAAATTATTTCAGAGTATATCAACGGACAGATGAACCTTGCCTTGCCTGTTATACCCCCATCTCGCGAATTGTTATCGGTCAGCGGGGAACCCATTTCTGTCCAAAATGCCAGCCAGACCCAAATAGCTAACGGAGACTGTTATGGATGTATTAACTGTAGTTGCAGTTTTAGCCTCATCGATTTTAGCCCTATATATTGGTTACGTGGTGGGAAATTATTTTCCTATAATCAAGATTAAGAAGAAGGGATATGAAAATCGAGAATTGTTAGGGGAGAAAATTTCTAAAAAAATTAAATCATTTAGAAATAGAGGGAATACTTCTGAAAGAAAGACAAATATAAAAATAACTGAAAGAGTCAAATGGATATTTTTAAAAATTTGGTTCTCTGAAAAAGAATTAATTGAGAGGGGTTTGGTAAAACCAACCGCTTTGCAAGATGAAAAAGTAGTTGATAGACAAAGTGAAGAAAAGATCCCGGTAAAAGAGTCGATTTCAGATGCGGAAGTATGGGAAGAGGGAAATCACCCAACATTAAATGTTTTAACTCCAGAAATGGAGAGATTTGCTCAATTTGTAGCAAAACAAAATGCTGAGGATAGCAAGACAAAGGAAGGTATTTATCTCTGGTATGATCGAAAATCTAGAAAAATAGTTGTCGACATAGACGAAGAAATTTTGGAATTAGGGTCTGACTTATCTCAGAATACGCATAGTCAACTATCCATGTTGATTGTGGATTTACAGGAGAATGTGGGTTTAACCCCAGAGATGAAGAATCGCTTGAAATCTGAAATTGAAAACATGGATAACCCTGCTTCACCAGATCTGGATTTAGTTACACCCTCATTCAATCCATTAAAATCAATTATCGATTATGTACAAGCTGATGTACCAAATTTAGAAGCGAAAGAAGAAAGTATTCCGAAACAGATTAACAATATTTTCCAAAACCAAATTGAGGGAACACCCTTAGAAAACTTAGGTATCTCCGTAAATGATTGGCCTAACAGGGGGGTTGTATTTAATATTGGCTTGGATATTTATGAAGAGATTGATTTAATTCCTGATCCTGAAATACAAAAAGCTATAAAAAAAGCCGTGGACACTTGGGAAAAACTTCAGGAAGAGTAATTAGAACTTATTTGCCTAATGAGCCAACTTCTTTTACGTCAATTTCATAACGATTTTTCTCATTTTTAATTAGAGTACCACTGCGTATCGTTATGTCATGCTGAAAAACAACTAGCGCTTTATTATCAAATGCCCATTTTTGCCAAATTTCTTTTGATTTTATTGTTTTCAATGGCTCCACATCATATGCGGTAACCCAAGCAGTTTTTGCAAAATGGATCGCGTAAGATGCTAGATCAGAAACGAAAAAAATTGGGAAATCCCCACCTTCGACAATGACAGATTGGTGTCCCGGGGTATGTCCTGGCGTCAGAACTGTTCGTACGTGATCGGTTATATGCGAGTCGCCCTTTAAAAAGTGGAATCGCTTATTGGTAAATATCGGATCGAAATTTTCTGGTAAATAGGTTGCTCTAGTTCGTACATTGGTATGGGTCGCATCAAAATATTCATTTTCCTGCACCATATAGATCGCATTTGGGAATGTGGGTTCAATTTTTCCATCAACTATCCTAGTATTCCCACCACTGTGATCTGAATGCAAATGTGTATTGATCACGATATCCACATCCTCTCTTTTCACTCCCCACTTTTTTAGGTTTTCCAACATTGTCCCTTCTGGCCATTCAATTCCCCATATCTCCATAGCCTTGGGAGAAAGTTTGTCTCCGATGCCAGAATCTACCAAAATAACCTTGTCGCCCGAGAAGATCAATAGACTATTTAGGTCCATTGGAATCAGCTGATCCTGGTTAGGGGGCTGATGCTTTTGCCACATCGATCGTGGTACTAATCCAAAAGCCCCACCCGGGTCCACCCAAACTCTCCCTGTTGGGATAATATGCCATTTTAAGGTCAAAAGACTTCTCCTAGCAAATTATTTCTTACGTTTTCTTTTTCTCTTCCGTTGTGGTTCTCCACCTGATGGTATTGCTTTGGCATTATTCGCTTCCAGAACTTTTGGCTGAGGTACTGAAGAAATGGTTTGGGATTGTACCTGTTGTCTAGGTCTGAAATTGAACATTCTACTCACAATGCTGAGCCGCATATCTCTAAATAATTGTGCAAATAATTCAGATGCTTTTGCCTTATATTGTACGAGGGGATCTCGTTGGGCATAAGCCTCCAGGCCGATCGACACCCGCAAGGCTTCAACTTTGGTTAGATATTCGATCCAAAGATCAGATATCACTCTCAGCAGTAATTGCCGATAAGCCTCAGTGACTCCGCCTCGGCCCAATATTTGGCTAATAATTTTCTTATCAGATCTCTGGGTCTCCGATAGTTTTAATCCTTGAAGTTTATTATATGTCTCCTCACCCAATTCACTCACGATCATTTCCCGAACATTTTTATCTAGCATCCCGATGGTGTTATCTTTCTTCACCTCAAATATATTTATCCCCCAGGCTTCCTTAAGGGCAAGTTGTGCATCATCCAATTGTTTTAAAACAGCTTCGGTTAAATTCGGTGCATCTTCATCCCCAATTAATAACGCAGCATAAAAAATATAATTTAGGCGGGTTATTCGCCTTTTTACTTGCTTATGGGTTCGCTTATCAAAACCTGTGGTTTCTCCCTGGGGCATAACAAGCAACAATTTTGCCATGTGGTCTAATGAAATCTCACCTGATATACGATCAAGTTGACTCTTCAAATCACGAACAAGGGAGCCGTCTTTATTTTCTCCGATCAATCTCTTCTTTCGGTTTTTAAATTTATCGCTGACCGTTTCTAGTATTTTTACACTAAATTCTTTCCATCCTAAATGAGCCAACTCGTTAGGAACCAAATCTAATGTTTCGGACATCCTTCGTTCTACGGCCCCAATCATCCTAGTAATTGTATTGATGTTTTGAAAACGTTCTACTTGTTGGGTAACCAATTCTTCTATTTGATCGGGATCGTCTAAAATCAATTTTTGTTGTTGGTTTGTTAATGCCAGGGGAAAACCAACCGTATTGCTAAGTTCTTCTGTTAATTGTTTGGAGTTGCTCGTTTCTGCTTCGTCCGCATATCTGAGTGTTTCAAAGAAAAGGTCAAGGCTTTCTGACTTTTCGGCGAGTTGGTCTTTTAAGTGGCTTCGAGCTACTTCAAGGGTACTTACTGCACCCTCAAGCACATGTTCTTCTTCTTCTGATATAGATTTGTCAGCAATGTCAATTAATAGCTCTAAGGCCTCATTTCGAGAATTAAAAGGTTTATCTGCGATTGAATTTAATAATAATTTAATCGTGTAGGAAGGAAAAACGACATCTTCTAACAAAAATGTGGGCTGTATTTGTTCTAACCAACCAAGCAGCTTCCATGGACCATCTTCATCTTCCAAAGACTCTGGAATTCTTCGCGTAACTTCAGTTTCGACCATTTCCCAAACATCTTCGGTAAGATCTTTCTTTACAAATATTTTGTCCCGCTGCCCGTAAATTGTTTCTCTTTGTGCATTTAGAACATCGTCGTATTCTAATAAATGCTTCCGGGCGTCAAAATTGGCACCTTCCACCCTTGTTTGCGAGGACTCAATAATATTACTCACGATCTTGGCTTCCAAGGGCATCGCATCATCCATGCCCAACCTTTGCATCATTGAGTCCACTTGGGCACCCCCGAACATTCGCATTAATTCATCTTCAAGCGAGAGATAAAATCGGGAAGAGCCAGGGTCACCTAAGCGGGCTGCACGACCACGAAGCTGGTTATCAATTCTCCTTGCCTCATGCCTTTCTGATCCGATCACATGTAAACCACCCAATTCTTTTACGGCAGCCATATCCGCCATAGATTTGATGAAGAATTTGATCTCCGTCTCATAAATACCATATTGATCGGGGGATAAGTTCTTGATTGCGTTAAGCCTTTCTTCCATGCTCATATCAAAGGGATCTTCCACGCCATTACGGCGTAATACCCTGTTTACAACCGAAAGAATTTCTTCAGCAATTTCACCACCAAGTTTAATGTCTACACCACGTCCAGCCATATTGGTGGCAATGGTTACCGCCCCAAATGCACCTGCGCCCGCAATGATCTGGCTTTCTTCAGTATGCTTTCTCGCGTTAAGAACCTGATGGCTCACTCCTCGTTTAAGCACTTGGACGAGCCGGTCTTTATCACTTGGAATTAGACCTAGGTATTCAATGAGTCTTTCTATATTATCTGGAAGGTCCACATTGAGATTTAAATGTAATTGTTTTGCAAGATCATTGAGGTCATT
>JABJGH010000032.1 GCA_018662365.1 Chloroflexota bacterium | reverse complement strand
TGACCAGTCTTGCGTTTTTCTTTTTTGGATACTTTATGCCGGATTTGTTGGATACCATGCTCCGGAATTAGTGGATACCATGGGCTGGAATTGGTGGATACTTTGCACTGGATTTTGCAATTTAGGCATACTTGCTTCATTGCTTGGGCTAAAGACAAGAAATAGAATGGTGCGTATTTGGCGAAAATATGCAAGGTATAAGTAGTAAAAATGTTGAAGGTGATTTCTGGGCGAGGGGGATATTGCGGGGATGGCGGGGCTGCGGAAGTGAAGGGGGGGATGTGGAGGTTTCTTTTCCTTTTTTTGGAGGGGGAAAATAAACTTAACAAAAATTAGTATTCCCCATTCTCCAAGGAATCAGTTTTATCGATTCCAAACCCCCAATGTAAAAATGTTAATAAAGTGCGGGTGTAGATTGCTTTAGGGTTGAAGGGATTTAGGCATGGAATGCGAAGGGGATGTGGGGATTTTCCGAGGGAGTGGGGTTTTTTTGATGAATGGCCAGATCTTTCTTGGTTTCTTGGGAGGAGGGGGGGGTATTCCGGAGATGGGTGAGATTAATATTCTGTCTATTGTAATTATTGTTTGATTATTATTGCTACAACCAAATTGGTTTGCAAATTAGTTATATCCCTAATTTAGTTTAGTTTCTATATAGAGTCAGTTCATAAAATATTAGGTATATAAGGATGCTAAAAGATATGACATTGACAGGAGAGAAATTTGTAATAAGGCACAGATAATCAAGTTTTCACAGCACAGTCACTATATAGCAACGACATTTATTTCTCAAGTTATCCAAGATAAGCTTGCCAGGGTAACCCAACTTACTTTGGGTAGGTGAATTGCATATTATTCCCTGATATTCATTGAGAGATACTCTAGATTATTATAAATAAGTAGGTCAAGGTATTTTAAGGACTAACATGAGGCTTATATTATCCACATCCACTGAAAAGACTATCGGTAATTCTGAAAAGTAGGGATCGTTATTTTTATATCTTGTTGGGATAATCATATAGTCATACTTTGAATAATCTTTTTCAAGTACTTCTGTGTGTGCTTTGAAATAAAAAGCATTTTCAGAATAGTATTTACCAGCTAAATTATCTTTCCAAACCATTATTTTACTACCAGGGGAAATGTTCTCATTTACAAATTCCATTGCACCCTTATAGGATATTGTCCAATAATCTAGGGTATATAAACCATGAGCACCTTCAACTCCACCTGTAAATGAATTGTAATAAAAATATTCATAAGGGTGAATTTGGGTTATTGAATTCAACCCGGGCACGCATAAAATTAAAACGAGTGGAAGAATCAGGAAATTATTGTTCACTTTTGATGATATTTTTTCTAAGGCAAATCCAGCAACAATAAATAGTGGTGGAATTATAAAAAAGAGAGGTCTAAAATTAGAATAAATAGGAGGATGACCAAAGATGATATATAAGACTGGTATAAAAAACCATGCGTATATTAGTATAAGCTTTACTTTTTCCACTTTTCCTTTCAACAGCAGGTAAATACTTGTTGCGAACCCTGTCAGGACAAGAATTACAAAAGGTTCGGTAAATTGCAACATCATTAATTTAGGTAGATAACTAGCAGGCAACTCTGTGCTGTTATATAAGTTTCCATCGAATAAGACTTTGGAAAACCAGGGGAAATCGCTATTTAATAACAGGGCATCAGTATAGCCTTTAATACCGTATATCCAGATTAATGGCCATGTTATGGAACTAATCAAGGATGCTATTAATGTGTAAATAAACAAGGGAAATACAACAAATTTGCCTTGTTTTAATAATGCATATAGACCGACAATTCCACCCGCTGCGATTGAGAGGACTCTTGTTGACACTGCGAATCCCCATATCCCAGCAGCAAACAACATGAGGAAATCGATTCGCTTATCAAATAGTTCTTGTTTTTTTGCATGGAGAAATATTAGTATTAGCACAATTGGAATTGAAAAACTTATAAGTCGATATGCCTTAATAATTAATATCCTACCAGTAGCTAGATATCCGCTAAGACTTCCAAAAGTGGTAATATTTTTAAATAATTTCCCCAATAATCCTTCTCCATTTGAATTATACCCATACTCAATTAGTTGAAGGAAAACGTTGGTTATCCATGGGCTAGCCAAATATAAGAATAATAAAGAAAGAAAAAATAAGATAATTACAAATTTTTGTCTATTTTTATTATTCCCAAAAAATGGAAGATGGTTGTTTTTTTTGCTATTACAACTTCATTATTATTATCTTTTAACCAATTATCTACCATTGAAAACCCAACAATAATTGTAAATAGAAATGTAGTTAGTAAGGGGATATCCTTTGGGTTGATAAAGGCATGCCCAAATAATAGCGGTTGAGTTGCAAAAAGTATGGCAAGGCTTAAACTTATCCATCCATCAAAAAAAAATCTTGATAACAAGAATAAGCCAATAATTGCAGCTTGGAAAAATAGAAACTGGGTGAAATGCGCAAAAACTTTAGTGGAATGGTCTTCATTTGGAAAAACATACTGCTCAATAACTGAAACTAAGCCTGAAATTGCAGTCCCATAATAGCGACTATGACCTAATTGTTCATAGTTTTCAAAAGGGTTTACAGCAGTGTTTCCGCTATACATATTAATGGCTAATTCAGCTCTTGTAGATTCAACAGATTCGTCAGTACTCCTTCCAAAATCGGGCACAATAATTATCCCAACTAGGAGATTTATACTAACAAATATTAATAGCAAGAGAAGTGGTTTATTTAATTGTTTTCTTTGCATTTTATAAATCCTAGCCCAAAAAAAGATTGTTACCATATAATGTTCTGCTGATTATAATTGGTTTTCAATTAATGGCAAAATTTTGGGGAGAGTTATTGAGCTTGTAAATGCTAATTATTTTGGAGAAACGTTTTACTATAGATATAATAGTCATTGTACTGCTCTGGGGGAATGTATATTCTGCAACGCTGGGTTGAAGGTTCATATATATATTGTAAGAACTCATAATTCCACATTTAAACTAAAATTTTGGGATATATCTAATCTCAAGCTAGAACCATAATAAGGTTGAGTACGTGACTTTGAATTAGTTGGCTGGGGGCAATTTCATAATAGTTAACTTTCACATTTCCACCTTAATCTTGAATGATTGAGACATAGCTGGTCTTAGATTGTAATAATTCTGATTTTGTTTAAGGGCACGCCGGGGCGAGGTAGGGGGGCTAATTTTATATTTCCCCTAGTCTTGGGGGTAAAATTTATTCTATTCTACCGTGAAGAATTTTTATAAAGGGGTTTGAAATGACGAATAAGTTAGAAAGTACACCGATTAATGACCCCAATGTACCTGAAATCTCCGGTTTGGTGTATTGTCGCTTTCTGAGCAAAAGGGATATTTAGGTGATGGGGGCGAAGGCATTAACTATTGGTTGAGTTTCTAGCGCGTGCCGTGGGGGAAAATCGAAAAACAATAATCAAGCCTGCGAAATAGAGCAGCAAGGTGAAAATAAAATAGAGATGTACGGCAAAATCTGGGAGGGAGGAAAGAAGCTTTCCGACATCGTTCATGGCATTCAATCCCCCCAAATAATTGTAGAGCGAGTTGAAGAATGGAGAAATCAGGCCGATAATCATCGCGTTTACCCATAAGCTACGTGACTTGAAGGGGGGGCGCATGCATATCCAGAAGAATAATAAGAATGTGATCAGGTCGAAGAAATAGGTGGCAGCAAGGGTAAGCCATGATGCATTTCCAGAAAATTGAACATAGCCCCATCTGAAGCCGCCATTTGCGAGAACTGTGGGCCAAATGACGAATTTGGTGATCTGGGCACCGCCCAACCAGGCTACCAGCGCATGACTGGCTTCATGGCGGAAGGTGCCGATTAATTGGTAAAGTGGATATGCAAATACCCAAAACAAATCAGTTTTTTTCATGATAAAAAGTTAACGAATTTAATCTCATCTCCAATTTAAAAATGATTTAGATTTGCGGGGGAAGGAATACCGTGCTGCAGAATCCGATCAAATGTATTACATTGTATTAAAGATTACGAATATTGGGGGAACGAGGATGAGAAATAGCCCTGCAACCAATAATGCGATGGCAATTTCTCGTTTCTTCCGGGTGACCAGGAGAACTACCCCTATACCGAACAGGATCAATCCACCAATTAACAAGAATGTCGATATTCCCATGATTTGCTCCTTTTTATGCGGTCTCCATTTTATTATAGTTTGGGTGTTTGTGGTAATTGGTTCAGGTTCACATTGGCGTAGAGCTGCGGGCTAAAAAGGGAGAATGGGGAGTTGTTTAACAATTCCCATGGACTTGGGGTAAAATTTATTCTGTTCTACCGTGAAGAATTTGTAAGATGGGGTTTGAAATGACGGATAAATCAAAAACAACTCAAATTGAAGTGCCCAATGCACCTGATATACACGGTTTGGTGTTTCGCCGATTTCTGGGCGAGGGGGATATTGCGGCGATGGTAGGGATAAAAAATGCTGCGAATAGAGCCGACGGTATTCAAGAATTTGAGAGTGTGGAAGAGTTTGGGACCTATTACAAAAATTTACGCAATACGGATATGGAGAAAGATATTTTTATTGCGGAAGTGGATGGGGAAATGATCGGGTTTGGCCGTACCAGTTGGAAAGAGCTTGAATTCGAAAACACCTTTACTTATCAAAATTTCTTTATCACAGCCCCCGATTGGCGGGAGAAGGGGATCGGGCAGGCGATTCAGCCGGTATTAGAATCGAGGATGGTTGAAATCAGCCAATGGCATCGGGGGGAGGCTAAAAAGTTTATGGAAGCCTTGAGTTGGGATAGCGAGGGGAGTAAGAGAAAGCTGCTGGTCTGGTTTGATTATGAGGAAGTGCGTTATTTCTTTGAAATGAAACGAGATTTGAAAGATACTATTATAGACGCTGAATTGCCAGCTGGGCTGGAGATCAGGCCGGTGAGCGAGGGGCATTTACCGGCGATTCACGCCGGTTGGTATGAGGCTTTTGAGGATCATTGGGCGTTTATTGAAGCCAAAGAGGGCGATCTTGAACGCTGGACGGAGCAGGTGATGACGATCCCGGCGCATGACCCGAAACGTTGGGTGGTGGTATGGGAGGGGGATGAGGTAGCGGGGATGATCTTCAACAGCATTCATGATGAGACGAATAAAGAATTTGGTATCAACGAGGGCTGGCTGGACACGATTTGTGTGCGGCGGTCGTGGCGGAAACGAGGACTGGCATCGGCGATGATCGTGGAGAGTATGCGGCGGTTCAAGGAATGGGGGTTGGATGTGGCTGCCTTGGGCGTCGATTCGAATAATCCGACGGGGGCATTGGGGCTGTATGAACGGCATGGCTTTAAGAAGTTGAACAAAGTCACGAGTTGGCGCAAGGAAATCAAATAGGATTGCCCAAAATATGGGGACACCTCGGGGCGGGGTAGGGGGGTCTTTGACATCATTTTCCTAGTGTCATGAGGTAAAATTGGGTCTATTCTTTTAATGAGGTTACTCTTTTGTTTGAAATCATATTTTTAGGTACATCAGCTTCGGCTCCATCGGTACGGCGCGGGTTGTCGTCTCAGGTGGTTAAGCATAACGAACATCGGTTTTTGATCGACTGCGGTGAGGGGACGCAACGTCAGATCTTGCAATCGGGGATCGGCTTTAAGCGTTTGGATAAAATATTGATCACGCATGGTCATTTGGATCATATCCTTGGATTGGCGGGATTGTTTTCGACTTTTTCACGTTGGGAAACGATCCCTGAAGTGGAGATCATGGCGGGGGGATATGCCTTGGAGCGAATTAAAAAGCTGCTTTATGGCGTGCAGATCATCCATCCGCGAAAATCGCAGATCAAATTGACGATGACCGAGATCCAACCTGGCATTCTTTTTGAAGACGATGATTTTTCAGTAACAGCATTTTCTGTGAGCCATCGCGGACCGGATTGTTTTGGATATTTATTCGAAGAAAAACCGCGGCGACCGTTCTTGGTGGAAAAGGCGGATGCGCTAGGGGTTCCGGCGGGCCCACTGCGGGGGGCGTTGGTGAAGGGTGAGACGATCACGCTGAAAAATGGCAAGGTGATCGGGCCAGAGGAAGTCTTGGGGGAGGAGAAAGAGGGCACGCGCTTGATGCATGTGGGGGATACGGGGCGGATTGATAACTTATTAGCACACTGCAAGGGTGTAGACACCTTGGTGATTGAAGCGACGTATATGGAAGAAGAGAAAGAGATGGCAAAGGATTTTGCGCATTTGACCGCGGGCCAGGCGGCGACCCTGGCAAAAGAGGCAGGGGTCAACCAATTGATCTTGACCCATATTTCGCGACGGTATCGAGAGCGAGATGTGCGCAACGAAGCACGGGAGATTTTCCCGAATACGACCATCGCGCGAGATTTTGATTTGTACCAAGTGAAACGTGGTGAATGCATCAAGGTGAAGCAAAATTAGGTGGATACTTTTTCATAGGATTAATGCCCAATAAGGTGACTCTGCTATGAGTAAATATAAAATTGAAACCAAAGTGATCCATGCGGGGCAGGAAGCGGACCCAAGCACGGGAGCGGTGATGCCTCCGATCTACCAGACCTCGACGTATAAGCAGAAAGGTGTGGGGAAACACAGCGGGTATGAATATTCTCGGACGGGAAACCCGACGCGATCTGCCCTTGAAGCCAACTTGGCAGCTTTAGAAAACAGCAAATTTGGGCTAGCTTTTGCTTCAGGGATGGCGGCGATCGATACGGTATTGCGGATGTTCGAGCCGGGGGATCATATTCTGGCAGGAAACGACGTGTATGGGGGCACTTTTAGACTTTTTGATAAAGAATTCAGACGATATGGGCTGAAATTTAGCTATGTGGACACCACTGATCTGAAAGCGGTAGAAGCAGAACTGCGCCCAGAAACGCGATTAATTTGGATCGAATCTCCCACCAATCCATTATTAAGTATCACCGATATTCATGGCATTTCAGAACTTGGTCATGGATATTCGGAGAAGATATTGGTGGGGGTGGATAATACCTTTGCGACGCCATATTTACAGCAGCCGATCATGTTAGGGGCGGACTTGGTGGTGCATTCGACGACTAAATATTTGGGGGGGCATTCGGATGTGGTGGGCGGCGCAGCAGTGACCAATAATGAGGAGATCTATCTGCGATTGGCATTCTTACAAAATTCGGCTGGCGCGGTACCGGGACCGATGGACTCATTCCTTGTACTACGGGGAATCAAGACCCTGCCGATTCGGATGGACCGACATGCGGAAAATGCGCATACGGTTGCTGAGTTTTTGGACGATCTGCTGCAAGTGGAGAAAATGATCTACCCTGGACATCCCTCTCATCCCCAATATGAAATCGCCAAGAAGCAAATGCGAAATGGCGGGGGGATGGTTTCGTTTATATTGAAAGGTGGGGCGGAGGAAGCATTGCGGGTGGCGGAAGGGACGAAGTTGTTTACTTTGGCGGAATCACTGGGTGGCGTCGAATCTTTGATCGAGGTGCCAGCGGCGATGACACATGCCTCTACGGCGGAATCCTCTTTCCCTGTGGATCCAGGCTTGATACGGTTATCGGTTGGCTTAGAGCATATCGATGATCTGATCGAGGATATGGCAAAAGCGATTGGAAAATAAATCAAAAAGGTCGAGGATTTCCTCGACCTTTTTTTGTTTAAATTATCTAAATTATTGAGCTATTAATTCAAAATCTATGACAATAGGGAGATGGTCATAGTTCCCTAATTCGCTTGCAAATAATACGTCGCCAAAATCTAGCCCATATTTATCAAAGGCCTCGTCTGTGAGCAAGGTGGTATCTAAGATGGCGGAGTTTATTACCTTAAGGATGCTGTCTGTATAGAGTATCCTGTCCAAAGCGCCGGAGGAATAGGGAGAGCCATCGTCACGCCAGGTATCCCAATCTAGCCCTTGGTTATTGATGCTGGGGTAGACGTCACCTAAATCGGTGCCATCCCAATCGGGGGAAATATCTCCGCCATATCTATCCTCGTCGACAATGTCGCCGGTGATCATGCTGGTGAGGTGGTAGGCGGGGTCGGTATCGTAGACATTGAAGTCTCCCATGAGAAGATAAGGGGTGTTGATGGGCAGATCGATACTATCACCGGGGGTCATGGCATCACCGATGCGGTTGAGCAAAACGTCTGCTTGGCGCTGGCGGGTCTTGATGTCTGAGGAGGTTCCGGCTGCTTTGAAATGGGCACATATTGCAAAGAGGTCGGTCTCACCGAATTTTTCGTCTGGCAAATCGATCATGCTGACTGCTTGGGGTAGCTCGGGGGGATAGTTGGAGATATCAAAGATGTAGCCTTCAATAAAATCAAAACGGGTGGCGATTACATTATCTCTTTCGCTGACCGCTTTCCAATTTTCATCTCCAGTGATTTCGATGAGCATATCGGCAATTTGCTGGGGTTTTCTAGCTGGATTAATTTCTTGTAAGCAAATGATATCGGGCTGGATGGCGTTGACCAAGCGACTAAATTCGTCTTGGCGATTGATCTCGCGATAGCCCATATTTTGAAGGTCATCATCTGGGAATATCGAATCCCAATTAATGTTGTAATCCATCAGACGAAATGAGACTGCATCTGGAAAGTCAAGAAATTCTGCGTCACTATATTCAACGGGTACTAAGGTTGGGGTAGGCAAGGGTGTTGGGGGGACTGCTGTGGCGGTAATTTGGGGAGTGTAGGTGGGCACAATTTCTATTACCGGCTCAGCGTTTTTGCCAGTGCAGGCCACCGTAAATACCAGAATTAATAGGAAATATTTTTTCATGGAGAACCCTTTATGAAACGAGAATTGCCTAAATTGGTGAAAGAAAATAATACCAGAAAACAAAAGCTCCCGCATAAGGATCAGCGGGAGCTAATTGTAATCTAGAAGAAACGATTATTCTGTTTCAGCTACCAGATCAGCAGCGGTTTGATTCAATTCATCTAGAATAGCTTGAATTGCATCACCATCAGCGGCTTCGATGACTGCGAAGAATGCAGATCGAATTTCACCACGGACGGAACCGTGAGCGGGCAAGTTTGGTTCGCCTTGTCCAACTGCTAACAGTTCCAGTGCGCCACCCCAAATTGGGTCATCGGTGGCTCGTGTGCCAACGTCAACGCCATCTTGTGATGGGAAGTAACCTGTGTAACCAACCCATTCGGATTGAGTTTCAGGGGAGGTGAGCCATTTCAAGAATAACCATGAGGCTAGATCTTGGTCAGCATTGGATTCGATAACACCAATCATTTGACCGAAGGAGTTGACTGCTAAAGTGCCGTCGGGTCCTGGGAATGGGATCGTGCTCCAAACATCGGTGCTTTCAACATCGCTCATTGCATATCCTTGGAAAGGAATGCCAGCTGTGGAGCTGACTGCAAATAAAGCTTGTCGAGCAGCAAATTCTGGGTTTGGATAGCTAGGTGTGGTTAGGGTACAACCATTGTCGAAGAGATCCTTCAAGAATACTGCGACATCATAAACGGCGGAGTTATTAAGATCATAAGCGCTACCATCTTCGGTTACATATTCTCCACCAAATGCCCAGATCCAAGGGGAAACAAAGGAGGCGTCGGGGTAATAAACGAGACCACCGGTGCCATCATTTTCTGCATCGTCGTCGGAATTATTGAATTCGGCGGCGGCACAGGCTTGTGCTTTGAATTCCTCTGATGTTGCAGGAGGAGCAGCAAAGCCTAAGTCTTCGGCATAACTATTGTTGTAGAAAATTACTTGAGCGGATTGGTGCATTGGGATACCGACTTGGGTACCATCTGCTAATGTACCGGAGGAGTAAGGACCTGCATAAATGCCGGCCAATACGTCTTCGCTAAGTCCAACCATTGGATCTGCAATATAGTCAGATAATCCAGCGATCACACCAAGGTCATACCAGCGGGTAAGGCCATTGGGGAAACCCATGGTTAAGTTGGGGAGTTCACCAGTTGCAATGGCGCCATTGATGGCTGTTTCCAAATCGCCTTGGCGACCTTGGGAAACTGCAACAACGGAAATGCCATATTCATTTTCTGCATTGAACTTAGCAACTAGAGCGTCCATACCTTCGAGGTTCACACCGGAGCTCATAGCGTGCCAGAATGTAATTTCTGTGCCAGCTAGACCATCGGTGGGATACATTTCAGGAACTTCGGTGGGCTCTGGAACATCAGTGGGTTCTGGAGCAGGCTCGTTGTTCATGTTTTCATTCATGTTTTCGTTCATGTTCTCGTTGTTATTGACATCATTGCTTCCACCACATGCGGCAAGCAAAACGGCCAAGATCAATAAAACACTAAAAAGCAATTTGAATCGTTTCATTTTCTTCATCTCCATAAAATTTTAAAATTTACTTAAAAAAATCAAAGCGTTAATGTATGATTTTCTTCGATAAAAACCTCCAATTCTAACAATCAAGTGTGATTGGTCGAAAAATATTATCCCTTTAACCCGGAACGAGAAATACTTTCAGTAAATTGTTTTTGGGTTAAGAAGTATAAACCAAGAATAGGGATTATTGTAATAACTGTTCCTGCCATAATCAGCTGCACCTTACTGCCTTCATCACTGACGAAGTTATATAAGCCCACTGCGATGGGTAACCATTTATCTGTACTGGTTACTAATAAAGGCCATGCGAGCGCGTTCCATGAACCAATGAACGATAGAACAATTATTACCAAGATCGGTGCGGTGGATAATGGCACAACGATTTGGGTGAGCATGCGAAAATGTCCGGCGCCATCAATTTTGGCGGCATCGAATAATTCATCTGGGATTTGACTAAAAAATTGCCTCAAGAGGAATATCGCAAAAACACTTCCCATGAAGGGGATGGTTAATGCGGGCCAATTGTCCATCCAGGGGATGGGACCAACCCGTCCGAGCCAGGTAACCGTTAGAAGATTTGGAATCATGAGTACCATGCCAGGAATCATCATGGTGCTGAGAAGGATGCCAAAGATGGTGTCTCTTCCAGGGAAATGCATGCGAGAAAAGGCATAGGCGGCCAGGATGGCGACGATTAATTCTCCGGTGAGCGTAATAGTGGTGATGATGACCGAGTTGAGAATATAACTGGAAAGTTTTGCTTCTCCCCATGCCTCGGCATAATTGGACCATAAAAATTCTTTGGGAATCCAGGTGTTTCCCATGGCTTCGCCAAGGGACATGAATGAAGTGAGGATCATCCAAATGAAGGGGACTAAGGAGACCACGGCTCCGATAAACAAAATAGTGTAGGAAAAGATTTTCCAACCCCTGCCATGTGATCTATAGGATTGTTTTTTCTTTGGTTTTGATTTCTTATCCATAAAACACCTTTGATCCTTGAATTCGGTTATTGACCACGGTGAGGATCAATATGATTGCAAATAAAACAAAAGATAGGGCGGAAGCGTAGCCGTACCTGGTTTTGATAAAGAATTCTTCAAATATGACGACACTGAAGGTGTCGGTCGTTCCTAGCGATGCCCCCCTTAGGCGCAATATCCAAATGGTGTTGAAGGCTTTGAAGGTGCCCATTACCGCGATCAAGGAGAGGAAATAAGTGGTGGGAGAAAGTAATGGGAAGGTGATATGTCTGAAGACATCCCATTTGTTTGCGCCATCTAGCTCGGCGGCTTCAATGAGTTCTACTGAGATATTGCCAAGGCCAGCTAGATATATGACGACGTTATAGCCGACAAATGTCCAGATCGAGAGCATGATGACGACGGCAAGGGCTTGGCTGGGGCCGTTTAGGTAGCTGCCTAATAGTTCAGTTAATTCTGGGGAGAAAAAATCGGGCATGATGCTGTTTGGATAGTCTGTGATGCCCATGGATTCAGAAAGAATTTTGAATATTCCTGTAGTTTCTCTTAGCCATAATTGCGGTTCAATGCCAAAGAGGCCGATGACCCGATTCATGGGTCCTGAAGAGCGATCTGAGAAGATTACTCTGAAGACAGTTGCGGTGGCAATGGCAGGGGTGACATAGGGCAAGAAGTAAATTATGCGAAAGACTTCGGAGCCACGCATTTTTTGGAAAAGGAGGACGGATAAGAAGAGGGCGATGGTGAGCTGAATGGGTACCGTCCCGAGGGAGAAGAATATGGTTACCCTAAGACCATCCCAAAGGTCTGCATCTCCAGCGGCTACAACGGTGGGGATTTCAATGATGAGGACTGTGGCGGCGATCATTAATAATAGACTTGCGATCACGCGCCATACGAAGATAAAGTTGCTTTTTTGTTTTTCGGAATTTTTCCAGAGCAACCAGGCTACAACCAATAATAAAACCCCAGTTGTGATGGTGATGAGTTGGGGCCAAATGCCAGGGTCTGTGCCAGTTTCAACAGATTCTGTATATACCTTATCTACTGCTTGGTATATGAATCCTAGAAGGCCGACCCCTGAAATTAAGGCCAGCCAGAAACCAGAATATGCGATTTGAATTTGGGCGCCATCTTTGTGTTTTATTATTCTGTTTAGCACCCAACTGACCAGAATGGCGGCAGCGAAAACTGCGATAAATTGAAGCCAATGCGGATAGACCGTTTCTGCTTTGAATGCATCTCGTAATAATCCGGTAAATAAATCTTGGGTTCTTTCAAGCCCCCGCATTTTTTTTGCGATGTCTAGAAATTCTGGTAATTGATAGAAAAACCAGCGCAAAAAGAAGAGAGCGGACACACCGAATAATGCCCCGGATAGTAAGAAGGGATAATGAGATTTACTTTCAGGTTCAACGAGTTCCTTGATTTTTTTCAACTGCAAATAAGCGAGGTAGAGTAAACCTAGGCCAATTGCGAAGCCTCCCAAATAAGCGAAATTGTCGATGGCGGTGACGTAATTGCGGAGGCCACGGAATTCGCCCTGGATGATGAGCCATTTATGGAGACTGACGTATAAGGCAAAAACAACTGGAAACAAGCTGAAAGTAAAAATTAGGATTAGGGCTGGTGATACAAAAGCTAGGGCGGTTAATGTTTCTCTTCTGGTTCTCCCCTTGGGTCCAGAAAACAATTTTGAATTTTTCAAAGCACGCCTCTCCTCTTCGTGGATCTTTTTCGATGAAAACTATGAATAGAATTGGATAATTGCGAAAACTTTATGCTTACCAATTATATCCGATATAATGTATAAAATAAATATTTCATAAAAAATGGTGGATACCCAATGAACCCTTTCAGCAAATCCTTACTAAACGATATACAAAATTACAAAATTCAAAACTTGGATCTTGAGGATGAATTCATTCACCCAAATTATTTGGATCAATCGATTTATAATGTTCCTTCGAGTATTTGTAAGCTATTGAACGTGCCTGAGATGGGTTCTCCTTCTTTGAGGAAGGACATTTTAGAACCTTTGGGGGAGGGTATTGAAAATGTGATCTTTATTTTGGCAGATGCGGTTGCTTTCCACAGAATTGAAAATTGGATGAATGAGAATGAGTCCTTGGTGTGGAATCGTTTTAGGGATTCGGGGGTGTTTGCACCGTTGACATCTGTATCCCCGAGTACTACCTCGGCGGCAACGACCACATTTTGGACGGGCAGCCCTCCGGCACAACATGGGATAGCAGGGTATGAGGTTTGGCTGCGAGAGTACGGGGTGACAGCCAATATGATCTTGCATCGACCGATCACTTATCGGGGGGGCAATGCGGGATTGGAACTGGCAGGTTTTGCACCGGAGACTTTTTTGCCGGTGGATAAATTTGGGACTCACTTGGAAGCCCATGGTGTGGCGGCTCATTCCTTTCAGCATTACAGCATTTCAAATTCTGGTCTTTCAAATAGTTTTTTGCAAGATGCAAGTTTGCATGGAACGAGCACCCTGCCAGATGTGTGGATCAGTTTGAGAGAAATGTTGGAAAGTTCGAAGGGGCAAAAGACGTATAGTTGGGTCTATTGGGGAGATTATGATGGGTCAGCCCATTTCTTTGGGCCAGATGCTGAACGCCCGGTAGCTGATTTTAAGAATTTTAGTGATTCCTTTGAGGAATATTTTCTAGGGCGGATAAGCAGTGAGTTGAAGGAAGGTACTGTGGTTATTTTGGGGGCAGATCACGGCCAAATTACTACGGATAAAGAAGAGGATCATTTTGATCTAAATAACCATCCGGAATTCACTGATTTATTACATATGAATCCGACGGGGGAAAACAGGTTGGCCTACTTGCACGTGCGGCCAGGAAAAGAAGACGAAGTCCTTGCCTATATTGAAAAGGCTTGGCCCGAACAGTTTTCGGTATTGAAATCGGAAGACGCGCTAGCAAATGGATTATTTGGACCGGGACCCTTTCATGAGAATATGAAGAGCCGGATTGGGGATCTCACATTGATTGCGAAGGGCGATGCATTTTTATGGTGGGCGAATAAGCCCAACCCGATCTCAGGGAGACATGGGGGATTGTCTGCAGAAGAAATGATCGTGCCATTTTTGGCAGCACGATTAGACTAAAAATAAATATTCCCAGTAAGTTCTTTTAGAAAAAACTATCTTTGGCTGGCGATATAGTCCAAGAGGTCGATCTTAGTTAAAATCCCAATAGGTTGGTTTTCTTCGGTTACCAATAAGACTTGGCCATCCATTACGGCGGGCAAAACTTCATCTAAGATGACATGGCTGGCGAACACCGCTTTGGTTGAATCTGCCAAGGTGCCGATCTGGGAATCCCCTTGTAATGGATTGTCAGATTCTAAAAGACGACTAAAGAGGGTCATTTCATTGACCAAGCCTTTAATTTGGCCATCCTTATCTAGGATCGGAATTTGGGAAATATCATGATCTTTCATTAGGGAAACCACATCCGAAACGGAGTCCGTATCTTGGGCGGTGATCAGGGACATTTCAGGCTTGGATTTCAAAAGGTCACCAAGAGTGATCTTATCCCAGGTGGCTTCGACATAGCCATTTTCACGCATCCATTTATCATCGAATATTTTTGTGAGGTATCGCGAGCCGGAATCGGGCAAGAGGACCACGACCAATCGATCGGCGGGTAAGTTTTCACAATAGCGCAGGGCGGCGGCAACTGCGGAACCGGAAGAGCCTCCGGCAAAGATGCCTTCTTTGCGGACGAGGCGACGGGTGGATAAAAATGATTCTTTATCTGTGACCCGGATGACTTCGTCAATAAGGGATAGGTCCAGAGTAGTGGGGATAAAATCTTCGCCAAAGCCCTCGACCTTATAGGATTCTGCAACGGCACCTTCGGGGATGACGCCATCATTTTCCCAGGCTTCTTTTAAGATCGACCCGGTCGCATCTACACCAACAATATTTATATCTGAATTCTGTTCTTTTAAATAGCGGGCCACACCGGAAATTGTTCCTCCGGTGCCCATTGTGCATACAAAATCGGTAATTTTTCCTTCGGTTTGTTCCCAGATCTCAGGGCCAGTGGTGAGGTAATGGCTTTTTGGGTTTTCGAGATTATGGTATTGGTTTCCGAGGATGGCATTGGGTGTTTCATCGACAATTTTTTGGGAAACTTTGTAATAGGAACGGGGGTCATCGGGCGTTACGGCAGTAGGGGTGATGACGACCTGAGCCCCGTAGGCACGGAGAAGCTGGATTTTCTCGTCACTCATTTTATCGGGCATGACAAAGATCGACTTATAACCTTTGATCGCAGCAATGATGGCGAGCCCCGCTCCGGTGTTTCCAGATGTGGCTTCGACGATGGTGCCCCCATGTTTTAGTTTTCCAGATCTTTCAGCTTCTTCGACCATGTTGAGGCCAATGCGATCTTTGACTGAACCACCAGGATTGAAAAATTCAACTTTTGCATATAGCGCACAGTTTAAATGCTGACCGATGCGAGTCAATTGAACCAAAGGTGTTTTTCCGATGGTTTGTAAAATGTCGGTATATACGCGGGCACTCTCCGATGTTTTTAATGGAGAAGAAGGGGTCATTTATTTTACTCCTGGTTTATGGCGAAAAATTGAAGGGTTGGGAATTGTGAAACTTCTCAACCCTATTGTATTCTGAAATATGGATTGTCTGGGAACCCCTTCATTATAATAAGTTTATATAATTGGTCAAGATTAGTTAATTGACAGGCATATCTCGGTATGGTAAACTGCGAACTCACTGATTTATTCAGTCTCATCCAGAGAGGTGGAGGGAACCGGCCCGTTGAAACCTCGGCAACCCACACGGAAACGTGGAAGGTGCCAATTCCGTCAGCACGTTCTGGCAGATGAGCAAGACATGTATAAAAATCTTGCCTCTCGCTTTGAGAGGTATTTTTTTTAAGGTCAGCAAGGAGAATGAATGGCTAAAGAACGAAGATTTACTCGAAGCGGATTTATGGATGCGGTTAACGACCGAGTTTTGATCTATGATGGTGCCAATGGCACAACTTTGCAAGATATGAACTTGACCCCGGAACATTTTGGCGGAGAAAAATATAATGGATGCTTTGATTATTTAGCGATCAGTTATCCGAAAGCGGTAGATACGATCCAT
>JABJGH010000042.1 GCA_018662365.1 Chloroflexota bacterium | reverse complement strand
CCGTGGTCAATATGTCCCATTGTCCCCACGTTAAGATGGGGTTTACTTCGATCAAATTTTTCTTTACCCATGTTTTTCTCCTTCTTTTATCCAGAAGTCTAACTAATTAATTTTTTTAAATATTATTTATCCACCACGCACAGCTTCCAAAATCTTCTCGGAAACTCTGGCGTAGTGATCAAATTCCATTGTAAAAGCGCCCCGCCCTTGTGTGGCAGATCGCAATTCAGTTGCATACCCGAACATTTCAGCAAGGGGAACCATCGCATTAATCGCCTGAGTATTTCCTTGGCGCATATCCATTCCTTGCACCTCACCACGACGTCCGCTAACTTGTCCAACTACATCCCCTAAATATTCTTCAGGGACAACAACTTCAACTTTCATCATTGGCTCTAATAATACCGCTTTTCCTAAACGCATTCCTTCTTTGAAAGCCATCGAAGCGGCCGTTTTGAAGGCCATTTCATTGGAATCGACTTCATGAAAAGAACCATCGATCAATTCAATATTAACATCCACAACAGGATATCCACCCACTACGCCGCCTGAAGAAGCTTCCATCACGCCCTTCCTAACAGCCGGTATATATTCCTTAGGAACGGACCCACCCACAACTTTATTCTCAAAAACAATTCCTGAACCTGGTTTTCCAGGAGTCATTGCAAAAATGACATGCCCATATTGACCACGACCACCAGACTGCTTTGCATAACGCATTTCTGCTTTATCCACAGCCTTGGTAATTGTTTCCCGATAAGCCACACGAGGTCGACCGACGTTTGCCTGAACATGAAATTCACGCAACATACGATCTACCAAAATTTCTAAATGTAATTCACCCATCCCAGAGATCACTGTTTGACCAGTTTCATGATCAGATTTTACCTGGAATGTAGGATCCTCTTCTGATAAGCGACGAAGTGCTATCCCCATCTTATCCTGATCAGAGGTAGTTTTCGGTTCTACAGCGATTGAAATAACGGGTTCGGGGAAGGTAATACTTTCCAAAACGATCTGTTTTCCTTCATCACTAAGGGTATCCCCAGTGAATGAATTCTTAAGTCCCAAAACTGCACCAATATCACCAGCTTTCACTTCCTCAATATCTTCCCTGTGATCCGCATACATTCGAACCATTCGGCCGATGCGCTCTCGGGAACCTTTTGAAGAATTATATAATGAAGAACCGGTTTTTACTGAGCCTGAATAAACTCTAAAATAAGCCAATCGACCTACATATGGATCAGTAACGATCTTAAAGACCAATGCACTTGTTGGCTGACCTTCTTCAAGGCTGCGCTCAATTTCTTCGTCTGTCTTTGGGTGGAAACCTTTCACCGCAGGGATATCCAACGGAGAAGGCAAAAAGTCCAAAACTGCATCTAGTACAGGTTGGACACCTTTATTTTTTAGGGATGTGCCACAATACACTGCTGTTGCACGATTGCTCAAAATGCCTTTTCGCAGGCCAGCTTTTAATTCTTCTTCAGAAATTTCCTCACCCTCCAGATATTTCAGGGTCAGATCATCATCCAATTCAGCAATTGCCTCGATCATTGCATCACGAGCAGCTTCCGCATCACTTTTTAAGTCGGCGGGTATCTCTGTGACCTTTGGAGCTGTTCCTAAACTATCTTCCCAAATGATCGCTTCCATCTTAAAGAGATCGACCACACCTTGGAAATCAGCTTCTGAACCAATGGGTAATTGTACAGTAATCGTATTTGCACCCAGACGATCACGAATCGATTGAACAGATCGCTCAAAAGATGCGCCAGTTCGATCCATTTTATTGATCAAACAAATTCGGGGGACTTCATAACGATCAGCTTGTCGCCAAACTGTCTCACTTTGGGGCTCAACTCCCTGAACAGCATCAAAAACAACAATACCGCCATCCAGTACACGCAATGAGCGCTGTACCTCAGCGGTAAAATCGATATGTCCAGGAGTATCAATTATATTAAATAAGTAACCTTTCCATTCAGCGGTTACAGCAGCAGAAACGATTGTAATGCCGCGTTCTCTTTCTTGATCCATCCAATCAGTGACGGTAGTACCATCATCTACGGAACCGATTCGGTGTGTTTTACCTGTGTAGAACAAAATCCTTTCGGTAGTTGTGGTCTTACCAGCATCAATATGTGCGATGATACCAATATTTCTATATTTACTTAGGGGAAAATTTTTTACCTTTGACATCATCTACGACCAAAAAATTACTGTATCCTTTTATACTCTATAGTGAGAGAAGGCTCGATTGGCCTCAGCCATTCGATGGGCTTCTTCTCGTTTTCTGTAAGCTGCCCCTTGTTTGTTTGAACCATCGATCAGTTCTTCTGCCAATTTTTCAGCAAATGATTTACCGGAGCGTTCTCGAGCAGCGCCAATGATCCAACGAGTTACCAATGCAAACTGACGATGTGCATCAACCTCTAAAGGCACCTGATAAGTAGCACCACCCACTCGACGTGGACGAACTTCCATTACAGGAGCAACCTCTTTCATCGCTGCCTTAAATACTTCCAAGCCGGGTTTGCCAGTGCGTTCTTCTACAATATCGATCGCGCCATAAACTACCCTGCGAGCTGTGCTTTTCTTTCCGCCTTTCATCAGACGATTAATAAAAGATTGAACCTGTCGATCTCCATACTTGGGATCTGGTTCTGCAACTCTCTTTGCGGGCTGATATCTACGAGCCATGGTACTCTCCAGTTTTAATCTATCTTCTCAACGTAATAAATTGCCGGTTTTTTATTTCTGCCGGCAATTGGTTTATAAATTTATTTAGGTCGTTTCGTTCCGTATTTTGAACGACTTTGTGTTCTTCCATCGACACCCATGGAGTCGAGTGTACCTCGAACAATATGGTATCGAACGCCAGGAAGATCTTTTACACGACCACCTCGAACCAACACAACACTATGCTCCTGCAAACCATGCCCTTCACCGGGGATATATGCAGTCACTTCCATTCCATTTGTCAATCGAACACGAGCAATTTTACGCAAAGCCGAATTCGGCTTCTTTGGGGTCATTGTACGCACGATGGTACAAACACCACGTTTTTGAGGGGCACCTTTTGGCTGCAATATTCTTCGTTGTTTATAAGAATTATAAACATATTGCAAAGCAGGTGAATTGCTCTTCTTTTTCTTACTCGTTCGGCCCTTTCGAACCAATTGGTTGATCGTTGGCATTGCGCCTCCAAACTTTTAATAAAATCTTTTTTTATTTATAATTTGACTACCGTAGATCGAGGCCATCAATACTCGCAAGATGGCCTCGCTTGGGTCAAAAACTGTTTTATTGTTAGAGCTTTAAAAAGCCTCACTTAAACATGTTAATTTGTTGAGCCACAAACGAGAATTTTATCACCATCCCAAAACTGAGTCAAGGAGGATGGGTCAAATTTACGCTCTATTTATTAATATCCCAGGCTCTAAATCAACTAAGCTTGGCTATCAAATTTAATTTCTCAAATTACCGCCTAAACCTAGTAATCCGGTCTCCAATTTTGGTGCCCGACCGCGTTCTTCTTCCTTCCCAAACTTGATCACACCATCATCAGTTACCGCCTCTACTGCCAACCCAAGGCTCTGTAATTCTTTTACTAATACTCTAAATGAAGCTGGAATGCCCGGTTCTTCAATGGGCTCACCCTTCACGATAGATTCATAGGTTTTTACACGACCTAGCACATCATCAGATTTTACAGTAAGCATTTCTTGCAATGTGTAAGCTGCACCATAAGCTTCTAAGGCCCAGACTTCCATCTCACCAAAACGCTGTCCACCAAATTGGGCTTTACCACCCAAAGGTTGTTGGGTCACCAAACTGTAAGGGCCAGTTGCACGAGCATGTACTTTATCTTCAACCAAATGATGCAATTTCAACATTGTCATCACACCGACAGTCACAGGGTTGTCATAAGGCACCCCAGATTTTCCATCGCGCAGCCATTGCTTTCCATAAATAGGAGCCGGAACACCTGATCTCAAAGTTACCTCACCAGCTGCGGTTGCAAGATCTTCATCTGAGATTTTCTTAATGTCCTCGCCCATAACCTCAAGCCATGATCGCATACTTGCAATAATTGCTCTGTTTCCCTGATTCTTTCGGTCTTCGTGTACCAAGTTTTTGTCACCAAAATCTAAGATCAGTTCGGGGTCATATCCTTTATCTGTAAGCCATTCTTTCAACACGGAGTGGCGAGCATACACTTTATCCGAAACCATCTGATAAACATCATACCCTCGTTTCCCGAGCCATTCTTCCATATAAAGGTTGCGAATTTCATCTTCGTCTTCAAAAGACTCAGGATCATAATCAGCATCTTGTTCCTTCAACCATTCCCAAGCAGTTAAAGCTGTTTCTTTCCATGCCTGATCCATCATCCACGCTCGACCCAATTCGGCTTCAATATCTGCTTCATCAGCACCATCAAATACCGGTACGATCGCTCGGAAACCAAGTTGGCGGGAAGCCCAACCCAAATGCGTTTCAAGCACCTGACCAATATTCATACGACCGGGCACACCAAGCGGATTCAAAATAATATCCACTGGGGTTCCATCTGCAAGAAAAGGCATGTCTTCTACTGGAACGACCATGGACACCACACCCTTGTTACCATGACGGCCAGACATTTTATCTCCGGCCTGAATTTTTCGTCGTTGCGCAACAGAAACTCGAACCATCTGTTCCACACCAGCAGATAAATCAATATTATCTTCTCGTGAAAATACTTGAACATCGACAACTTTTCCACGCTCACCATGGGGCACGCGTAGGGAGGTGTCTTTCACATCACGTGATTTTTCACCAAAAATCGCTCTGAGTAATCTTTCCTCTGGGGTCAATTCCTTCTCGCCCTTCGGTGTGATCTTTCCAACCAACACATCGCTAGGAGCTACTTCAGCACCAATGCGAATGATTCCTTGTTCATCTAAATCCTTAATCGAATCCTCACCAACGTTAGGAATATCTCGGGTGATTTCTTCAGCCCCTAATTTAGTATCTCTTGCCTCAACTTCATACTTTTCAATATGAATAGATGTGAATCGATCATCTTGAACCAATCGTTCGGAGATTAAGATTGCATCCTCAAAGTTACCACCTTCCCAGGAAAGGAAAGATATAACTACGTTTTGACCTAAAGCCAAGTTGCCTTCATGGGTTGAGGAGGAATCAGCGATAACTTCACCTTTCTTCACTCGTTGACCCTTCACTACGGCCGGACGTTGATCAATACATGTATTCTGATTTGAACGTTGATACTTACGTAGGTAATGCACTCGTTCTTCATTGTCTTTCTTATTCTTCAGCGCAATAAATTCACCCGTCACCGATACGACTTCACTGTCCTCTTCTGCAAGAATAACCTGACCAGAGTCTTGGGCAGCATAAGATTCCATGCCGGTGGAAACCAGCGGAACCTCAGGGCTAACCAATGGCACAGCCTGGCTCATCATGTTTGATCCCATCAAAGCACGGTTGGCATCATCATGTTCTAGGAAGGGGATCAATGCAGCACTAATACCCACAACTTGGTGAGGAGCCACATCCATATAATCGATCTCTTCTGGTTTCGTAGAAAGAAATGTTGATTTATATCTTGCCGATACACGAGGGCGAACATATTCTCGATCTTGGGTCATCGGCGCATTTGCCTGAGCGATATAAAATTTATCTTCAAAGTTAGCCGAGAGGAATTTAATTTCTGTTGATACATACGGAATAATCAGTACTTCGGCGACGCCAGACTTGGCAATTTCCTTCGCCATCTTTTCATCGACCCGGTCACCTTCTTTGGCGATCTTCTTTCCATCCGCAGTAACTACATCTTCACGCAATCTTCGCCCAACCAACATTTTTGATTTAGGGGTCAAAGATTTGATCACATCATAATAAGGGGTTTCAATGAACCCATATTCATTTACTCGTGCAAAAGAAGCCAAACGTCCGATCAAACCAATGTTAGGACCTTCGGGGGTTTCAATTGGGCAAATTCGACCATAATGAGAGTGATGAACATCACGTACATCAAATCCTGCTCGCTCACGTCGCAAACCACCCGGGCCTAATGCTGAGACAGTTCGTTTATGCTTCAATTCGGAAAGCGGGTTTGTTTGCTCCATGAATTGAGAAAGTTGGCTGGAGCCAAAGAATTCTCGTAATGCAGCAACCACCGGACGAATATTAATTAAAGTAACAGGAGAAAGATGTTCCTGATCTCTAATAGACATACGCTCTTTGATCACACGTTCCATTCTGCGTAAACCAATCCGCAATTTATTTTGAATTAACTCGCCAACAGTTTTAATTCGTCGGTTTCCCAAATGATCAATATCATCAGGTTCAATAACTTTATTGTTGATCAAGATCATTCTGCGTACTAAACGGATCACGTCCCATTTTGTGATTGTTCGATGCGCTAGCGGCACTTCTTTATCTAACTCTAATTTTTGGTTAAGTTTATAACGACCCACACGTTCAAGATCATAATGTCGTTGATCAAATAATTGTGCTTCTAAAAATTCTCTGGCATTCTCAAGAGTTGCCGGATCACCAGGTCGCATTCTCTTAAAGAATTCGATCAAAGCTTGTTCGGCAACAGTGTGTTTGCCATCATAATCCCACTCAGGTTCTTGGCGTAAAGTGGAAGCAATGTACATTCGATCCGGGTTATTATCAATGTCTTCGAAAAGCGCAATAATCTCCGCGTCATTCCCTTCTTTTAAAGGTGCATTATCTACACCATCGGAAATGGCAGCTAATGCTCGTAAAAAGATTGTTATCGGAATCGTTCGTTTTCTATTGAATTTTAATGTAAGGTAGTCACTCTTTCGAGTTTCAAATTCCATCCATGCCCCACGATCTGGGATCATCTTGGATGTCGCCATAATACGGCCAGTGGCTCGATCGCGGTTCGCTTCAAAATATACACCAGGGGATCGAATCAACTGCGAGACCACCACACGCTCTGTACCATTAATAATGAAGGTACCCTTCTCGGTCATCTCAGGAAAATCACCTATGAAAATATCTTGTTTAATTGGTTCTGGTATTTCAGGGCCAGCTAAAAGAACCGATAAATACATAGGGGTAGAATAGGTAAGGTCACGATTGATACATTCTTCAACTGTATACTTGGGTTCTTCGAACCAATAAGTTAATCCCCATTGTTCTGATTCTGGTGTTCGGCTTGGAAAATAAAGCCGCATTCCTTTATTATAAGATTCGATCGGGGAGATCTCGTGGAACAAGTCTCCAAGCCCGACAGCCTTTAAGCGAACAAAAGAGTTAAGCTGAACTTCAATTAAGTTTGGAAGGGGAAGCTTTGTTGGGATCTGCGAATAAGATTTTGTTGATATCGTACCTACCATCTATTATCTCCCGGGGAAAAATATGAGTAGTTTTATTATTATAAAAATATTGTAGATTGACCACTTATCAATTAAATACAATATGGATTGGTCTTTATAGACCAATCAAGAATTATATCAAATACGAAAGTTGAAGTCAAGCATGGATTTATTTTAATCTCAATAATCTAAATAGAATGTATCCGATTTTGCAGCCGAAACAAAGTCATTTTGATGCAATCCATCGACCACATGGGTCCACCATGTAACAGTTACCTTTCCCCATTCTAATAATATCGCCGGATGATGGTCTTGCTTTTCTGCCCATCTTCCTATCTTAGAGGTAAAGTCTACCGCTTCCAAATACTTCTTGAATTTGAACGTTTTTTCCAAACGTTCCTGTCCATCCACCTGGACAATTTGCCAATCAGGTATTTGAGGAAAATAAAAATCTCGTTCCGCTTTGCTCGCCGGCGGGTCTCCCCCTCTGCAGGCTATACAGTTCATTTCATCTAACTTTTTCATGTGCTTCTCCATCAATTTACAATTCTGATGATTTTAGAGGGGATTGTCTTTCCCAAAAGGGGTTTTCCCTCTTATTTTACTGCTCTCTTCCATTTAATACCTTTAATTAATCTTCCTAATTAGATCCTCCCAAAACCTTATTGTTTATTTCTACCTAAGTGGTATAATTCCCGCCTATTATGCCGGTGGCAGAGTACCCGGCTTATCAAAACTGCGCCAAAGAACGCGGCGCGCGTTCTTTTTTGGTGCATCCACGTTTTAGAAGTGAAACCACCCCTGAAAGGTGGAAATACACCAGGAGTTAGTTATGTCAAAAGAAAATAGTTTAGCCCACCAGATCCCTAAGATCGCCGTCATTGTTGTTGCAGCCTATATTGCCGCCCAAATGCTTTCCGATATCGCCAGCCTCAAGATTGGCGTGATTGCTGGGTATGCAGTCGATATGGGCACCTTCATCTATCCGATCACCTTTACCTTGCGAGACCTTGTCCATAAAGTTTTGGGCAAAAAGAATACCCGCATCCTGATCATTTCAGCTGGTGTGATCAACCTGTTCATGGCTGCATATTTGATGTGGGCGGCTTCGGTACCCAGCGATGATTTTTGGGGTCTTGGCTCAGAATTCAGTGCCATTCTGGCCCCCGTCTGGCGCATTGTCTTAGCATCCATCGTCGCCGAGGTAGTCAGCGAATTAGTTGATACAGAGGTCTATCACCTCTTTGTCACTAAGGTCACCACCAAACATCAATGGGCGCGGGTGCTGGTCAGTAACTCGGTCTCCGTTCCTATCGATAATATTATTTTCGCTATCGGTGCTTTCGCCTTCAACTTGCCTTGGTCGGTCGTATGGGAGATCTTCTTTTTCAACCTCATCGTCAAATATGGCATTACAGTTTTGAGTATGCCGTTGATCTACTTGGTACCAGATAAATTTGGAAATCCCCGAGAATAGTTTTTTACCATAAAGGTGCCTCAACTCTAAGCAATACAAAGAGCCTGCTAGGATTCAATGCCTGGCAGGTTTTTAAAATATAATTTACTCTCCACCAACGCCTATCTTTCAACGTCTCATTTTATTCTGCCCCCCTTTATTGTTTGTCGATTAATAATATTTCCCAATAAAAGATTTTGTATAAATTATCACCTTATTAAATCAAAAATGATATAAAATGTAATCGTAGTTTTAAATAGATTTAAGTGATTGGGAAATTATGATCTTAAATAACTTAGGTTCCACCTTTATTAATTTAGAATCAAAGTTTTTTGGCAAACAATTATGCAAACTTCAGAAATAAAAATTTATAATCCACCTCTGCTTAAATATGTCTCTACATTAACAATTATTTATTTTGTCTATTACCTCTGGTGGAGGGCCACAAACTCCCTCAACCCAGAATTCCCCTTTTTCTCTTGGTTATTATGGGCTGCTGAAGCTTTTGGAGTATTCAGTTATATATTATTTTCCTATTTCACAAAAGACGTATCTCCTTCGACTCCTCATATCAGCCCTCAAAAAGGAATAAAAGTCGACATTTTTGTGCCCACTTATAATGAACCTGAACATATTATTGAGGCTACTTTAATTGGATGCAAATATATTACCTATCCTCATACCACTTATGTTTTGGACGATGGTGATCGGGAAAATGTAAAAAAATTAGCAGAACGTCATGGTTGTCAATATATTGCAAGACCAACGCATGAGCATGCAAAAGCTGGAAATATCAATTATGCCTTAAAACGTTCTTATGGAGAATTCATTGTTGTTTTTGATACCGATATGGTTCCTCAACCTGATTATCTAGAGCGCACACTGGGTTACTTTGAAAACGAAAACCTTGGCCTCGTTCAATTACCGCAGGAATTTTATAACTTAGATTCAATTCAACATACTGTCAATGATGGATTAACTTGGCACGAACAATCACTTTTTTTTAGGGTAATACAACCCGGAAAGAATTATTCAAACAGCGCTTTCTGGTGTGGAACTCCTTCGGTTGTTCGCCGTAAAGCCTTAGAAGAAGTAGGGGGAGTGGCGACCGAAACAATCACTGAAGATATACACACCTCCGTTCGCTTACACAGCCGGGGTTGGAAAACGTTATTCATCAATGAAACTTTAGCCTTTGGAATTGCTCCCCAAACTATAAAAGCCTTTTTATTACAACGTTTGCGATGGGCACAAGGCACCATGCAGTTATACCGCAGTAAGGACAGTCCATTTAGAATTACAGGTTTATCTATCGAACAAAGGGCTGCCTACGCTTCAAGTTTTCTTGCTTATTTTGAAGCATTTCAAAAACTCATTCTTCTATCTGTACCACTGCTGATCCTGGGTTTCAACATCCTCCCTATGAGAGTAGGTTTGATACCCTTATTTTCACGGTGGATTCCCTACTTTGCATTAAACTTTTTCTCTAATCAACTCGGGGGACGCGGAGTATTCAACTTCTTCAAGACTGAAAAATACAATCTCCTTAAAACTATTATTTTTATTCAATCACAATTTTATTGATAATTAAAAAACCAATGAAGTTCAAAGTGACTCCCAAGACTGTTGGAGATTCCGTATATGTTCAAGAAAGACTTTCAATGAGTTGGTATATTGGTTTTGTGATTTTAATTTCAGCCGCAATGATCAATTCAGTCATAAACATTGGACAAACAGCATCCAATCTAAGGGCGGACCTTTATTATGTTGCTTTAGCCTGGGCAGGCTATAATGCCTTGATAATAACTTTAGCCCTAATAGAAATTTTCTCTAAAAGACACGAACGAAAACAATACCGTTTCCCTGCCCAGGGTGACGTGAAAATATATTATTCTGATCCCGAAATCAAGACTATTAATGGCCAGTTGGTGGATATTTCATTATCCGGTGTTGGCATACAAACTGAAGAGGACATCTCTAAGAATCTTGAGTATTTAATTCTCGAGATTAATCCTTTTAATTTTGAGAAGATTACTATTCCAATTAAAAAAATTGTGAGCATTCGCAAAAGTGGTAATAGAAAGACAATACTTGGGTTAATATTCCCAGAAGACCTGGGAACAGATAATGATCTCTTGTATAAATATATCTTCGTCCATTTGCCAATATTAGCAGTTAATTCTGTATTCAAAGTGAATAAATTTGACCCAATTAAATTAATTAAAAATAATCTAAAAAAAATAGCTCGGTAAATCTCTTTCCCAATTACCCCATAAAGGGGACAGAATTACAAGATATTAAAAAACTCAGGTAACTATTGCCTGAGTTTTTTATTGTTTTATTTATAAAAATACCCCGCCATGCCGTGTGTGAACAAGTCTTGAACCTGCTAAGTGCAGGCTTGGGATCCGCTCCGACGTTTTGCCTTGGCTATTGCCTATCGCATCACAATCGCGAATAAAGATCCCGATATTCTGGTGTTGGCCCAAGACGGGGCGATCACATCTCGAACACAGCAGGGTATTTTTTCTTTCTACTTAATTTATACCATAAATTGTTCAGCTTGGGTCTCCCTCCAAATTTATTATCAATTTTCTCTAATATATTAAAATATCCAAGAAATTTATTTTAATATTTTCTTTCCTAAACTCATGGACAGTTAATATCTATAATACAGGGAGGTATAGGAGATTTTGTTGGTGTAGATGGGGGCCGATGGTGATCAGCAGCCACTAAGGTAAATCTGAGAAATTTCATTCTCAAAAATTCGGAATTAAATCCTCCTCAATTACGTCTAAGAATTGAAAACAAGGAGAAAATATGTCTAAGAATAAACAAACTGCAACCCTCGCCGGTGGATGTTTCTGGTGTCTAGAGGCAGTCTACGAGAATGTGATCGGCGTGGAATCTGTCGAATCTGGCTATATCGGTGGGAATTCCACTCAAACAAATTATAAAGAGGTGAGCCGTGGCACAACGGGTCATGCGGAAGCCGTTCACATTCAATTTGATTCTGAAAGTATTGCATTCAAAGACCTTTTGCGCATCTTTTTTACCATCCACGATCCCACCACCCTCAATCGTCAGGGGGCAGATGTCGGCACACAATATCGTTCCGCCATTTTCACCCACGACGATCAACAAATAAATGATGTCAAAGAAATCATTCAAGAAATCACCGAAGCAAAAATCTGGAATGATCCCATCATCACCGAAGTGACCCCTTTTGATCAGTTTTTCAAAGCCGAGGACTATCATCAGGGCTACTATGCCAACAATTCCTCCCAACCCTACTGCCGGGCAGTGGTCGAACCAAAAGTCGCCAAGTTTAGAAGCAAATTTCAAGAATTTTTGAAGGAGTAATTTTTTATTACGAAATTTCAAGGAATTATATAATCCACTCCATGGAAATAACAATGTATTTTATATTCTAAAAATCAAAAAAGGGTATATGCAATTGCATATACCCTTTTTTTCTGAATGCTATAATTAAATATTGAAAATTATTTAGAGGAAATTCCCATGTTCACCAATCTCATCATATACATCATCACCCCCCTCCTCCTTCTCGCCATCCTCCTCAGCATTGGAAAATTAATTCGCGCCGAAAGAGAACCCGAAGAAAAAATGAGGGTCATCATCGGCAGTTTGGTCGGTGGGATGATCGGCATCCTATTGATGGCGACAAATCGGCAGTATTTCCATTTTGACTATTGGTCCTTCGACCCCTTTGTTCTGATCCTCTCCCGCAACTTGACCATCCTGCTCTTCATTGCCATTAGTGCCCTCATTGCCTATTTTGTTCTTGCGGGCATAGATCAACTGATGAACAAAGGGTTGAAAAGCCTTGCTGCCACTGCTTATGCGGCTGTATTTATTTTTATTATCTATTTAGCTTATTACCGATTAGCCTTAGAAGCAGTTGCGGTCTTTATCATCACCGGATTTATTTTTGGGATTGGATTAAAAAAATTAGTGGACACCAGAATTTAATTCATTCGATAAAAAAAGCGGATTTCTAAAAACGAAATCCGCTTGTATCCTGTATATCCCTCTATTAAATTACTTTTTCACGTACTCACCGAGAAACTTCCGAGGTCAATTCCTTTGTTTTAATCGATTCCTCTTTTTCATGATGCAAATTCTTCGCAGCCAGGAAGGCAAGTCCATTTTGGGTCAATGCCCAAGCAGTCTTATTGGTCGCATCAAACTTATCCAAAAAGTTGGTCCGCAAATTTTCCCAATCTCCTGAAGAAATCACTTCTTCCTTATCCCGGAAATAATCAAGTATGTCAGACGGTCTCTCCCGACCTCCATCGATCTCCGGATCGCCACCTTCATGCTTGGCCGATATATTGGCCACATGATCAGCAAGGTCTACCAATTCCTCCCGCCGATTATAGGGCTGGATCACGATGCTCTTAAAAGTTTCAGTGATATGGTGTTCAAAACGCACCACATCTTCAAAACCCAACTGCTTACGGAATTGAGCAGTGATCTCGATGCTCTCATTATTTACCGAGTTTGACCAATTGAAACCGATCAACGGGGAAGTACCATCATCCCGGGAGAAAAGTTTCGCACCGATCAAGGTCCAAAATGCTGCATAAGGATTATCATTGCCCATAAAAACAGATATCTTGAATTCGTTATCGATCCCCAAGCGATGCATCATATAGCCTAAAAATACCGTGCCGGGGTTAATATTTAGAACCTGGCGAACCCCATAATTTGTATAGTAATAGAGGAATTCATCCACCCATTTTAGCGCGTGAGAATTTGGCTGCCCAACGCCACCAAAATATCCAGTGATCGTTTCTGGACCGCCCAAATGAATATTTGATCCATCTGTGCCCTTGGTGTCCAATGTTTCAGTAATACTGCTCCCCATAATTTGCATTGCCGCATGTACGGCTGGCAGGTCACCATCCATTTCCTGTTCTTTCATTTTACGCACTCGGATGAATCGTCCAGGCATTAATTCCTGATTAGCGATTGCTTTTTCCGCTGCCACCTTGATCCATGGAAAATATTGTAATGCGCTAATTTCCAATGTGACCGCAAAATCCTCGGCAAAGACCATATCCGCCGCTTTTTCCCCCAACACTTTTTGGCGATATGCTTCCTCACAAATAAACGCTTTTTTTTCTTTCTGTTCTCTCAACCAGTCCAAATCCTCAAGATATTCTGGGGTTTGTTTCTCCACCCTGGCAAGCAGATTTTCTAATTTTCCTGCTTCTGCTGCTTTGGCATTGATTTCCTCTGGGCTGCCGTATTTCTCAACAACTTTCAAAAAATCTTCAACCACCTGGCTATCTGGATCCAACAGAATATCATTGATCGCATCAAGCCGGTCTGATGAGATCTCTAACCGTTTTTGTAGTTCAGACATTTTTCCTCCTCAGGACAACATCTTAAACAATTTATCAAAATCCTCGTCTTTCATTCCAAAGGTGTTTTCATCTGATGGGAAAGTCTTATCTTTTACTTCCTTGTTATAGGACTTAAGCCCATTCAAGATCACCTCACCAGCATTGCCGAAAACTTTAGCCATCTTTGGGGTAAATTTGGGATATAGGCCGAACATATCATGATAGATCAGCAGTTGGCCATGTGCATCTGGACCCGAACCAAGACCCATGATTAGGGCATTGTCAGATCGTTCTGTAATGATCTTGCAAACTCGGTCTGGAACGAGTTCAAGCAGAACACAAAAAGCACCTGCTTCTTCTAAAATTTTGGCGTCTTCTACGATCCGTTTTGCGGCATCTGCCCCCTTGCCCTGTAAACGAAAACCACCTAAGGCACTCACACTTTGTGGAGTTAACCCCAGGTGACCCGATACAGGAATTCCTGCAGCGGTGATTGCCTTCACGCGATCCACCATTTCTCGCCCACCTTCCAATTTGATTGCATCGCATCCAGCTTCTGCCATAAAGCGACCCGCATTTCGCACCGCGTCTTCGTTGCATGCCTGGTAGCTCATATAGGGCATATCTCCGATCAGGAAAACATTCGGTGCGCCCCGGCGTACCGCTTGGGTATGCCGGATCATATCCTCCATCGTTACCGGTAAGGTGCTGTCATATCCCAGCATTGTCATCCCCAGGCTGTCACCCACCAAGATCATCTCTATCCCGGCCTGCTCCTGCAAATAAGCGGTTGGATAGTCATAACAGGTCAGCCAACTGATCGGCTCTCCTTTTCTCCGCTTCCTAGCCAAAGTGGGTAGACTAATTTTTTTTCTTTCTTCCGTCATCAATTTTCCTCCAGTGGGGTTTGCATTTCTTTCATTCCGTTTCTAATTTAATGTAACGAAATCCCACTTGCGATTCAAGTGTCAAATGTCACAAATAGTTGCAGTTATATTTGCTATTTAGGAAAATTAAAAAAAATAGCGAAGTACCTGTTGGTTACTCCGCTATTAATTTATTAAATATTTTTTATGGGAAATTTGACTTTAACCTTAATTCATTAGCAATTGCATGAAAATATAAAATTTCAGATTCATAGGCATCAATCCCTTGGAGTTCAAGAAGATCCGAGATCAAAACTGTTGATTCCTGTTCATCACGAAGGGGCATTCGATCTGGATATTTATGTAAGGCAACAATTGATATTGTAATAACAGAAGCGATCCCAAAAATGATAGAAATTTTCCGCCATGTTTTTGGTAAAAATACCTTATTATAAAAAAGTGTTTCACCTAAAAGTAGCCAGAATAATAAACTAGAAGGCCATATTAACCGGAAGGAAGCCTGGGTAATGAAGAAAGACTGTAAATTCGCCCAAAGAAGTTCATTATTAAAATAAACTTGAAAATTAGTTCCCATAGTGATTGCCGAGAAAAAGAAGAAGAAAATAAAAAGGATCCTGTTTTTTCTTTCTGAATTATTTTTTGAAGCATACAATATTAAAAGATTACTCCATACCCACCAATATACAACGTCATAATTAAATTGAATTTTTAGATCGATCTGAAAAGAATGAATGATGTAATAATATAAAATGTGTGTAATAACGATCAAAAGATTATAGATTAAGAGCAACCCTATTTTCTTGTGTTTAGCAATAATAAATTTATACACTGCTCCGCCCAAAAAGTAGCAAATTATTCCCGCACCATATAATAGAATGCTTTGGCTTGAGTGGAATAAATATGTAACGACGAAAAGCGATATTGTATAAATTAGCTTTTTCTTATTTGAGATTAATGATCTCAAAATGATTAAATTTGCAGCGAAAATCATTATGGTTGCATTAGCAGAAGTAATACCGAGCCAATGGATTAAATTATTAAATGGTTCCCTAATCGGAATAAATCTGTCAAGAAAAATGGTAAGGCTGAAATATTTCAAAAGAAAACCGGTAAACAAAGCTGTCCAAACCACATAGAATAGATCTTTCTCAAAATTGACTAAGGTAAACCAAAAAATAGTCAATGAAATGAAAGCCAATACAAATCCATTTAAGAAAAGGCTTTGATACACAGATATTGCAGGTAGTCGTTCAAGTACATTAACGACTAGGTTTTGGATTTTATAGGATGTGAAATAGGTGAGGCGCCCATAATAACGACCATAAGCTAATGGTCCGAGTTCTTCTTTATGTAGTTCCAAATCATCTAGCAAATTATCCAGAAGAGTCTGATCTTTGTCCCACCTTAAATAGGAGACCGCCCTTTGATTTGCAAAGTCATCATGATTATTAAAAATCAAGGTAATATTTAAAATACTATAAAAAAGGATCAATAAAATAATAATTATTAAATAGTTTTTCTTATCGTTTGTATTGATTTACTCCTCCTCATCCACCTCAGGAAGATCCAACTGGTTATTCAACCCATCCAAATGTGGTTCCTAAACCTTGTTTGATAAATGCTAATAAAAACTTTTTCCAAACTTCCTCACGCGAAACATAAAATTGGGTTAAAATTTTCGTTTTTGTATTTTTATTCACCACTCCAAACCCCTTACATGAAATCGAATATATGCGGAACTCTTAATATTGTTTTAAAAGCGAGGGCATTTTGAGATGCCCTCCAATTTTGAAATAATTAATATTACTTTTGCTCTTATTTTAATGAAGATCCAACATGTCCTTTTCTTCCTCCACCTCAGGAAGATTCAATTGAATATGCAATGCCTCCAATTGTGCCTCCTCCACCAAGGTCGGTGCGTCCGCCATTACATCTCGGGCATTCTGGTTTTTCGGGAAAGCGATTACCTCACGGATATTATCCTCATCTGCCAAGATCATCACCAATCTGTCGATCCCAGAAGCGATCCCCCCATGTGGTGGCGCACCATATTGAAAGGCTTCGAGCATATGTCCAAAACGCTCAGCCGCCACATCCTCATCCAAACCGATCAGCTTAAACACCTTTGCCTGCACTTCCTGGTCATGAATTCGGATCGATCCACCTGCCACCTCGTTATTGTTCAACACCAAGTCATACTGTGTCCCCCGAACTTTCGCGGTGTCAGATTCCAATAAATGCAAATCCTCCGGCAATGGCGATGTGAACAAGTGATGGCTGGGATCCCAGCGTTGTTCTTCCTCGTCCCAGAAACCAAATGGGAAATCGATCACCCAGCAAAAGCCAAGCACATCCGGGTCTTCTAAGCCCAACTCGCCCGCCAAATGTACTCGCAATCTTCCCAGACTCTCGTATACGATTTCAGCTTTATCCGCCACAAATAACAAAAGGTCGCCATCCTCCGCCCCCATCCGTTCCTGGATCATCGCCAAGGTTTCCTCAGAGAAAAATTTGGCAATCGGAGAACGCATTTCCCCTTCCGGTGTCCGAATGATATAGGCCAATCCTTTGGCTTTAAATTGTTTCACATAATCCGTCAGTGCATCAATTTGTTTTCGGCTGTAGTTCCCCAAACCTTTCGCATTGATTCCTCGTACATGCCCACCTTTTTCAACCGCCCCTTCAAATACACCAAATCCACAACCAGGGGCAAGGTCTGTCAGATCAACCAATTCCAATCCATATCTAATATCCGGGTTATCCTTCCCAAATCGATCCAATGCCTCAGTGTAAGTTAACCGCGGCCAAGGAGTTTGCAGCACCTTTTTATCGGGCACAACCTCCGCCACCATCTTCGTGTACATATCTTCCAGCAAACCCATCACATCATCTCGCTCTACGAAAGACATTTCTAAATCGAGCTGAGTAAATTCGGGTTGTCGATCTCCCCGTTGGTCCTCATCGCGAAAACAGCGGGCAATCTGGAAATATCGTTCAATCCCACCCACCATCAACATCTGCTTTAACTGCTGTGGGGATTGTGGCAGGGCATAAACCATTCCAGGATGTACCCTGGAAGGCACCAAATAATCCCGCGCACCCTCTGGGGTGGTCTTAAAGAGGATCGGGGTCTCAACTTCCAAAAAGTCCTGCTCATCGAGATAATCCCGAATAAACTTCACCACCTTATGGCGTAATTTCAGGTTCGCTGCCATTCGGGGTCTGCGCAAGTCCATATATCGATATTTAAGGCGCACATTTTCATCTACCTCTTCCTCTTTATTGATCAAAAAAGGAGGGGTTTTCGCCGGGTTGAGTATCGTAACTTCCCTGACTTCAACCTCGATCTCCCCTGTGCTCAGATCTGGGTTGACCATATCGACTGGGCGTTTTCGCACCACACCCACCACCTTCACCACCCACTCATTGCGAACAGGTTTTAGAGCAGCATGGGCTTCTGGGGATATTTCGGGGTCTGCAACTAATTGAACAAGCCCAAATCGGTCTCGAAGATCAATAAAGATCAATTCGCCATGATCTCGGCGGCGGTTGACCCATCCAGCCATCGTCACTTCGATGCCGTCATGGCTCGCTCGCAGCTCACCGCAGGTATGTGTTTTATGCATTTCTTCCTCCATCTGGAAGTTTATTATCTCTTAAATTTCGTCTTTTTTACAAATAAAAAGCCCGTCGCGGGCGCTAGATCGGCCACGTCGGGCATTGCTTCGTTTCTACTAGTGCTCAGCACCCACGCAAAACGAAACCCCTCACCCGAGGTGGCTGGGGATTATCGTTGGGTTCGATCGGTGAAAATGAAGTTGTGCAATATGCTGTTTTCATCGTGGCAAAATTATAGCATGGCGGAGATAAATAGACAATTATTGAACCGATATTATCCCTCGATTCCAATTTGGAAATAGAAAAAGGTAGTGTTTGCCAAAGTCATCGCATTTTTCAAAAACCTAAATATTTATCTTTGATTTCCAACATTCACAGCATTCTCATGGTGTCTGTTTTTTGGATAATATGGCCGTATTATGAAATGTATTTTGAAACTTTTAATTTATCAAGCCAAAATACAATTACATAATTATTGGGATACCTTTTATTTTTCTATTTTATTAATTTCTAAAAATTATTCTTAGCATCATGTCGATAAAGTTATCATTTACAAACGGGTATAAAGGAGTCTCACCCATTTCTCCATCTTCCAGATATTGTTTTATGACCTCATGAGATTGTGCATCAAACAATCTTTTTGAAATGGCTGATAAAACAAATATATAAGGTTCACGGCTATTTCTATTACCCCTGGTAATTAGACGAATTCCTACCATCAGGTATGTAATTATTAGTCTGTCAATAATTACAATGTAAGAAAAAGATTCTCGATAAATTGCAAAATTTGTAATTATTCCATAGAACTTAGCTATCAAATTCTTTCTAAAATCAAGAGCAGAAATTATCATAAAAACCATCACATTTATAAACAATAATATACTCAGAAAGGGAATATCTAATTTAATAATATCTGCATATAAAGAAAAGGCGATTATTATCATTAAACTAAATGAAATGAAAAAAGAAATATATTGGGAATAATTAACCAATGAAGTTGATCCAGGAGGTAAAACTTTTCGTAACTTATCTACATTTTTAATTTCTGGAATTTTTATTTTCTCAGTTTTTGAAAATGCGATGCTAAAACATTGGGTTAAAAACGTTTCTTCAATAAAGCCTTTTGAAAACCAATACTCTTTTTTGGGAGTAATTTTCAATGTTTTTTCCCACTCTTCAAAACTCTCCATTTCCCTCACCCAAAATGCAACTAGTGGAGCTTTTATACAAGCCTCACTAATCAGACTAGCCCATAAATATTTTCTTTCCGGTTCATTTTCTGCATGAGTCATTACTTGGGAAAAAAATGGTGGCTGATTGCAATTTTCAATAATAATATTTGGGAATCTCATTGCCAAATCTAATTTACAAACCTCCGCCAATCGAAATGCAACTGATGCGTCATAGGAGGCATATGTGGAGAACAAGGAATTCAGACTTGTTTTCTGTTTATCCACTAAACTCTTAAAAAAATCTTCCAAGTTAACGGGAGCATGTTTGACCTTTGAATAATTTGCCGACAATTCAGCATCCTTTATTACCACATTAAATAAATGTAACCTCCTTAGCCATTCTTCATCCCAATTCTCCTCCTTTACTTTGAGTAAATAGTCCCTTTCACCCACTACAAAATCACCCCAACAACGATGATCATACATTTTTGTTTCCATGAAACTTCTCGCTAATAACTGGCGGTCTCCAATTTTCTCTAAATCACTTAACGCATTTTCTCTTTGAATTCTTGGCATTAGACCACATGTGAAGGGTATTACTTCAAGTAGCCTTGTACTATTTTGAGCATCTGATTCTTTTACGAAAGACTTGTGCGTTTCTAATAGCTTTTTCCATCCTTCAAGTTCTCCATGTATTACCTCATTTGCTGCCAAATACTCACAAAATGTCAAATGAATAAATCTTAATGTCTCTCCATATTTTTCTTCAGAAAACAATCCAGTTTCCTTTGACATCTTTCTCAATCGGTCTTCAGATTCTGAATTATTACACCCAACAATCTTTGAGACTATTTTAACTGCATCGTTCCAGTTGAGGGTATTAGCTGATTGAGTTGGATCTAATAAGTGATTTAAAGCTAGCTTTCCTAAAATATTTTCCCGCTGCTCTCGCAATTTTTTTCTCGATAATTCCGGTCCCGTTTGCCGAAGTCGTCTTTTAATTAACAATTCTTCAGTTACTTTAGAATAAAAATCTGTCCTTGAATCTGGTGAGGTCGATTCGTAAGAGGATTGATCATCTGCAACGTACATCGCCAGTATTAAGGGATTTGTACACATTTCTCGAAGAGTAGGCTGGTCAGATAAATCACTATAAATTCTATAAATTTCCTTCTCTCTATTCTTCCCGAATGGCCATAAAGATAAAAATTCATATATATCAGTTGGTGTGAACGGTTTCAAAAAGGCAACATGAGGAAAGTTTTCTTGGAAATCATCCTTAATTTGCACATGAAATTGAGTCCTCATAGTTAGTAGGATAGTGTTATTTGAACTGTAATTATCAAGTTTTTCACTAAGGTTATTTATTGCAAGGGCTGCCTTTGGGTAATTTTGTGATGATATTTCATCTAAACCATCTAATAACAATAATATTCCATTTTCTTTTAGGTAAATTTCTAAACATTCATCAATTCTATAAACAGCTGCATCTACAGTTTGGGCTCGAATAGTTTCAAATAACCAATTACCCAACTCTTGTCCATCAACACTTTCAGGAAAGGAGATTTTCTTTAATTCAATCCGGATTGGGAATTTCCCTATTCCATATGAATATATAGATTTTTTACACATATCTCTTTCTAGGCGTTTTACCAATGAAGATTTTCCGGACCCTGGATCTCCTATTATTCGGATTCTATTTCCTAAATTTAATAAATTTTCGTGGTCAGCTTTTTTTTGCTCAATCCCGGTTTTTTCTAATGACAAAGTGACATATGCCTTATCAGTTTCAAGAGATACATCTGTCCTTGCTGGTACATGTAAAAATTTACTTGGTCCATCCAATAACAATGAGCAATATTTCTTCATACTTAATCGGGTAGCTATAGATTGTTTTAATGTTCTACCAACCCAATAAAAAATTCCCTCAATAACGAACCCTGTTACTTTTTTTAAAAATTCTAATGTTTTCTTAGCAATGTAAATAATTAGGGGTGATAATATAAAAGTGATTATAAATGTGATAATATCTGGTTTCCAACTTCTTAGAAATTCCATGTTTCCCTCCAATGTCTAATAATGCTATTTTTTTATTATCAATATTTTTATTATCAATATTTTTATTATACATTATTATTTCCTCCCCCTAATTTGGCATATAAATTATTAACAAATCTTTAGTAATTATAATCTCCATGGGTGGGTTGTTTCTCTTTCATCAAATAAAAAAGAGCTGCACCTAATCGGTACAGCTCTTCATCACTCATTTACAAACTAGGGCATTGCTACATATTCCAATACTGGAAAACCTTCGCTTGCCCATCCACCAAATCCACCCTTTAAACTCGTTACATTGGTGTATCCGTAGGACCACAAGATCGTCATCGCCAATGTAGAACGATGTCCGCTGCCGCAATAAACCACGATCGGTGCATCTTTATCTGCTGGCCATTCTTCAATGCTGTCTGCAAAGGCTTCCAAAGGAATATGCATCCAATTCTCTGCTTCGATTACACCATTATCAGTCAATTCGCTGTCCTTGCGCACATCGATCAAGATCAAGTCCGCATTCTCAGCCAACGTAGTGTTCAATGCATCAGCAGTAATTCCACCGTATCCATCAGGCACATTGGTCAGGGTCTCATCCCATAGTTCCACCATACCACCATATGGTTTAGCAGCATTCAAAAGCTCGCCTTCTGCTGGTACGCCTTCTGCCACTTCATAACCTGCAGCGGCCCAACCACCAAAACTGCTACCCTTCAAACACTTCACATCTTCCCAACCCAATGCTTCTAGGGCAACCGATGCGATTGTACATCGCCAGCCGCTTCCACAATAAGTCACGATGGAGGTATCAAAGCTGGGTAAATAAGCCAAATTCTTCGCCAAGTCGCGTAATGGAATCAAGATCGCACCCGGGATATGCCCTTTTTCTTCAGCTTCCGAGGCGGCTCGAACATCCAATAAGAAAGGAGGTTCTTCAGCCAATGCGGCATTCAATGCATCTAGCCCGATCGTGTTATAGCCTTCCATATCATCCAGGAATATATCGATCGCACCGGTGAGGTCTGGGGCATCATACGCAGTGGGGAATCCACCAGCAGCCCAACCCCCAAATCCACTCTTCAAACTTCGTACATTCGTGTACCCATAAGACATCATAATTGTCATTGCTTGGGTCGAACGGTGTCCACTTCCACAATTGATCACGATCGGCGCATCCAGATCAGCGGGCCAATCTGCTTTCAATTCAATGAAGGACTCGAGGGGAATCTGCATCCAATTGGCAGCATCAATAAATCCCTTAGTAGCCACTTCATCAGCTCTGCGGGCATCGATCACGATTAGATCAGCATTCTCTGCAATTTCAGTGTTCAATGCTTCAGCAGTAATTCCACCATAACCATCGGGGATCGCCATCAAAACTTCGTCCCAATAAGCAACCATGGCCAGATCAGCTTCTACAGCATTCAATATTTCTGCTTCGGGTTGTAAACCTTCAACAACGGCATATCCTGCCTCAACCCATCCACCAAAACTGCCGCCCTTCAAACAAGTCACATCTTCCCAACCCATTGCTTCAAGGGCGGTAGAGGCGATTGTACAGCGCCAGCCGCTTCCACAGTAGCTCACGATGGGGGTATCAAAACTTGGAAGATAAGCCAAATTTTGGGCTAGTTCTCTAAGGGGTATCAAGATTGATCCTTCAATATGACCCTTTTCTTCGGCTTCCGAAGCTGCTCTCACGTCCAAAATAAAGGGGGGTGCCTCAGCCATAGCAGTGTTCAATGCTTCTAATCCGATCGTATTATATTTTTCCATATCGGCCAAGAAAATTGCATAAGCTTCGTCTAGAGCTGAAAGCTCATAAACTGCAGGCTCTTCTTCCATCGGTTCTGGCATCGATTCTTCAGCATTTGCTTCAGGTTCTTCTACCATCACGTTTTGGTTATTTATAGGTTCATTGGATCCACAGGCACTTAATGCAAGACCTAAGATCAACAACACTGTCATCAACCAATAATACTTTTTCATTTTTTCTCCTTGGTTTTTCCTGATTTCCCAGGTTTGGTAAATCTGATTACGGTAAACTTTCCAAATAAACACCCAAATTTGCATCGACTTCTTCCGGAGCGATCTTATCAATCGTCAAAAAGAAATCAGGGTTATTATGACAACCGTCACAAGATGCATTTTGGGGAGTTTCTAATTGAATATTATGGGGAGTAGCATACTGCCAGGTTGGCACGGCATTAAAATCTGGCATCAAATTCTCACCATAAAAGGCAAAACTTTCTGGATCAACGGGTATATGACGGACAACCGTATAATCATACGGCCGGTGGGCATCCTGGATCGGATTCTTCCCGATCAGAAATGTAAGATAACTGCCTTCAGTCGAAAAAATTGGGTTTCCCGAAGTTTCACTAACCGATACATGACAGCCATCACAATTGTTATAGTTGATCGAATGACAAACTTGGCAGGATAGATTTTCAGAATGCTGCAAGTGATACATATTATTTGTTTCTTCTGAAATCGTCTGCGGATGACAATCTGCACATGCCGGGTCTTGCCCACCAGAATATCGATGATCCACCGGTATAGACTCACTCAACATCGCATCATCATGGCAAGTTTCACAGCTTGCAGAGGAATCATGCATCGACATGCCAGTATGGCAGTCCACACAAACCATCCGCTCCTGACGAAAATGTACATCAGCCAAAATATCCTCATGCTGCCCCATATACTCTTTCCCAACTCGGCTTCCATGGCAGGCAGTACAATTTCGTGTCATCGAAGGTGTTTTCTTGAATAGATGCCCATCAATAAATCCCCCCCCCACTGAGCTCGGCTGACTCACATGGCAGTCTCCACAGCTCGTATGACAACTCTGGCAATGGTTGCCAAACATTTCCTGAATCTCTGGGCTTTCAACATCTACGCCTCGCGCTGCCATATCAGACATATACCCCGCTTGGCTTATATGCAAACTATCCTCAAAATTTTCGGCTTCGTCATGACATTCCCCACAAAGTGCCAGGTTTTCTTCGCTAGGTCGAGAGACCATCGCAACATGTGCAAGACTCTTATCCCCATCCTGTTCTCCAAGATGGCAATCAATGCAGGAGTATTCCCCGTGGGCAGTTTCTAAGAAATCCTCATCGACCAACACTTTTTCCCATGGCTCCAACGGAGCCACCGAACCACCTCAACCCTCACCTGAACTTTCCGCTTCAAGCGCTTCTTCAATTTTTGCAGTTTCGATCAATCGGTCTTTATCTAAATGACAAGACAAACATTCATCGATCGGCAAGGGGGTTGCTGTGGGTGGCACTTGTGTCGGCTCCTCAGTAATTTCAATTGCCGTAGGGAGCTCGGCAGCAACTTCTTCAATTGTTTCATTTGCGGGGGTTTGACACGCTGTCAATAAGATCATGCAAAGTATTAATAATTTCCACCCTTTTAGAGAACTTTTTCGAGACATCATTTTTCCTCTTTTTATAGTGATTTTATTCACTAAGCCATTTTACTTAGGGAAATTCAAAAAAGGGGATTTTTCCATATTGCTTTTTCCATCTCTTATCAATCACGTTTGCTTATCAATAAACATATTATTGGTAAATAACCTTTATTAGACCTATTAACTAAAAATTTATATTGATTTTACTTACAGGGAGTTTTTACAGAGATTAGTTAAAACCGGACGGATATATATTGTTAGTTTTATTTAGACCTTTCGGGCACAGCTTTAATTATTTCGTGAACAATCTAATTCTTAAGCCCACCTTCATCTTGAGCGCCCACAATTTTCAACAATTCCCCAAAATTCACATCGGTCACGATTCCCCCATCCAGGTCCCAATGCCAATGACAACCGCAGTGATCTAATGGCAGGCCCATCGCTGGTAAATTCATATCCCGTGTTTGCCACCCCCCCGTCACCACCATCAAAGGGCAGGCTACCCCCACAATGCCCAGTTTAGGTTTGGCATCACTATCCCCTTCCGAATTCAAACTATTTAGCCGATCGGGCAAAAAGAAGACTTCGAAATCATGCTTTTCGCCTAACTTGGTGATCTGATGAATTCGACAGTTTGGCTCACAGGCATTGCAATGTTCACCAAATGGAGTTTCATACGCCTCGCAGCCATCCTTTTTAATTCTTAAACATGGCGGCAGATAAACAACTTTTTTCGGTGTCGCGGCAAACAACTCCTTTACCTCTCGGTTCAGGATCTCCATTCCCACCATATTCAAATGATATTCCACCTGTTTCCGTCCAACCAAAACAATATCCTCCATCCAACGGTGATCTTCTTGTCGCTCTTCAATATAGGCATCCACATTTTGGGTATATTTCCCCAACACCTCTTCACTGCGGTTTCTAAACCATTCACCCAATTTAATAATTTGAGCCAAAAATTCATTTGCTTTTTGTTCCCCCATTTCTTTTATGAAGGACTGCCAGCCTTTGAGGCGTTTCACTTCTTCTTTATATTCCCCACTTGCCTGCATCCAATTCAATAATTTATCCATTTGAGTGATTAAAGGGTCGCTTGATACGCTCAAATTTTTACTTGAGAAAAGCACCAAACTTCCCCAAATCCCGCGAATCGGATCAACGATCGGTTTTAACTGCACAAACTTTTGTCGCAGATCCGTTAACCAAGACAGTCCCTTTTGCGAGATTTTCCCAAGTTCCTCAGCATCGCTAATATAGATCGGCCACAAGACCCCCAAAGTTAGCAGCTCAAATGCATAGGCTTCCTTTCCCCGAAGATTTTCTAGATTAGTTTTTTGAATAATTTTTTGATACTTTTCCACCCAATTTCCCAACAACTTCTCAGCTACTTCATTTACTTCATCAGCAAATACTTCCACTTCGTTGAAATAATCATCAGACCTCTTTTTCCCGCCCTTTAACGAATATGTCAGTATCTCGGTCATGCCCTTTTTCCTCATGCCTTAGCTAGATCATTTCTCCACCATTTATTATTATAAACAAAAATCCTCCAATCTATTCAATTCCCAGAGTTTTATATTTTGGGAAGTTTGGGAAATAAGACCGATATCTCTGCTTTATAATTTTCATAATCTTCCTGCCCGCCCCATTTCTCGTCGGCCCTGGCTTCAAGCATCGGCACACCACTGATTCTGGTCAACAACAGAAAAATAAAAATTGGCGAGATCATTGTCAGCCACTGCCAACCGGTCAAAATTGGAAGGGCAACGATCGCAACCCCGATCCATAATACGATCTCGCCAAAATAATTGGGGTGACGGGATATAGCCCATAAACCGGATTGAATAAACGCATCCTTATTGGATGGGTCGGCTTTGAACAAAGTTTTTTGCCGATCAGCGATTACTTCAAAAACGAACCCGAACAACCAAACCAGGAATCCTACAACAGCAAAAATTCCCAAATCAACTCTTTTGATCGAGGTGATCGCTGCCAGTGCTGCGGCTAGGGAAAAACTTACCCATAATCCTTGAATGGTCCAAGTCATCAAAAACCTTGAAAAATATTTTTTGATCTCCCGAAACCTACGGTCTTCTCCCGCAGCTTTGATGCGCCCAAAGAGAAATATGCCAAGGCGTAATGCCCAAATGGCCACCATGCCAAATAACAAATAGGATCTGGCATCTACTTTTTCACTTAAAAATACCGCAACCGCTGTAACTGTAATAAAAGTGATGCTTCCTGTAAGATCAAAAAACTTTTCTGTTTTGAGGAAATACGCGGGGATAAAAACTATCCACTGGATGATGAATGCGATTGCGACTGCGATCGCAAAAAGTGAGAAGCGATTGACTTCAAAGCCATTTTGACCACCTGCAATAGCTAAGCCGGCAGCAATTATTATCACTAGCAATATTGCTATCCAAGATTTATTATTATTTTCCATATCAATTTCCTTATTTTATGTTTTGTCCAACTTACCCCGGTGATTATACGGTATTTAAATATTTATGTCAAGGTTATCTGTGCAATATATTGACATTTTTTGATAGTGGTGTATACTAGTTATTGAAAATCTTTTGAAAAGGAAAATTAAATTATGCGAATTGTTATTACGGGTGGGACGGGTTTAATCGGGACGGCGCTGGCAACCAAGCTCTCGTCTGATAATGATGAGGTTGTGCTACTCAGCCGAAAGCCGGAAAGCGTGAAACACCTGCCGCGGCAGGTGCGGGCGGTGGGCTGGGATGGCAAAACCCAGGGAGAGTGGAGCAAAGAATTGGAAGGCGCGGATGCGGTGATCAATTTGGCGGGCGCGAGCATAGCGGGGGATAACCCTTTGAAGATGCGTTGGACGCCAGCGAGGAAAACGGCGATCTTGAACAGCCGACTGGATGCGGGAAAGGTGATCGGTGAAGCGATAAGGAATGCAAAGAATAAACCGAAGGTGCTGATTCAAGCGGCGGCGGTGGGGTTTTATGGGCCGCAGGCTGCGAATGAAATGAGGGAAGATGCCCCAGCGGGCAGAGACTTTTTGGCGGAGGTTTGCCGTGAATGGGAAGACTCGACGAAGGCTGTGGAAGCGATGACGCGGCGAGTGGTGATACGGACTGGTTTGGTGCTGAGCCCTGAGGGCGGGATCTTCTCTTTCCTTAAGCTGCCGTTTATGCTGTTTGCGGGCGGACCGATCGGGAGTGGAAAGCAGTATATGCCGTGGATCCATATTGATGATCTGGTGAACGCGATCTTGTTTCTGATCGAGGAAAAAACGGCGAAGGGTATATTTAATTTGACGGCTCCAGAACTGGTGACGAATACCATTTTTGGGCAGGCGTTGGGTAAATCGATAAAAAGACCTGCTTTGATCCCAGTGCCCGGTTTTGTGCTGAAGTTGGCTTTGGGGGAAGCGGCTACTTTGGCGTTGGATGGGCAGCGGGCGGTATCTGATAAATTGCAGAGGGCGGGATATGGGTTTAAATTTGGGGAATTGGGAGATGCTTTGGCGGATCTGGCGAAGCCAATGCGCAGGTTTACACGCAGCTTTGAAGTGCCGGCTAGTAAAAAAGCGGTTTCTGAATTTCATCATGACACGAAGGTGTTGAAGCAGTTGACCCCCCTGCCGGTGATCGTGCAGTTTAAGAATGTGGAAAAATTGGCGGAGGGATCGGTGGCGGAGTTTGTGTTGTGGGTCGGGCCGATTCCGGTGCGATGGCAGGCGACGCATGAGGATGTGGACCCAGCGGAGGGCTTTGTGGATGTGCAAACGGAGGGACCGTTTTTGACATGGGTGCACCGACACAGCTTTGTGGCGATTGATGAAAAGTTGACTCGGGTGATCGATCATTTAGACATCCGTTTAGGTAAAGGCTTGTTTAATGGCCTGATCAGTTGGGGGATGTGGGTGACGCTGCCGATTTTGTTTGCGTTTCGGGCACGGCAGACGAAACGCTTACTTTCAAAATCTTGATGGGTAACCATTGGTGTTTGAATTTCCCCTTTCAAAATAGTTAATAAAATTTAGTTTATAAAATCGGTACATTTGCCTATATACAAGTCAGAAATTTTATATATTATTGAGTTATATGTGGAGGGTGTATGAAATTTAAGAATAATAATTTCCTTTATCTTTTGGCCTTACTTTTTCTTTTCGGAATTGCTGTTTTTGTCGATTACAAAATCAAAATGGCTGGAATTGAATCAGGGAAAACCTTCAATTTCTTATTTTTAGTACAAATTTTTAACTATAGATCGCTGATCCGTATTTCTATTACACTTGCATTTTTTATTATCCTGTACGTTATAAAGCCAGAACCTCATATATCCCCTTGGATATTAATTAGCGTTGGTGTTTTGTCATTAATCCTCATAAACTTTATGCCAGGAAGAAGACTCGATTTCCTGCGGGACTTCTATAGAAATCTTGTCAATGTGATTTCGTCAAATTTAGGGCTTACCGAGCATTTCACCACCCTTATGGTTGCATATGGCATTTATCAACTGATCAAAAAACGATTTAGAAATGCAGACATGTTGTCTGAAACCCCCGAAAACACTAGTGAATAAAAATTAGAGCAGGTTTTGCAATAAATAGAGCAGGCCCATGCCGACAACTAGCGTAAAGAGCACGCTTTTGGTTTTGTAGGCGACGAGCCCGGCGATGAGCCCGGCATAGAACCTTGGGTTATCGAGCGTGAGGTCTAATTGGCCTTGATGCCGCAGGATGGCGGGCATGATGAGGCTGAGTAACACGGTCGGGGGGACAAAACGAAGGGCGCGGCGGGCGGTATCGGTGAGTTCGACTTTTCCAAATAGATAGACAAATGAATAGCGGAGGAGAAAGTTCCCGATGCCGAGAATGATGAAGAGGAGCCAGATGTTCATTTTTGCTCCAACTTTTCGAGGAGCATGCCGAAGCCAATGCCGGCGAGTACCGAGATGGGCAGGCCGAGGTTATAGGGAATGCCGACGGCGAGGGTGGTGAGCGTGCCTGCGATGAGTCCGGCGAGGATGGCGGGGCGATCTTTGAGGGTGGGGACGACTAATCCCATAAAGGAGAGCGGGAAGGCGAAGTCGAGATTCCAGGAGGCGGGGACGGATGCGCCCACAAGCACACCTACGCCAGTCGCTAGGAAAAATACGAGCCACATGATGAGGGAGGCGCCGAGGTAGAAGTAGCGCTTGCCGGGTTTTTCTTTGTTTTCTTCGAATTCGACGACGGAGACGGCAAAGCCTTGGTCGGTGATGAGGTAGGAGAAGAGGAGCTTCCAGCCGAGGGAGAGGTCTTTGAAGTGTTCACCGAGGGAGGCGGAGTAGAGGAGGAAGCGGAGGTTGATGACCCAGACGGTGAGGATGAGGACGGGGAGGGCGGATCGCTCGACGAGCATTTGGATGGCGGCAAGTTGGGATGCGCCGGCGTAGACGATGGCGGTCATGCCGATGCCTTCGAGCTGGGTGAGCCCGGCATCGACGGCGAAGACGCCGACGATCATGGCAAAGGGGATAACGCCGAGCAGAATGGGGGAGATGGCTTTGACGCCGGCCCACATGCGTTCTTTGATGTTAGTTTGCAAGGTGAGGTATCCTCCCGATCTTTGGCGAAGGGTATTTGGAAACGAAGAAACTGTTTCCTTGGAGAATTGGAGTAAAAAACACTCCCTGAAGGATGGAAAAACACCATTCTCCCACGCGGAGGAGGATGGGGGAAATGGCTTTGACGCCGGCCCACATGCGTTCTTTGATGTTGACTTGCAAGATGTGTATTCCTCCGAAATTAAGAATGGTTTATTTTAGCTTATAAGTCAAAAATGGAGTAAAGAACACTCCTGGGAGAATGGAAAAACATCATTCTCCACAGGGGATGAGCGAAATATGTTTCCCCGTTGCTCGATTTAGCTTAATTATATCATGGTTAGAACATTTGTGCTAGGGCGGGATTTTCAATCCTTTTATCAAAATATTAAACCCTTGCAACACATGAACAAAACCAAAAGAATTAGGAATATCTCTTTAGGGCAACTGCAAAACAATCCTTAATCCATTTTCAATTTTTTCCAACTCTTCTGCTGTTAGGTTTCCTAGTTTATTTACAAATCTGTTTTCAGATAAGGATCTCATTTGAAAGGTGTCCGCGGAAGAGGTTTTGGTCAAGCCATTTCCTGGGGAAGGAATTATTTTTACATGCCAATCTGCTTGCTGATATGTATCTGACCAAACCGTAATAGGCACAATAACTTTTAAAGGCAGTTTTCCCACAATATTGTTGTTCACAATTACACACGGCCGCTTTTTCTTTATTTCTGCCCCAATTGTTGGGTCTAGATTAATTGTCCACACTTCCCCTCGGTTCATAGAAGTCCTCCCCATCTAAGGCTGAAAAGGCGGTAAGTTCTTCATTTGATTCATATTCTGAATATAAGAGCTCAACTGCTTTTTCAAGCCTTTTTTCTTGGATCTCTTTTGCATATTGATCAATAATTTCACGAATGATCGCAGAAACGCTGGTATTTTCTAAGTCTGCCTGCTGATCCAAATATTCTTTTTGCTGAGTTGTAATCAACAATTGAATCCGCGTAGATTCTTTAGGTTTTGTTAACATTGTAACCTCCGACAAAATACATTAATATTATACACACCTTTTATACACACTGTCAAGGTGTATGCTTTTTGCTGGTAGCATATCCGAGCGAAAGGTTGTGGGGATTTCAACGAATGATTTTTTCGTGAGCGAAATTTGTTTCCCCGTTGCTCACCTTGGCTTAATTATATCACGGTTAGAACATTTGTGCTAGGGCTGGATTTTGGGAGAAATGTGCTCACCCACTAACCCTATTTTCGACTAATTTATTATCAATAAAGGTAAAAAGTTTTTTAAATCGATCAATGGTTCTCTTTGTCAAATCCACTTTAATCTTTTCTTGCCAACACTTTTCTAATGCCTTATTAAACCGTGTTTTATCGAAACCAGTTATTGCCCCGTCTAGTTGATGAATAACTCTCATGTTATCGTTATGGGCGAAAAGATTTTCCATTTCAAAATTTCCCCAGGATGATTCAACATCCTGAAGGGTAAAAATGCGATTTTCAACAACTGGACCAAACATTGATAAAGCTTTTTTCTTTGTAGCCCTTCCCCCTTTGTCATCATCCAAAACAACCAAAAAATTTCTTCCCCAAGCAAGATATAAAGCAATGAAAGGAATTACATTATCTCTACCATTCCCTGGATAAAGATATTTGTCAGTATCAGTTTCGACATAATTTAATTCTTTAATATATTTCAACGTGTAATAATCATTTCTTCCTTCAAACATTACCATCTCAGGTATAAATTCTAAAGGTCCAGGCTGAACATCCAGTGCATCTAAAATTGGTTTAAAATAATTATCTTGGTTTGGGTTTTGGGATGCAAATTGATAATATGAATCTGCAACAATATTAGTTAAATTTGCGTTAAAGGACATATCAACTGTTTCATAATTGATACCTTCATTTTTCACAACAAATGTTCCTGATAACCACTTTGGGTTTATCATGTGGTGACTATGAGTTGTATATATTATTACCTGATTCTCTGCTACTTTTTCAAATTCTCTCAACAATTTAGTTTGAGCAGATGAATGAAGATTTGACGCCGGTTCATCTAAAAGAAATAAAGCATTTTCTTTACTGACGTTTCTGAAAGTTCGGAAATATGTAAAAAGGACAAATGAAAAAAACCAACGAAACCCCAAGCTTCGTTCCCTAATATAATAGGATCTATTATCTTCCCGCACTTTAACTTGAATAAAATGCCCAAATTCATCCTTTTCAATTGCATTCCCTAAGGATATAAATAGGTTATTATCATCAGATTTTAAAATCTCTTGCCAAACTGTAATTACAATGTCTGTAATTTTCGCACTAGCCATATCTAACACAGCTTCGATATTTTCAATATCCTTGCTTTTTCCGGATATAAACCTTTTTAACAAATGTTTTTCAATATTTAATTTTTGGTTTAAGGAATTCAAAACATCTTGTAAAACTTCTCGGTAATAACTATTGTTTTCCACAGAAATATCTGTGTCTAAATATATTTTATCGGGGATATCAAACAAAAAATTTTCATAATATACAACGGGGGGCAACATTTTTTCTTTTATATAGTTACTAATAAATTTCCATTTTTCAGGATCTTTTTCACAAATGTCATGCTCAACTGTACCCCCTCTTCTTTTTTTACCTATTAGTTTGATTTCCCAGTTTTCACTTTTTTGGGTAAGGACTGAATCTCTGAAATAAAATTTTCTCTCAAGAATAAATGATCCTACATTTTCAGTTAATACATACCCATATCGAAGAGCAGTTTTTGAAACTTCTTTTTCGTCCGACCCATTTAATTTTACATTTGCTTTAACCGAAATTGAATCTCCAAAATTTGCTCTTTTATCTTTTGGCATTAATTCATGATCATTGTAATGAAGTGGATGGTAAAACCAATCTATTGCTTGAAGGATTGTTGTCTTTCCGCTCTCGTTCAATCCAACTAGTGTAATAACATTTGAGTTATTTTGTTTTGTTAAATCTAATCCAAGATGTTTAATTCCTTTAAAATTAAATATTTCAAATTTTGAATACTTCATAATAACTCCTCCCCTTCGTTTATATTAACTCAGTTAGATTTTTCAACGGTCAATCCCTTCATTCAATTTATATTAACATAAATATTTTTTGTTGAATAAAGGAAAATAGCAGTCTATAAAATAAAAGACCTAGGCTTATTATACCTAGGTCTTTTATTTTATAATTCTATTTATCTCTCTGATCCACCTATACACCAATGTCCATTGTCAAAACCCTGACTTTTTGCTTGGGATAAAGTATCGGGAGTGAAATATCTGTCATGTCCTGCTGTAATGATTTCATCAATCTGGCAAAGCGTTTGCTCATTATCTAAATCATGAACTTCCATCGTGTTAATATTCCCCAAAAATTGTTTCCCATTACCTCGTCTCATCGAAACCTCCTTTTATAGGACGATTAATTTTTCCTGTTTTAATAATAATTCTATTAATAGTTAAAGTGAATAGGCAATTGTACTGATTTTGGAAACCTGACAAAATTGGTAACGGTAAAGCTGTTCCCTTGGAGAATGGCACAAATCGCCATTCTCTCCTGTTTGCGTGAGAGAAAGTACCCCATAATTTGCCTAAAAAACTAAATCGGTCAGGTTAGTCCTGTTTAGTGGGACATATGTGGAGTAAAAAATGCACTCCTGGAAACGATAAAGCCATTTCCTTGGAGAATTGGAAACGATAAAGCCATTTCCTTGGAGAATTGGAAACGATAAAACTGTTTCCTTGGAGAATTGGAAACGATAAAACTGATTCCTGGAATAAAAAACATTCCTTGGAGAATTGGAGACGATGAAGCCGTCTCCTTGGAGAAATGAAAAACGCATTTCTCCACTATTATGGGAATTGGAGTAAAAAACACTCCTTGGAGAATGGAAAAACACCATTCTCCATAGTTTTTAAAATCGGTCCAAAGCAAAGGGGGCAAGGTTCATCGAAGGAGCCTGGCGATTTAGGAGCTGAGCGAGCAAGTTCCCGGTGAAGGGGGCGAGGGTAATGCCCATCATGGCATGTCCGGTGGAAAGAAAAAGATTCTGAACTTGGCTGATGGGCGCAATAATCGGGAGACCGTCGGGGGTGCAGGGGCGCAAGCCTGCCCAGGGTTCGGTTGTCTCCTCAGCACCAGAAAGCTGCATAAAGCGAGTGCCCGCCTTCTTGATCCCGGCGATGCGCTGAGGGTCGATGCGCAGGTCCATGCCTGAGAGTTCCAGCGTGCCGGCGAGGCGGAGATGATTTGTGAACGGGGTGACGGCGACCTTATCTTCACTGAGGTAAAGTGGGCGCTGGGGCATCAGAGGGAGGTTTGGGAAGGAGATGCTATAGCCTTTTGCGGGCTGGAGGGCGATGGGGAGTCCGAGCTTCTTCAAGAATTGATGGGCCCAGGCGCCGTTGGTGATGAGGACATCCTCGGCGGTAAATTCACCTTGATCGGTGATGATGCGCTCGATGCGCCCGTTTTGGTCGATCAGCTCAAGGGCCTGGGTATGGGTGTGAATACTGCCGCCGCGGGTCTGGATGCGATCCGCCAGAGTGGTGACAAATTGAGATGGGTTTAGGTGGGCTTCTTTGGGGAAGAAAATGCTACCGTGGATGTCCTCGCGCAAGAAAGGTTCGAAGGAAAGGGTATCTTGCTGGTTGAGGATCTGAGCTTCGACGCCATGGGACTGCATAAACTGAGTTTCATCAACCCCGTGCGCAAAAGCATGGGGGCTGCGGTAAGCCATCAGCCACCCTTGCTGTTGAAAGTCACAATTGAGCGATTCGCTTTCGACCAGGTGCTGCATCATAGCCAGACTTTCGAAGCCGATCTTTTTTAGGGTCTGAAAACCGGCTAACATTTGGGCGGGCCGGCAATTTCGATAGAACTTCCAAATCCAAGAGATCAGGTCGAGGTCGAGGCGGGGTTTAATGTAGAAGGGGCTTTGTTTATCGAACATCCATCGGAGACCATCGGCGATGACTCCGGGGGAGGCCAGGGGAATGGCATGGCTGGGGACGATCAGGCCGGCGTTGGCAAATGAGCTGCCGGAGGCAATCTCATTCTGTTCTAGGACGGTGACCTGGCGGCCAGACTCTTGCAGATAATATGCAGCGGCGATGCCGATGGCCCCGCCGCCTATGATGAGAACGTCTGATGGATTGCTCATGTTTTCGTCCTTGCTTCCCTGGTAGTGATCGTCTAATTTTAGTGCATAAAACAGAAATATATGGAATTGCTAAAGATCAAAAAACTGAGGGGGAGTGACTACATAAAATAGTTTGGGGGAATAAAGCAATTAAAGCTTAGTTTGGGATTATTTTTTTATCTTGGTCTGAGCCAATCATAGCTATTAAAAAAACATTAAAATTTATTTCGGAAAATTCATTTAGCTGTCGATTAATAATTTCTAAATTTGAGGTTAACTCGTCTAAAAATTCTGCTGCATTTTCCTGCATTAGATCATTTTCTTGATGCGCATATACTGCTTTTTGAGTGATTTCTTTTAATTCATTTTCTAAACTTTCATCTTCAAATTCTTTTTGAATTTCCAATTGTTTTCTAAATTGGTCATATTTTCGAATTATTTGATTTCTTTTATCAAGATCAAGGAACTTTGGTTCTGTTGGACGGAAGCCTCTTTCAACTTGCTGCCGCTGATTGAGAACATTTCTTACTTCGCTATCACTACATCCCAGAATATTCTTGATTTTCTCATCTTGTAATGCAGCAATCATTTCTTTCTGTTCTTTGAGGTCATACTTCTTTTTCTTTTTTAAAATTCCAGATAATGCGTTTGCATATTTCGCTTTTCGCCGATCAATATCCATTTCTATTTCTATTTGAATTCTTTTTCTTCTTTCTATGGATAATCTAATCGTTTTGGTTTGCGCATTGATACTATTTGTCAAACGTGTTTTTTCTAAGATGATTTCATGCTTTTCTTTAAATTCAATCGTTGATCGATATTTAAGAATAATCCAAAGGATGAATCCAATAAGAATTAATAAATTTGCAGCAACTAGGAAAATGGGAATGATTCGCAAAATTCCATTGGTGAGAAAAAATATTATGGGGGTTATGAGTATTAGAACGATTTGATTAAGAAATATTTTTTTTAGTTTTATTGGTGAAATTGAAAAATTATTTCTGAAATGAGTAGTTTCCATATTCCTCTCTGAGCTTTTAGCCGCACCTTTTAACATCCCTCTTTATTTTCTCATAAGGGATAGGTTAAATGTACTGATTCTGGGCACCTGACAAAACTGTAAATTGGAAACGATAGATCTGTTTCCTTGGAGAATTGGAGTAAAAAACACTCCTTGGAGAATGGAAAAACACCATTCTCCACTTATTTGCTGGCGGGGGTGAAGGGTGATGGAAACGGTGAAACTATTTCCTTGGAGAATTGGAGTAAAAAACACTCCTTG
>JABJGH010000026.1 GCA_018662365.1 Chloroflexota bacterium | reverse complement strand
TTCTTCCTCAAGCGTTTGTTGATATTCTTCATCCAAGGTTCTCGCTGGTCGCAAGATCATGTAGATCACTACTCCGGGCAAAAAAAGGATTGTTACCACGAGGACGGAGAGAATTCTCATTAAATTATCCTGAGAACGCAATCTAATATCCCGATAAGTCCAAAAGATTAAACTGAGCCATAAAGCTACCAGAAACGCGCCCCCCCAGGCAGTTAGGATCAGAAAAATGTCACTAAAAACAGTTGGGTTCATAAGGTTAATCTCCGATTGCGATTATAGCATGGATGCAAAAAACATTGAATATTTAAATAATTGCAGGTAATCAAATGATGCAAGATTCATGCGCAAATTTTTGGTATTGAATGTAAAAAAGTGGGACATTCTGCTTCCCCATAAATAGATAAAAAATAATAATTACTAAATAATATACTTTGACAAAGGGTTGGTTGCATGTTAAACTCTCTTTGTCAATTTAACTACGTGGCGCTCTCTTCTGAGGGCGTCTTTTCGTGTGTGAAACAATGAGAACTCTGGAATGGGATTATCAAAAAAATAATTTTAAAATGATCGACCAACGATTATTACCGGGGGAATTCAAAGTGAACCATTATGATACACATCAAGAAATTGCCCAAGCAATAACAGATATGGTTGTTCGTGGTGCGCCAGCCATTGGTGCCACGGCCGCATTCGGTATTGCCTTAGCTGCTAAAAACTCCTCAGCCACGGATTTTGATTCTTTCAATGCTGATCTATTAGAAGCAGGAAACCTTTTAAAAGCGGCGAGACCCACTGCAGTAAATCTAGCATGGGCTGTAGATCGAATGCTAGAAGAATTAGAAAATAAACATTTGTTGATCCCCGAGTTAAAAAACAATTTTCTCCAAAAAGCTCAGCAAATTGCTGACGAAGATGTTGAAATAAATAAACGTATGGCAGAACATGGAGCTGCCCTGATTCAGCCCGGGGAAACAATTATTCACCACTGCAACACAGGTTCCTTAGCGACTGTAGATTGGGGCACGGCTTTAGGTGTGATTCACACGGCCCATGACCAAGGTAAAAATATCCATGTATTAGTAGATGAGACCCGTCCTCGTTTGCAGGGGGCACGGTTAACAGCTTGGGAGCTTGAGCAATATGGTATTCCATATGACCTGATCAGTGATAATGCGGCGGGTTATTTCCTGCAGGGTGGTAAGGCCAATCGTGTATTTGTTGGGGCAGATAGGGTTTCAGCCAATGGCGATACCGCCAATAAGATTGGAACCTATATGTTAGCCCTAGCCGCAAAAGATAACCAAGTCCCATTTTATGTCGTTGCCCCAAGTTCAACCATAGACCTGAGGGTAACTAACGGAGATCAAATCCCGATCGAAGAACGTAGCGGTGAAGAAGTGTTGAATATTCAAAGAGATGGCAATCCTCTTAGCCCTGAAAATGCCTCTGCCCGTAACCCCGCCTTTGATATTACCCCAAATCGATTTATTACTGGTATCGTCACAGAGTTTGGCGTCATCGCACCCCCTTATGAGATCAATATTCCAAAAATGATAGAGAGAGAGACTTAAGAATGAATATAATTATTACGGGGTCTGTCGCCTACGATTATTTGATGACCTTCCCAGGAAAATTTCAAGAACACATTCTCGCAGATCAATTAGATACGATCAGTTTATCTTTTTTGGTAGATAAGATGGTTCGACTGCGAGGGGGAATCGCTCCAAATATTTCGTATACTATGGCATTATTGGGTGGGAATCCAAAACCCTTTGCGACTGTGGGAACAGATTTTGAGGAATATCGTCTTTGGTTAGAAGGAAAGGGTGTAGACACCACTTATTTGAAAGTTGTTGAGGATAAATATACTGCCTCATTCTTCGCTACGACCGACCAGGTTAATTCTCAATTGGCAAGTTTTTACCCAGGAGCGATGGGGGATGCAAGCATAATGTCGATTAAAGACCTTGGATTTAAACCTGATCTGGTTGTTGTGTCACCGAATGACCCAGCTGCAATGGACAAATTTGTTGCTGAATGCAAGGAAGAGGGTATTGATTATCTTTATGACCCAAGCCAGCAATTGGCAAGAATTGATGGAGAAACAATCCGAACTGGAGTTGAAGGGGCAAAATTCTTGTTCGTCAATGAATATGAATTTGGTTTAATTCAAAAGAAATCTGGACTCTCTGAAGAAGATGTTATCAGCCAAGTCGAAATTTCAGTAGTAACTCTTGGGGAAAAAGGGTCAGTAATTTACCAGGGTGAAAATAAAATAAATATTTCAGCAGTTGTGCCAGACAAAATTGTTGATCCAACTGGGGCAGGGGATGCGTTCCGTGGTGGGTTTTTAACAGGATACAATAAAGGATGGGATTTGCAAACATGTGGGCAAATGGGTTCTCTTACAGCCACATACTGTTTAGAAAACGATGGGCCTCAAGGCCATCACTATACAAAAGAAATGTACGTGAAACGTTATCGAGAACATTTTAATGACAACGGCTTGCTAGATGAACTTCTGGTAAATGAATAGATCTTGGTTTGAAAGGCTTTGATCTGAAAAACTATTTTAGTGGAGAATATGATGGAATACGATATTAAAGATCCAAAACAAGCTGAGGGTGGGCGCCGACGAATTGATTGGGCAGAGCGTGAAATGCCTGTACTGCGCTCAATTATGGAACGTTTTGAAAAAGAACGACCCTTTGAGGGCATTCGCATGGCCGCATGTTTGCATGTAACCTCAGAAACTGCAAACTTAATGAAAACCTTGCAAGTAGGTGGGGCCGATGTGGTCTTAACTGCTTCAAATCCTCTTTCAACCCAGGACGATGTGGCCGCCTCTTTAGTTTCGCATAATGAAATTCCTGTCTATGCGATCAAAGGTGAAGACAATGCAACCTATTATAAGCATCTTCAAGCAGCGTTAGATCATAAACCGCATCTCACAATGGATGATGGCGCTGATTTGGTAGGTGTTATTCATAAGGACCGACGAGAGTTGATTGATGAGATTGTTGGTGGAACTGAAGAAACTACAACCGGTGTAATTCGGTTAAAAGCCATGGCAAAAGATGGGGCATTGGAATTCCCGGTAGTAGCTGTAAATGATGCAATGACCAAACATTTCTTTGATAATCGTTATGGTACTGGTCAATCCACATTAGATGGAATTATTCGAGCCACCAACATCCTATTAGCTGGAAAGACATTTGTTGTCGCTGGATATGGTTGGTGCGGTCGTGGATTAGCCATGCGAGCCAAAGGAATGGGTTCCAACGTAATCGTCACTGAGATCGACCCCCTAGTTGCCCTAGAAGCTGTCATGGATGGCTTTAGAGTGATGCCGATGGCAGAAGCAGCACCGCTTGGAGATATTTTCTGTACGTTGACCGGAGACATTAATGTGATCGATAAGCATCACTTTGAAGCAATGAAAGATGGTGCAATCGTATCAAATTCTGGACATTTTAATGTAGAAATCAATATTCCTTCTCTTGAAGAAATGTCAGTGGAGAAACATCTTGTTCGTCCATTTGTTGAGCAATATGTAATGCCTGATGGGCGCCGTATTCATATTTTAGGTGAAGGGCGTTTGATCAATTTGGCTTCCGCTGAAGGGCATCCTGCAAGTGTGATGGATATGTCTTTTGCGAACCAAGCTCTATCTGCAGAATATATGGTCAAGAATGCTGATAAGCTCGAAAATATTGTGTACAGTGTGCCAGATGAAATTGATAGAGAAATCGCCCGCCTAAAATTGTTAGGAATGGGTGTTAATTTGGATGTATTAACCGAAGAGCAAGTGAAATACCTGAATTCATGGGAAGAAGGAACCTAAAAATTCTGGCATAGATTTTCAAATAGATAAATTAAAATTCCCGCAAAGAAATTTGTGGGAATTTTTGTTATAAGTTGAATTTATAAAATAATATTTACTTAGAAACTTTCTTCATGGGCATCACTTTCCCGCCTGTCATTTTTTCTAATTCTTTTGGGGTTAATCTAAAGACGGCGTTTGGCGTTCCAGCAGCAGCCCATATATCCTCATATAAAAATAGATCCTCGTCTATAAATGTTGTAAGATTTTGAGCATGGCCAATTGGGGGAATACCGCCAATTGCAAAGCCTGTTTGTCCTTTTACAAAATCCGCATCGGGTCGGGTGATGTTTTCGCCGACCTCTGCCTTGATCAATTTTATGTTTACCATATTACTGCCACTTGCGATAACTAGAATTGCCCGCCCAGTGATCTTTGTTTTAAAAACTAGGGATTTTGCAATTTGATCGACCGCGCATCCAATTGCTACTGCAGCATCGGCAGAAGTCCGTGTGGTTTCATTGAATTCAAGAATATTGAAATCGAAACCAAGCGCTGTAACTGCGTCTTGAACTTTTTGTGCCGAGGTTTTAAGAGTCATAAAATTAAATTAATTATTGTTATCTTCGGTTGGCTGAGGCGGTGGGAACACCTCAATTTGTATAAAAAATAAATCACCGAATGCCTGGCCTTGTGGGTCAAAAGCCTGCCAAGAACTTTGGTAGCGGCCTATCTCTTCCGGAGCAGTGAAAAGCACCTGGATTTCTACCTCGCTGCCACTTCGAGCAGGAAATAATGCATGTTGGGTTTCAGAACCAAGGGCATCGCCACCTACTCTTCGAACTACATATCCGGCGTCCCAATTGCAACTGCCATTATTTTCAACCAACCAGATCTTATCCACGGGGGCGTTGGGCGCAAAATCAGAATTATCGGGAACAGTGACGTCTTCAATAAATGCTAAATCATTGGCGCATACGGGGGTTGGCGTTGGAGGGGGGAGGGTGGGTGTTTCATACACAACGGGAACTGCGACTTGCACCAAGGTGGGCGGGATGAAATAGTCTGGAGATGACAAATCAGCTTGCCGACCACAAGCGGTAAGCAAGCTGATCATAAGTAATAGATATACAAACGATTGTAATAATTGTGAGGACTTACTCTTCCAAAGCGACCTCGAGTTTTTCTTCAACATCTTGGGAGATATTTTCTTCTTCAACGACGACCTCATCTTCAATAATTGATTCTTCAATTACATCTTCAGTTGGGTCACCTAATAGCTCGGAACGAATAATGTCTTCAATTTCAGTAGCAAGATCGGGGTTTTCTTGCATATAGGCCTTTGTTTTTTCACGACCTTGCCCCAATCGGGTTTCTCCATAAGAGTAGAAAGACCCACGTTTATCGATCACTTCTAACTCAACAGCCAAGTCTAAAAGGTCACCAGATCTTGAGATGCCTTCATTATACATGATGTCGAATTCTACCGTTCGGAATGGGGGGGCAACTTTATTTTTGACTACTCTAATTCTGGTTCGGTTACCGATCACCTCGGTTCCAGCCTTAATCGATTGAATGCGACGAATATCAATTCGTACTGAAGAATAGAATTTAAGGGCCATGCCACCAGTGGTTGTTTCGGGATTTCCAAACATTACGCCAATTTTTTGGCGAAGCTGGTTGGTAAAGATCACAGCTGTATTTGTATGCTTGATCGCCCCAGAAAGCTTGCGAAGGGCTTGAGACATTAAGCGAGCTTGCATACCCATTGTGGCATCCCCCATGTCACCTTCTAACTCAGATCTGGGTACTAATGCTGCAACAGAATCGATGACTACAAGGTCAATCGCACCAGACCTTATGAGGGTTTCAGTAATTTCCAGGGCTTGTTCGCCTGTATCTGGTTGAGATATGAGGAGGTTTTCAACATCAACCCCACATTTCTCTGCATAAATTGGGTCGAGGGCATGCTCCATATCTATGAAAGCAGCCGTACCTCCTAATTTTTGACACTCAGCAACAATATGTTGGCATAGGGTTGTTTTACCTGAGGATTCAGGACCATAGATCTCAGTTACCCGTCCCCGAGGTATACCGCCAATACCTAGGGCAATATCGACAGATAATGCACCGGTGGGAATTGCGTCGATCACTAAACTGTTTGTGTCTCCCAAGCGCATGATTGATCCATCACCAAATTCTTTTGTGATCTCACCTAAAGCTTTTTCCAGAGCGGCGTCACGAGATTTATTTTTACCGTTATCTGAAGGGGAATTGTTTTTTTTCTTAGCCATCTTCTTTTTACCTCCAAATGCAAAAAGTGTATAAAACAGTTGTTCTATCTATATTTTAGCACAAGCGTTCTGGATGTCAAGTAAATTACAATATAAGAAATTTTGTTGTAAAGGAGGAATTATTATTGTAAAGATGGCAAATTGATTGGAAGGGGGTCGTATGGCATTTCAGAAACTAATCCATAAAGACCATTTAATCTGAAATACGTGATCGACCCGGATTTTATAGTGACCCATAAATAAAAATCATATCCCACATAAGGTACGTAAATTCGATAATCGCCAGCTTCGAGATCACTGAATACAATATTTTCATCGTAAAAAGAATCTGAACCAATAATTTCGGTTGAGGTATAAGAATGGTCAAAAATTGTGATGCCAGTTGTTAAATTTTTCAGTGCAATTTCTTGCCCCAATAGTTTTTGACCAATTGTGGTTGTCATTCTTCCCACCAAAACGCCAGTACCTTCAGGGGGCACTGTCCATAATTCGGGATTGACCGAACTGAAAAAATCATTCAATCCTAAGCGGACTTCAAAATGTAAATGGGGGGCGGTTGAAACCCCGGTATTTCCCGAAAGGCCAATTAATTGTCCCACTTCTACCTTTTGCCCCCGACGGATATTAATTTGTGAGAGATGCCCATAGACAGTGTAAAGCGTTTCCCCTTGGTAGCCAAAATCATGACGGATGGCAATGGCAAATCCATAGGGGTCGTCGCTATCTTTGCTACTCAGATATAAGCCATAACCTGCCCACACAACGGTGCCAGACCCAGCTGCATAAACTGATGTGCCTGTCGGTAATTTGATATCTACACCGGTGTGGGGGCTGTTGGGGTCATCCTCACCGATTCCATAAATAAAATTGGAAGCGTTCCAAGTATTGGCATCCACAATCACAGGGCGTGTAAAGTAAAAATGATCATTGGGATTCAACGCCAAAGGAGCGGCATATAGATTGGGAGGACTTTCACCAGTTAAGGGCTCTTCCGAAAAAGAATCAGGAGTAGGGGTTGCGTTTACTTGGGTAACCTCTTGTAAACTCGCTTCCACGGAAGGACCACTTGCTTGGACATTTTTTATTTGACTAATTGCTATAAATATAAAGAATACTAATAAACTATTGAATAATAGGATAAACACAGTGGTGATTTTCTTGTTTTTCATTGGGTGTCCCCCGATTGGGAGCTCATAAAGATTTCTGGAGGATAAATTTGCAGCATGGACTCTTGCCAGCTTAATCCGTTCATTGCCGCAAATAAATTAAATTGATTTCCTGGATAATATTGGATCCAATTTTCGAGGGCAGGTTGTCTGCCCCAACCGTAGGCAGAGGCGATAGATGTGAAATCAACCCAATATCCTCCTGGAATTGAAGATTTTTGTTTGCCCCCCAAGGAAACATCGGCTGAATTTTCTAGGTTTATTCCAGAGAAATCCCAATTAAATTGAGTCATCGGATTTCCCACGCTGCCATCTTGATCGATTGGTTTAATAAAAATTCGCCAATAGGTTTCTTTGCCAAAGTCTTCCCTTACTACTTTTAACCATTCAGTTTTCAAAAAATCCGGATTGAAGGCAAATGCCCTTCCTGTATAAAGCCAACTATTTGAATGCCCTGGAGGTAACTTTTCAGTTAACGGAACAAAGGCATTTTCTAAGTCGGATAAAAAATCCCAACCTAGTTCATTTGCCAATCTTTTTTGGAGGCTGATAAATGATTCTTCAACCAATTGATTTAATTGAGGTTTTGGTGCGTGGATGTTTGAAAGAGTAGACAATTCATAACGCCCAAAATCATTCTCCATATTTTCATTTTCAATATTTGTCCAAGGGGTAGAAAGTTCTTGGTCAGCGATAGTTTGCATGTTTTCAGGTAAATTTGTAGGGAGAGCATTACTTCCCCAATCCATACCTCTAATATTCCCTGGAGGGGAGAACGAATTTATTAATTGGGATTGTTCATTAAGTTTGTATATCGCAATTAAATCTTTTTGCGGAGAGCGAATATCGGTAATCAAATTTTTTCCGCTAGGATCCCAACGGGTGTAATTTCCTCTCCCGATGATTTGAATAAAATCTTCTTTGATTTGAGGGTTGGAAATGAAAATACTCTGAAACCCTTGGTGGGTTGATGACCATGCAAGGAGATCACCACTTGGAGACCATATTGGATTTGTTTCATCCTGAGGAGTGGAGGTAATCTGTTGTAAATAACCATCGTTTCCCAAATCTTCAATATTAATAGTCCAAATATCAAAATTTCCTGTTCGACTGGATGCAAAGGCAATCGTTTTTCCGTCGGGATGCCAGGTTGGTGAAAAATCTGAATGGAGATCAAAAGTAATTTTAATTGGGGGAATCGAAGAATCTATAGGTTGGATGAAGATATCTACATTGTTTTTTTCGACCCTTTCAAATGTGAGCCATAAACCATCGCTGGACCAAGAAGGACGTGAGTCATGCTCAATGTCATTTGTGACCGCTAAAGTTTCCCCTGTGAGAAGGTTTAGTACATAAATATATGATTGACCCTTACGATCCGAGGAAAATGCTATTTTCGTGCCATCAGGACTGAGCCTCGGATCCACATCATTTGCCTCCCCAATACTTAAACGGGTGAATAATTGAGAAGTTGGTTCATAAGCGAATAGATGGAAGTAACCTGCCTCCATAATCGAAAAGACCATTAGCCCTTCTAAGGGTACTTCTGTGGCTGGCAAACTTGTTGGTGCAATTATAATTTCAGGCAGAGCAGTTTCGGTAGCATTCACGCTATTTGGCGTATTTGTGACATTGGAGTTTAGGAGGGAGGTGGGAGAGCTGATGATGTTTTCGGTGGGGAAATTATCAGAGGATGATCTGTTAAAATAACTCAATAAAAAGACAAAAAGTATAATTAAAAATATCCAAAAGGTGAGAGCAAGGGATTCTTTTTTCCCCTCGCGACGAGGATCTTTTGGTTCTTCAAAAGGATCAAAAATTTCATTTTCCATTAAGATGGATTAAACCATAGAATTGATATTTTTACTTTTTACAACCAAGTTTACTTAATAAGTATTTTCTTGGAAAAAAAGTTTAACGGAAATGGTTGATCAAAATATATCAGTTTTGAGGAAATATACCAGAACAGATTATTAAAAACTCCTCTAATTTCAAACCCTATTGCAATTTCAATCGTTATAGATTAACCTTTAGAGGTGATAAAACTATTGGTAATTGCAGATGGCAGAAGCCTTAATACGATCGGGTGGTTAAAGGGACTGCAGGGACGACCAAATATCGAAGTGCACTTAATTTCTACTTATCCCGCAGAAAAAATTGAAGGGTTAGCTAGTCAACATTTGGTCCCTGTCGCATTTGGTAATTTAGGCGGGGTTTCGAGGAAAGTAGGAAATTCAACATCTGAAGCAATCTCACTAATAGGAACAATAAAAAATCAATTATTTCGCTTTGCGGCCACATTTCGCAGTCAATTTATGAAATTGCGAAACATCATTGGCCCATTAACGCTACCTTTTTACGCTCGACAGGTAAAAAAGATCATCGATGAGATTCAACCCGATATTATTCATGGACTCCGGATTCCCTTTGAGGGACTCTTGGCATTTCAATCTATGGATGACCAAGCTTTGGTTATATCCATTTGGGGGAATGACCTCACATTTCATGCTTCGGCATCAAAAATTATGGGGAAATGGGCGGAGAAAGTATTACAAAAATGCGATGGACTGATTGCCGATGCTTCTCGAGACATTCGTTTGGCAAAGGATTGGGGGTTAAACGAGTCCGCACCAACCCTTGTGGTGCCAGGGGGTGGGGGGATTCCACAAAAATCCGCGAATATTTCCCCAGTCGACTTGTCTGCTTTATTAGGGGAAGTAATTGATCAGAATAGACCCATTATTGTCAATCCACGTGGTTTTCGTCCGGGGTCTGTACGAAATGATACATTCTTCAAAGCAATTCCAGAGGTTATAAAACAATTTCCCAAAGCTCTTTTTATATGCCCGCCCATGTCTGGTGAGCCACAAGCGGAAGAATGGATTAGAGTTTTGGATATTTCCTCCAGCGTGCGATTATTGCCTCTAATTCCTCATGATGTGATGTGGGGTCTTTTCAAAGGTGCTGATATCACAACTTCCATTAGTGAGCATGATGGGACGCCAAATTCGCTCCTTGAGGCGATGGCCTGTGGAAGTTATCCAATTGCAGGGGATATTGAATCTGTGAGGGAGTGGGTGGAGGATGGAAAGAATGGTAGTTTAGTGGATCCCGGTGATTCTTCGATGTTAGCTGATGCGATCATTTCGGCGCTGAAAAATAAAAAGCATCGAGGTCGGGCTGCGAAAATGAATGCCAAGATCATTGAGGAAAGAGCCTCAAGAAATTCAGTGGCAATGCAGGTTGAAACTTTCTATCAGAGTATCCTTAAATGATAAAAAATTTGATATTCTCTCCCATGATCAAATTGGGCATTAAGATCCTTGACGACACTGTCCCTACTGAAAAACTACATCATTTTTTGGATAAAGGAATACAGAATATTTCTCAAACCACCCAATCATCTATGGATGGGTTCAATGAGAAAGATTTAAAAAAAATTGAACTTGCGAAAAATTTAAATGAATTTCGGAAGAAGCCATCATTTTCACCTGATATAAACCAATTTGATTTTTACATTGGCGATCTTGAATATGAAGAAGTGGGGGATTGGATTGAGGTTTTACCTAAGAAAAGGGTGATTGGCTTCAAAGGATTTTTTCCTAGAACTGGGGAAATGATGCTATGGCTCATCGAGAATAAGCCAAACGAATATATTAGATTCTTTGATTCTCAAATAGAAACTCTATTGCGAATAATTGAAATTAAAAAACAAAAAGCTTTAGTACATAATCAAACAGGATATAAACAATATTTAGAGCCTGATAGACAGCTACTCTCCATTTTGTTGAGCAGAATTTCTCGTGAAACAAAGGATATCCGTTTTCTAAATACAGCTCTTAAAATGAATGATTGGTCCTATCCCTTCTACCGACGGGAAAATACCTCCCCTGATTTAATAAATTATTTACTTGCAGTTGCGGAAGCTGAATATTCTGTAAAGGTATTATTAAGCTAATGCGAATTGGAATTCTCTCTCCGATCAATAACAGTCTTTATTCCCGGGTATTGGCATGGGAATGTATACAAGAACCCGGAATTGATGTCGTAAAGGTGGTGGTACGGAAAACACTCTCATTGAATCGAATTAGGGGAGAGATCAAACGTGATGGTGCCAGATTGCTTAAAAAAGTGTATAAAAAATTGGTCTTGGGGGAGGAAACTATTCAAAGGGGTGATTCCAAATCCTTATTCGCAAGAGCCAAATTTTTAAACTTACCGGGGAAAAATCTCACTGAACTTTGTGCGGAAAAGAGCATCCCACTATTAAAGGTGGGAGACCATAATGATCCGTGGGTCGTAGAAGCAATAAGAGAAGCTAAACTGGATGCGGTCTTGTTCACAGGTGGGGGATTGATCCGTAAAAACCTGCTAGAAGCATCTCGATTAGGAGTTATTAACTGCCATGCAGGGTTGCTTCCAAATTACCGGGGGATGGATGTAGTCGAATGGCCGATATTAAATTCAAAGAAGGGAATAAAGGATATTGGCCTTACTCTTCACATCATGGATCGTGGGGTAGACACTGGTCCAATATTAATAAAAAAGGCAATCGAAGTTCAGAAAGGGGAAAGCTTTGAAGATATTCGGATGCATATGGGACCCCAAATGGTGGATCTGATGATGGAAGGCCTCCGTGGATTGAGAGATGGGAAGTTAGAGGCTCACTCGCAAAAGAAAGAAGATGGACGACAATATTTTGTGATGCACCCTAGGGTGAAAGAAGCGGCTGAGAAAAACCTTAATTCTAAAACTTAATAGTATAAAAAACGGGTGGGATTGTTAAATGCACCCGTTTTCTTATTTAAAGTATTGATCTAAGGGTAAGGTCGATAACTTTCCACTATCATTAACAAAACATCTTTAGTGCCAGAGATGTAATCTGCATATGTTGAAAAAGAGTCGGGACCCGCGCCATATTCAATGCGTGTTTCATCTGTTAAATGGATAACAAAGGTTTCATTATGATTATCCAATTCTTCGGATCCGCCATAGAATTCAAATCCTTCCGCAGATTCCAAATTTCCATTAATCAATATTTGCTCTGTTTTGTCCGTCATGGTGCCCACGCCCACACCGGTTCTCCCGCAGATAGTATAGAATTTCTGGGAATTGATCGGGGCGGAGAAATTGACATAACCCAACCCAAAACCCGCCATCACACATAATTGGTCACCGTAAGTTTGCTGTAATTGGGTCATATAGTCACCGGGGGTCATGCCAGCCGGGAGATCGTTGGTAGGATAACTAGAAACGCCGACCGCAGTGACTACGGCTCCGGGCGGATAGTCAAACTGGTAGCCAAAGTCTTGATTGATATAGGTAGACCAACCCGCATAGGGATCAGGTGTGCTGGTGGGCATATCGGTAGGTGGGATGGATGTTTCGGTCGCAACTTCCGGCGTATTGGTGGAAACAATTTCAGGTTCTGAAGTTCCGAATATATCCCCAGGAAGGTTGCATGCGGTAAAAATAAAGAATATGATAAATAAAACGAAGCTCAAACTATTTTTTTTCATTTTTTCCCTCAAACATTTCACAATAGAATAGTATTTTCAATCAAATTTAGTTATATTTTTGATCATTATCCTTATTATGAACCAAAAT
>JABJGH010000037.1 GCA_018662365.1 Chloroflexota bacterium | reverse complement strand
TTAAGTACTTTTTCAATTGAGGATTTCTTTATATTCACACCTTTTTTAATCCTGCCGACAATTAGGGTCGCCAATGTAGTCATTGCCACCCCCCCTGCCATTGCCGAGATGAAGAATAAGACTGCTAAACCAGGGCGATACCAAATTGGGCGGGCTGCGATTACACCATACATCGCACCTAATGAGGATTGATGCAACATTGATAAAGCCAATCCCGCGACCGCTAAGTATGGTGCATAGTGATGGACGCTTGCCATTTTTTCAGTCAATTTTGGCCATTTATTTTTGAGCCAAGAAAGATTGGCTATTGTGGGCAAATTTTCAAGCAAGAGCACAGAGAAATATAAACCCACACACATCGTAACTTCCCATAAAACAGAATGGGTATTCCAAAAGGCAAATCCATGCCAAAATCTTTCTGGGCGGCCAATATCAAGGAATAGGCACATCATTGCCATTGTGTATCCAATCAAGCCGATAAAAGCAGCTGTCCGAGCCATTGGCTCTAGTTCTTTTAATTTTAGTAAATACACTGCTGCACAGAAAGAAAAAGCACCTGCCGCGAGGGCTATTGAGGAAAGGTCAATCGCAATCCATAAACCCCAGGGTATGAGATCTGTCAAATTTGTTACGCTAAGACCTTGAACCAATACAATTATTCCAGAAGTCAATCCCATAACTATCAATACGCTTAAAATAGCGAACCAGATATTAATGGGTTGATTAAGTTTCATTTTTGGGCGTGCAATCATGATGCGTCCTCCTGCCCTCTGTTTGCGGGTAAGTAATAAACTCTTGGCCCTGTGCCCAATTCTTCTCTCAGCCGATATGATGGCGAATTTAGTATTGCTTGGCTTACATTTGATTCAGGGTCATTTAGATCACCAAAGATGCGAGCTCCGGGAGGACATGCATTTACACATGCAGGTGTTGCAGCACTATCTACACCAGGTGTTAAGCCCATCAATAATCCTCGATCTATCTTTTGGAAACAGAAGGAACATTTTTCCGGGACCCCACGTGGACGCCTTTCGATATCAGGCTCTCCCCATTCGGGAACAGCGGGATTTTCACCAGTAAATTCTTCCCAATTAAACGATCTTGCGTCATAAGGGCAGGCTACTTGGCAGTAGCGGCATCCTATACATTTATCGTAGTCCATCATTACAATACCGTCTTCACGATAATAACTCGCATTGACAGGGCAAACGGAAACGCAGGGAGCATGTTCGCAGTGCATACATGGCACGGAAAGATATACTTCTTGATCGCCGACATCGCTTACTTGGTATAAGTCGGTCCAGGTAGTATCTGGTGAAACATCATTAGATGCCTGACAAGCTTTTATACAAAATCCACATCCATTGCATTTGGCCTGGTCGATCACCATGGCCCAACTATGCCCTTCCCCATCATTACTACTTAGCAATCCTTTAGCCTTAGTGGGGGAATTCTTGAAGAGACCATTGAATACTGTAAGCGCACCCACTCCACCAACAAAAACCTTTAGAAATTCTTTTCGACTAACTTTTTTGTCCTTTATTGAGGTTTTCATTATTTTCCTCTGTTGAAACTGGCATACCATTTTTCTAACCATGGAGATAAAAGCATGCCTACTGCCATCCCTATTAAGGTGCCAAGAATTGCAAAACCAATCGGGCTGACATTGTCTGGTTGTTCCATAGTGGTAGTTTCGAAATCGGGCAGGAGTCCTGATTGCAAGATCTCATCGTCACCATCAATTTTTGTAGATTCTAGATTAAGAGTATCGATATGACATTTCGCACAAGTATCCATATTCACAGAAAATGTATGCAAGCGGCTACCGTGTCCATCCCCCATTTCTGTATCGGTAATTGTCAAGTGGCAATCTATACACAGAAGCCCTTCTTGGGCATGAGTTGTATTTCCAAAATAATGCACTTTGTCATTATGGCATGACTGACAAAGACGTTGACTGTCATCACCTTTTATGCTGGCGGTATGAGAATTATGGCAATTATTGCATGACAAATTTTCTTGTGCATGAACACTCATTTCCCATTCAGCAAATGTATCAATATGACAATTCCCGCAATCTCGTGAGGAGACTTTGGTGGGCATTACTTCTAAAGGGTGATTATCATTAGCTGGGGTATGGCAAACTGTGCAAGCAACCCCTTCATATTCTGCAGAATTTGTCGCAGGATCATAACCGGTTGTGTGGCAGGTTAGGCATTCGGCTGGTTGATCTTTTAAATTCCAGGCGGATTGAAATGCTTGGTTAACAAAAGCCTGACCGTGAGAACCTTCTTCCCAATGTTCCCGAATAACTTCATGGCAGCCCTGACAATCAGGGGTTAATTCTTGGTAATTCTGGTTTTCTGCTTTAGCTCCCACAACCCAAAAACTTAAACCAACCAGAAAGGCAATTGATAAAGTAGTAAAAAATCTAAACTGTAATTTCATTTTTTAAACTCCCTAATTAATCTCGATATCCAATTTTTTCGGAAGCAGGAATAACATTTTCCTTTACTCCCATATATTTACATTTTAGTGAACCCATTGAATCTCCAACAACAGCTTGGCTTAATTGCCAACTTGGCATCGCAGATAGGCCAAATTTCTCGCAATTGGCCCGATCTGTATCTGAACATTCAAAGAATTCCCAACAAGTCATTTCGTCAATTCTTCTTTCTGAGCGAGATAAATCTCGTATGTTGATTTTTTTTCCATCTTCCTTCCAGTTTGCATCTAGTTTTAGCAATGCTCTTCCAATTAGAAAGGTCAAGAACAATGGAATACCGATTCGCAAAACAAATCCAAGACCTATTGAAATAATTACCCAAAATTCTTCCATCAAGCCACCACCTTAGCGGAATATTTTTCCGCAAACTTCCCAAGAATGACTAATAAACTTGCAGGAAGCAATAAACGAACAGCCAAGCATGAAAGAATGAATAAAAAGGCTGATATTGCGCTTATCATTTTGCTACCTCCTAAAGATTTTTTTCTACCTTTAGGATACCAATTTAGATAGGTGTGGTAAATTGGCAATAAGACCATTTTTATATTAGTGAAATTACCCACTATCTAATAAATAATCCCAATAGTAATGATAATATGTGGGAAAAAGACCCATAGAAATGATGGGTTTAAACAGAAAATCCCCAATTTTCTAAAAACATTGGGGATTTATGAAAAAATAAATTTAAATACTATACTTAGGCTTCGATTATTCCTTTTCTAATCGCATATTTCACCAATTCTGAACGGTTCCGCAAATCAAGCTTCCGCATTATATTTTCGCGATGGCGAGAGACAGTTTTAGGGCTTATGTGCAAGGTTACGGCTATCTCTTGGTTACTAACTCCGTCTGCTAAGTATGCAAGTACTTCGATCTCCCGATCAGTCAGTTTTCCAAAATTATCCCCATTTTTCTTCTCATCATTATTTAAAAAATCCTTTACCAATAATTTTGCCAATGAGGGATAAATATAAACTTCACTTACTGAGGCAGCTCTAATTGCTGTCAATAACTCACCGGGGGCAGCTCGTTTTGGTAAATATCCGGTGGCTCCAGCTTCCAGCATTTTGAAAAAATATTCTTCATCCTCATGAATCGTGAGGGCGACAATTGCCACCTCAGGAAAATT
>JABJGH010000051.1 GCA_018662365.1 Chloroflexota bacterium | reverse complement strand
TGGGGCTGGACAAGGTCCCAAGGGTTGGGCTGTTCGCCCATTAAAGCGGTACGCGAGCTGGGTTCAGACCGTCGTGAGACAGGTCGGTCTCTATCCGCTGTGGGCGTAAGGGATTTGAGGAGAGCTGCCCCTAGTACGAGAGGACCGGGGTGGACAGACCTCTGGTGTGCCAGTTGTCGTGCCAACGGCATCGCTGGGTAGCCACGTCTGGCAGAGATAACCGCTGAAAGCATCTAAGCGGGAAACTCGCTTCAAGATTAGATCCCTCATCACGTTAGTGAGTAAGATCGCAGGGAGACTACCTGCTTGATAGGCCGCAAGTGTAAGTACAGCAATGTATTCAGCTAAGCGGTACTAATGATCGAGGACTTAACTCGTGATGTGGAGAATTCGGAAATTTTCCTCTTGTAATTCGATATCTAGCACTTATCTATTCGGTTTATAAAACTTGTGAATCAAGTTTCTTGGTGATTTTCGCGGTAGGGGTACACCCGGTCACATCCCGAACCCGGAAGTTAAGTCTACCAGCGCCGATGGTACTTGGGGGGCAGCCCCCTGGGAGAGTAGGTCATTGCCAAGAAGCTTTTTTCGTTTAAATAATAATTAGAAGTATTCTTAAAATTTATTCAAATTTGGTGGGACAATGGGAAGAATTTGGAATTAATTCAAAATTCTTTGGGGGGCTTTCGGTTGAAGCAATCCCTGTAAAAAAACTAACATCCTCTTTTAATCCATATATATAGCCATAATAATAATCAAATATCACTCTGAAAGTATTAATGGGGGAGATCGCAGGATAAAGAGTTTCCCCCCCTCCGTTTGGTAAATATAAAGCGTTTGATTAGCAATTCTCCCCTCCCTTCCAAAATAAGGGATTTCTCCACCATGGTCTGATTGGATGATGATAATAGGTTCGTTTGGTGAATTATTTAATATTTTCTGAATAAGGTGAAGGATTCTAAAGTTGAGATAATCTATTGCCATTGTATATCCATTATAAAAATCTGGAGTTTGATGAAGGTATTCTCCATTTGCTCCAAAAACAAATGGTCTATGAGGGGATACGATATGAGCAAAAACAAATTTTGGACCAGATATAGAAATACTATCTTCTAGAGAATCTAAATTGTAAAGGGTAACATCTCGTTCGATTAGGTTGGGCTGGTTAAGAATGGGTAATACTAAATCAGAGATTTTAGGAAATAACGCCAAAATGAACGATATACTAGTGGTTTTGATGCTCAATGCTTCAAACTTGTTCAATCTTTCGGTCAGAGAATATGGTTTATTGTAATATGAAAAAAAGTAATCAGTTGATTCTATTTTGCTAAATTCCCAAGCATCGAAAGAGATAGTTGTGTATCCCATATTTTCAAAATTAGAAACTACTTGACTGTTTTAAATATATTTACTAATATCTTCAACGACAGCTCGATCATTTGGAGCAGAGCTAATATCATAAAATGATTGAACATATTCCATATTTAATGAAGAGGCAAGAGAATAACGGGTTAAAGAATAATTTGCCTGACTGCAGTTTGCAATGTAAAAACCATACCCCTCTAATTCATTAAGAAACGGACGGTTATCGTAAGATAATACTTCATTTAGGTAATCTTCTCGAGAATATCCATCCAAAATTATATAGTAAACGTCCGGTTGACTTGTTGTACCAGACAATGTTTTTGGTAATGTATATTTATCATTTATTGCGTTTGTAGAATTATTTTGATAGCGGATTTTAAAAGCTATAATTTGGTATAAAAGTATAGATAATGCTACTATGACCATGATCATAAGCACTTGATAAAGAAATGGAAAATTGATTTCTATTTTACTGATATACCAAAAAGCAATAATGAATAAAATGATCCATAGAAATCCTAAATATCGATGTCTTCTGATCTGGAAATTAAAAATGGTCAAATCTCGAATAATTGCGTAAAAATGTCCGTATGGATAGAAAAGGAGAGTAAAGATTGTTATAAGAAGAAAAGATTTATTCCAGTTTTTGGTAAGTAAAAGAATCATAAAAAAACAATATGATTGTCAAAAATATAGCTGTTAACAAACTCCTGTATGATTCAATGGTTTTTATTTCAGTAATATTCTGAGAAATTAGAAAAATTATTGGATAAATTGAAAACAACAATGGCAAAGTGATATACTTAACTTTTTTTGTCAATTTTTCTCCAATCAAATTACAATGAAAACACTATCCGCAACAAAGAATTTTACCAAATTAATAAAACTTCGAACGGCCCGGGGAATTTTTCTGATGTTTAAATATTATTTTCTGGAAAAAGGGCTTTGTTAGCTTTATGATTATTAATGAATTAAACTTATGAACTCGATTAATATTAATACATATATTGGCTTTTAGGATATGAACAAAGAAAATAAACTACTTTTTCAAATGGGGGTCCTAGGTTTGTTGGGTATTGTCTACTTTTTATTCTCTCTCATCCCCTACAATCAATTTGAATATTTAATAAAATCCAAACGATTTGGGGTATTTATTATTTTATGTGTACTGATTTTTGGATATATTTTTTGGGGAGCATACCATGGAAATAAATCGGATTGGCAAGAAAGGACTTTTTCAAAATTATTACGAATCCCAAATAATCTTCGATATATTCTTTCAATTCTTTTATTACTGTTACCAGGAACCATTTTCCTTTTTATCCTTACTCCAAATGTAACTTTTTCCTTAACCGTGAAATTGGTTTTTTCCATAGCTTGCATTATTTGGAGTGTGATAATTCAAATAAAAGAACCGACACTAAAAGAATTTTTTCGAAAAATAGTAATTACATCAGTAATTTTTGGAACCCTATTTTCACTTGGTCAACTGTTTAATCAAATTACTCATTACCCATTTTCTTTGGGATGGTCTGAAGGGAACCGATTATGGGATTATTCGATTAAATATGGATCAAACAGATACATTACTTATGATGGAAATCCCATATATGCTTTCCTGGATAAGGGTCGCGCTTTGGTATGGGGTTGGATTTATCTAATTCCAAATATTGGTATTTGGGGAGTTAGGTTTTGGGATGCAGTAATAAAATCTTTTCCGTATTTTGGATTGGGACTGGCCCTTGTATGGCCTCAGAGAAGAAATATATCTAAATCGTCGGTAATCCTTTTTGCACTTTGGACATTTCTTTTTATTAGACAGGGACCCATTCATACCCCATTGGTTATAAGTGCGATTTTTATTGTAATATCTGTTTCTATTAAAAATGTAGGTTTATCTATAATTCTAATTATTGCCTCAGCATATTTAGCAGAAATGACACGGTTCAATTGGACTTATGCACCCGGATTATGGGCAGGAATGTTAGCATTATTGCAGATTAATAATCCTTCTCTTGTAAAAAATGAAGCAAAAAAATTATTTCGTCCACTAATATTTGGGCTTGCAGGATATTTTGGGGGCCAGATACTTCCAACAATTATTGATAAGATAAACAATCCTGAAAGTGAAAAATCAATTGAGGTCATATACGATTTCCAAAAATCAATGGTTTTCAAACAAATCCTTTTGTGGGATCGGTGGCTGCCAAACCTAACCTATGGACCTGGGATTATATTAAGTTTATTTATTGTAGCGTTGCCTGTTGCAATCGTATTAATATATTTATTCCGTTCAAAAAAATGGCAAATCAATTGGTTGCAATTCATTGGGGTGGCAATTCCAGGATTGGCATTTTTGATAGTTGGGTTAATTGCAAGTGTGAAAATTGGTGGTGGGGGAGATCTCCACAACATGGATATGTTCCTAATCTTTTTGGTGTTATTAATTGGGATTAATTGGACAAAGATTTGGGAAATCTTCCTGAATTTTCAAAATAGATTATATCCGTTTCTGTTTGTGACCATACTATTGGTTTTCCCTGTTTTCTTTTCCTTAAGAAGTGGGACGCCATTAATATTACCTAATGATTATCGAGTTGATGAGGTATTACAGATTATTCAAAATGAAGCAGATGAAAAGCAATTAAATGGTGGTGAAGTACTTTTCATGGATCAACGGCAATTAATTACGTTCGATTATATAAAAAATGTTGTATTAGTTGATGATTATGATAAGAAGGTTTTGATTAATCGTACTTTCGCGAATGATCCAGAGCGCTTCGCAATTTTTTATGAAGATCTGTCTAACCAAAGGTTTTCGCTAATCCTATCAAATATCCTTAAAGATGACCTGCAATATGATAACCCCTTCTCTGAGGAGAACAATTACTGGGTTGAGGCAGTTGTACTTCCCATCCTAGAGTATTACCGGCCAAGTTTTACCTTTGAGGATTTAGACATTCAATTGTTAGTGCCGATCAAATGAATTAAATTTTCCTGTATTTCAATAAATAGCTATAATTAGATTAACCTAGGTGGTTATTCCTGGGGGATATATAAAAATGAAAATGTCCTTATTGTGGTTATCTCTTTCATATATTTTTGGAATATTCCTATCGAATTTTAGCAATTTGCCGATTGAGGGGTGGTTATTATTCTCGCTTATACCCTTATTAATTGTCATTAACCCCAAAATTTTCAATAATTTAATTATATTTATCAAAAAGACAAATCAAAAGTATTTTAATTGGAAATTAAATCTTCCCAATATTTCAATTGAGGGACACCCGATTAATGGTAATTTACCGATGGGTTCATATTTTTCATTAATCCTGTTAGTAATAATTTTGGGAGGGGTCAGATATCAAGTGGTACTGCCAGAGATTACAGATAGCCATATTGCTTGGTACAACAACAATGAAGACATATTAAAAATAACTGGAATGGTTAGAAAACCCCAGGAGAAAGGCGAATATTATTCAAATTTATGGGTGGATGTCGAAAAAATTCAGTTAGAAAGGTACTCAAAACTGATTAATGTCGAGGGAATAATATTGGCACAAATTCCCATTGGATCAGAAATTCATTACGGTGATCATGTAGAATTAATTGGAAAAATCCAAGAGCCCCTCGAAAACGAACAATTTTCCTATAAAGATTATCTCTCAAGACAGGGTGTTCTTAGTATCATGCCCTATGCGGAGGTCTCCCTTTTAGAAAAAGAAATTGGAAAGCCTTATAAACAATTTATTTATTCAATAAAGGAAAATGCTTTGGACATGATCTATAATTTTTATCCTGATCCTGAAGCTTCAATTATGGCAGGAATATTATTAGGAGTTGAAACGGGTATTTCAAAGGATGTAAAACAAGCATTTATAGATACGGGTACATCTCATATCATAGCAATATCAGGTTTTAACATTACTATAATCGCAGGTTTATTCTCGATTTTATTTGGACGACTTTTTGGAAAAAGGAAGGGGGCTTTTATTGCAATAATAAGTATTGGAATTTATACAATATTAGTTGGTGCCGATGCAGCAGTAGTAAGAGCCGCAATTATGGGAGGACTTTCGCTTTTTGCTCGCCAGGTTGGCAGAAGACAAGATGGAATTATTAGTTTAGGGGTGACTGCCGCTGTGATGGCCATATTCAATCCAATGCTTTTATGGGATGTGGGATTTCAACTTTCTTTCATGGCAACATTGGGTTTAGTATTGTATGCAGAATCTTTTAAGTCCGAATTTATTAAGTTTATTGAGAAAAAATTTGATCAAAAATTAGCAATGCAATTGTCCGGACCCATTGGGGAATATTTTCTGTTTACGATTGCTGCTCAAATCACAATTCTTCCAGTTTTAATATTTCATTTTCAGCGAATTTCTATCATTTCAATACCAGCAAATTTTATAATTCTTCCAGCTCAACCATTTGTGATGATCCTGGGTGGGATCGGGCTCCTTTTTGGAGGTATATCTGCTCAACTGGGGCAGTCATTATCTTATCTGGCCTGGCCTTTTATTACTTACACTATAAGAGTAGTGGAATGGTTTTATCAATTTAGAGGGGGAGTTCTGATTTTTGGTCAGGCCACCGGGATTTTCGTCTTGACCTATTATTTAATCCTCTTTGGGATAACAAAATGGGGAAAATTAGTTCGCGAAAAAACAAATATTTTCAAACCAGTCTGGATTTTATCGACTTTTGGATTAATTACCATATTTGTTTGGCAGTTAGTTTTAAATGCACCAGATGGCAATTTACATGTCACCATGTTGGATGTGGGGACCGGAGATGCGATTTTGATTCAATCCCCAAAAGGGCGATATATTTTGGTGAATGGTGGACCAAGTTCCAATCAATTATCGGATCAATTGGGAAGATGGCTCCCCTTATTTCATAGGGAATTAGATTTTTTAGTGATTGCCTCCACTGAGGAAGGTCAAATAAAAGGATTGGTTGAACCCATAGAAAGATTCCTTCCTGATCAGGTTTTGTGGGCAGGAGCCCAAAATTCGTCACGATCGAGCAGATTATTAAATCAAAAATTTACAAATTTACAGATACCAGTTGTGATGGCAGAAATGGAGCAATTCGTTGATCTAGGTAATGATGCAAGATTAAATATTATTTCCTCAGGGAGCCGAGGAGCAATATTATTAATTGAATGGGATAATTTTAGGATGTTACTGCCGCTAGGGTTGAGTTTTGAAGAACTGGAAGAGCTTGATGAGGGGAAAAGGATAGGACAAGTGAACATATTGCTTTTAGCGGATAATGGATTTGGCCCTTTGAATCCTAAAAATTGGATTCAAAACCTAAATCCGGAATTAGTTTTATTGTCAGTATCAGCAGGTGACTATGAGGGGTTACCCTCTAGCGAGACGATTGACTTATTGCAAGATTACACCCTTTTGCGAACAGATCAAAATGGTTGGATTCACATCATCACGGATGGACAAAAGATGTGGGTGGATGTTGAAAAACAAGCAGATTAATCACTCCGAAATACTTTATATTCCACAACAGCAAGAGGAACCAGGGGCACAACCCAAGCCATGTATTGGCGAAAAAGTACTGAATTGAAGTCAACAAATACGACCATAATTAAAAGGCCGGTAACAAAAGGGCCAATCTTTTTTAGCCATGTAGCATAATATACAAGTGCCATTAATCCTAACATTGGGAGTTTTGCGGGTAATCCAGATAATTCCAATAAAGCATCAATTGCGGGTATTCCAAAATGACTTTCGGCAATTCGGGTAGCCGAAAGAAAAACTGATCTAATAAAACTTTCCATATCCCAGATCAAAAATGGTAGAGATGATAAAAGAGGGATACTGCCCAATGCAAGGATTAATATCCAAAATTGTTTCAGGTTTTTAGTACCGGTCTTTTGCCAAATCCAGATTATATAGATGGGTACCATGAATATTGCTATTTGCTTTATTCCCAAAGATAATCCGAATGATAATAAGGATAAAACCTGATTTTTGGACCATAAACTCAGCGATAGAAGGAAAAAGAATATCGCAATAAATTCAATATGGTAAATCATGGTGATATGAAGGGTCCAACGATTAAATAACCAAAACAGGACTGCGAATATAGCCAAAGCTCTATTATCAAAACGATGATATATAACCATAAATAACAAGGCCGCAATCCCTAAATTGGCTACCAAAAAAACGACCCTCCAGAAAACTAGCCAGTAAAAAATATCCCCTAGACCTAACCTTTGGGTTAGCCACGTAAGGTAAAAAAATATAGGAAAATATGTCGCATTTTTATGATTCCATTGAAAATCTTCTTCCAATAATTTCACGCGTGCATATGGGTTTTTGCCTTCATGTAAGGAAATGCCTTCTTTAAATAAAACAGATATGTCCTGATTTTCAAGAATAAATTTACCGTCAGTATTGAAGGAATCGTATTTGTCCCATTGTTCGGTTGGAAGCTCCCAAAGATAACTGTGCATAAATCCCCCAGCCAATAATATCAATATCAGCAAAATAAATGCAACCCCGTGCTTTTTTATATAAGCTTTCCAACCAGGTGAATCTCGTTGGAATAGGTAAATTGCAGTTTGAATACTCCCTACGCCAATTAATGCAGCCCAAGGGATCAAGCGTCGATAAAAATTTATATTATTCAGGGTATTTGCAGTAGTAAAAAAGCTGTCCCATAAAAATATAATACTTATTAAAGATCCCAGCAATAAAATGGAAAGCAATATTGTCCTAAAACTATCATTGGCCAGGTTTTTTTCGATATTATTTTTAAGGCTCCTCGAGAAATCTTGTTTATTTAAGATACTGTAATTCAGGATTGCCAGCCCTAATAAAAAGATAATATGAATCAATATCATAATGGCCTGAATTTTTGAGAAACCCAAGATTAGTGTATCTTTGTTATTGGCTGGAAAAACAATTATCCATATTAGGGTAATAAGCCCCTCCAGAAAAAAAAGGATAAAGTATTTCCTAAGCGTTAATTTCATAGAGTTACTCCAAAATATATCTCTGTAAAAATATTGAATAATTTTAATAAATGATAATCTATCTTGGGCACTAAAACAAAAGAGAATAGCACGAAATAATATTCCCCAAAAAAAATTATAAAATCAAATGGCGTTATGTTTAACAATCATTTGGAATTGACCCATAAGCTGACAAATTATTAAAGTATTAATAATTTAGATTACCTGTCCAAATTATCTCTCAAATTATCCCGCCAGTCGAAGGTCCCACCTAAGGCCATTCCTAGGGCCATGCAAAGAATGATTGCAGCTATGCCTAATAAAACCCCGCCTGTTCCTGATACAAATCCGGGAAGGATAATATTAATAATTAAACCAATAAACCCGCCAATTAAAAACCCTTTCCAGGCTTTTGAAAGACTTTTCCAGCCGTCAATAAAAAAATTTTGATTTCCTCTAATTCTCTTATATTTTTTTGTGATTATTTTTTGTGTTTGATAGTCTTTTTTACTAGGATCTCGAGCCTCAATTTGTTGTTTCCGTATGGCTTGAATGCGGTCAATTTCCTTTTGGTCACTCATATTCATACTCCTGTGTAAATATGCCAGCGATTAAAGAATACCATGATTTATTGGAGTAATTAATAATTATTAGTTAGATGTATAATGAACTCACCAGTTTGATTATTCAGAGTAAAAAAAATTTTGAATAGAAAAATATTTTTTACTCTGAACCTAGTCTAGGAGGACTATAATGAACCGACCCATACATTTCGAGATTTTAGCAGATTCGCCACAAAAAATAAGTGAATTTTACAAAAAAATATTTGATTGGGAAGTAAACGCTTGGGGTAAAGACGCAACTTATTTGATGGTCAAAACTGGGCCCGAAGATGAGGTGGGGGTTGATAGTGCGATAATGGGGCGTGAGTTTAAACAGGCTGTAATCAATACCCATGATGTAGCAGACTTAGAGGGCACCATTAAACAGGTCGAAGCAAATGGGGGAAACTGATACATGGACCCAACCAAGTGTCTTCAGTTGGGATGCATGCATACTGTACTGACCCTGAAGGAAATATATTTGGAGTGATGCAGATAGATCTAAAATAAGCTTTTTTTAAACATATTATATAAAATACCACCTCCCACGGGTGATATTTTGCTTTACAGAACATAGATCAATCGGTACCATTAAGATAATAAAATTTAGGAGAGGTAATAATGATACGAAAAATTAGGTTTTTGACTTTTGGTGTTATTCTGTTTTCAGGAATCTTTACTGCCTGTTCTGTCCCCGAGCCGGAGATGGTTGAAGTAACTGTAATTGTTGAACCAACATCTTTGCCAGAAATTACTCCCCCTGAATTTGAAGGAGTTTGGTTTAGCCAAGATCGAAGTAGCATGTTGGTGATCGGTACCGAATTTTTATATTTGCATGAGTTTGGTCCAAACCGAGAGGTTTATGCCAGAATTGATGGTATTGATTTGGAAGAGGAAACGATAGATGTTTTTGTGTCCGCAATTATTATCGGAGGAAGAAGCGTAGGCTATGATTCTCCAAATATTCAGATCAATTATCATTTGAATGGCACGATGATGGAATTCTTAGGTCAACATATTGATTTTGCCCCAGACGAGGAAGGGCCAGTATTTTACATTTACGACGAGTATCTTAATTGAGGGTACAAAAAAAAACCGCTAATACGGCGGTTTTTTTATATGTATTTTTTTTGGGCTATCCGATTATTGGCAAGCTTTCCATACGCGATATTTCCCCTGTTTGTACATTTAATAATCGCCCTTGCATACTGTAGGGGCCAGTCCAGGTAATCTGCGCAGGTAGAATTTTGCCCTTTAAATTATCATCACTTTCAACGAAAACCAATTTCATATTTGGGGTTCGCCCCTTCCAACGGCCCTTTACTTTCTCTTCGAACAATACATCAACGGTTTCCCCAAGAAGTTTAGCGTTGATTTCTCCTACAATCCGAGCCTGTTGGTCCTCCAAAAGTCTAAACCGTCGTCGTTTTTCTTCGTCAGTAACATCATCCCCTAAGCGGCGAGTAGCAACGGTGCCTTCTCTCGTTGAATAACGCGCTAAATGGGCGACGTCTAATCGTAATTCTTCTAGAAGGCTGAAGGTGCCCATAAACTGTTCTTCAGATTCATGAGGAAATCCGACAATAATATCTGTAGCTATTGAGACGTTTGGAATGATCTCGCGAATTCTTGTAATTAGGTCTATGTAAGATTCCCGGGTGTACTCTCTTTTCATGTTTTCTAAAACTAAATTATTTCCAGCCTGAACTGGCACCTCGATATGGGGCATCACCTTTGGGATATCGGCGACCGTTTGCAATAATTCATTAGTCATCCAATTTGGGTGAGATGTGAGAAATCGAATCCGTTCTAATCCCTCCACCTCAGCTACAATTCTAAGTAATTGAGACAAATTAGGACCATCGGGAACATCCTTGCCGTAGCGATCAACAATTTGACCTAATAGGGTGATTTCTTTTACGCCTTGAGAGACCAAATTTCTAACCTCTTTGACAATTGCCCCAACAGGGCGACTTCGTTCGATGCCTCTTCGATATGGAATGATGCAAAAAGTACAGGCATGGGAACAGCCCAAAACAACAGGCACATGAGCTGAAACAAGGTTATTGTTTTCGTGGGCAGGTAAGATTAGATCTCCGTCCATAAGGGCGTTGCGCACCTGAGTCTCAGATTGGGCCAATTCACGACTTTCATCCTGGGTGATGTGGGCGATTAATGGACCCGGATCGGAGGGGGGAGAAAATACATCGACATGGGGATAACGTTTTTGTAAATGTTCAGTGCCTTTCACTCCCACCATGCATCCCATTAGATTGATGATCAAATTCGGGTTATTTCTTTTTTGTTTATTTAAGGAGGTCAGGAAACCATGGGCTTTATCTTCGGCACTTTGTCGCACAACACAGGTATTCATTACGATTACATCTGCATTATCTTTATCATCTGCGATTTCGTACCCAAGGCGCTCTAAAGATGAGGCAACTCTTTGAGAGTCTGCCACATTCATCTGGCATCCAGCTGTCCAAATATGATATTTCATAGATTAAAAACTCAATTTTTATCGAAATTTGATTGAAACGTCCTATTATAGTCTGGATACTATGAATTATCAATATGACAATAGAATCCCATATATCCATAAAAATGACGTGTTTTCCTATTGACTCTGAAAAACAAAGCGTGTATAATAATCATGACTTGGCTTTGAAAAACAAAGCACAAAGATATTTCAAAGTATAAAAAGGAGGTTGAAATGAATAAAAACTTAACTCTGGGATCTGCAGAAAGAAATGCCCTTGGACTTCATTTTAAAGATGGTTTTTGGGAAATTCTGCTTGGATCATTTTTTGTGGCTTTAGCTTTCCAAGATATATTGGAGAATCAAGGCAAATCGATTCTCGCTAGCTATACCCCTGCGATTATTGTTTTTGTTTTGATGATGGTTTTATATTTATTGGCTAAGCGGTTTATCACCACCCCGCGAATTGGGATGGTGGAGATGAAACTTGGCAACAGCCCACAAAGGTTAAGAATGTTTATAGTGGCAATCGGATTACAATTGTTTACAATGTTCATATTTATATTGGGATTGAATGGAAAATTACCAAAGTGGATCATCAATTTCCCGAATTGGACCATGGATGCAATATTTGGCTTGATGATGTTCCTTTTCTTTACCCTGATGGCTTACACACTCCAAGCCAACAGATTTATACTTTATGGGTTTTTGTTGGGAGCGGCAATGCCCATAGGAGTTATGCTAAAAGCCCAAGATCGTGGGTTGAATACTTATCCTAGTATGTTTGCGGGAGCGGTAATGCTTTTAATAGGAATCTTTGTTTCCATTCAATTTTTAAGGGATTATCCGATTCCACAGGAGGGATAATATGACTGAGTCAGGTGAAATTCAGAGGCACCCTTTAGCCGATCTTGACCGGGTGATACATGCACCTGCAAGATTAATGATCATGACCTATTTATATGTGGTTAATCGGGCAGATTATGTTTTTCTTATGCACCTAACCGGTCTGACTTGGGGAAATATTGCCTCCCATATTGGCAAGCTGGAGGAGGCTAACTATGTGGAGATTGAAAAGAAATTTGTTGGGAAAAAGCCCCATTCCTTGGTCAAATTGACCCCGATTGGAAAAAGTGCTTATAAGCAATACAAGAAGCAAATGCAAGAGACCTTAAATAACCTCCCCTAACATCGTTTACAAAACTTTAGCCTCGTAACATTCAGCGATACGAAGCTTTGTTAAAAATACACTTCAGAGTACAATACGCTCCATGAATTTCAAAAAAATCCTTTATTGGACCCTATTAGTGATAATTATTTTGGTACTAATTTGCCAAATTCCGGCAGTAAATTATCGGCTTGGATGGAGGATAGATGGGGCAATAGCATTTCTTCGTGGTGTAGTCGATCCAATTGGCGATCTTCCAAAACCGAATTCTCAAATAAGTGACAATTTAAGCCCTATTCCGCCTCCCACCCAAACCATGACCGCCGTAAATCCCACCGAAAAACCAATCGTCATAGAAATGACTCCCACAATGGCGTCAAGCCCAACAGCGTTACCAAATGTAGTCGGAATTGATTCCATAGAATGGGAAAGGCAGGATTGGAATAATTGTGGTCCAGCGACCATATCAATGTATTTGAATTTCTACGGATGGGAGGGAGACCAGTTTTCGGTCTCTGATTTAATCAAACCTGAACGTGTCGACAGAAATGTCAATGTAGAAGAACTAGTTCACTATACAAGGAATTATGCGGGTTGGCTAAACACCATTGTACGAGTAGGCGGGAATATTGAGTTGCTCAAGACCTTTATTGCAAATGGCATTCCAGTAATGATCGAGGAGGGGGATCTAGTGGAAGAATTATATTGGCCGAACGATGACCAATGGACAGGCCATTATTTGTTGCTTACAGGTTATGACGATAATGCAGATTTTTTCGTTGCCCAAGATTCATTTCGGGGCCCCGATAGAGAAGTAAGTTTTGAGAAAACAGATGAAAGGTGGGAAGCCTATAACCGGGTTTATATTCTGATATATCCTCCAGCTAAAGAAGAGTTGGTGAAACAAATATTGGCCGATGATTGGGATGAGGAAACTAATCGAGTTTCTGCTTTACTTCAAACTGAAGAAGAAACAAAAGAAAACCCAGATAACGCATTTGCTTGGTTCAATTTAGGAAGTAATTTGGTATTTTATGAGCGTTATGAAGAAGCAGCCCAGGCATATGATATGGCGCGCTCGATCGGAATTCCCCAAAGAATGTTGAGATACCAATTCGGCCCATTTTTTGCATATTTTCATGCAAATCGGAATGATGAATTACAAACGATCATCGACTATGCCTTACGCATTACGGATAATTCTGAGGAAGCTTTGTTATGGAGAGGCTGGCTGCTTTATCGCCAGGGAGACCAATTTGGGGCGGTCAATGCATTTAGAGAAGCTTATGCAGCCAATATAAACTCCCTTGATGCTCAGTACGCCCTGGATTTTATGGGCGCGATCCCCTGATAATAAAAGAGGATTTGCGTCATTTGTTATCGCAAATCCTCTTTCGTATTATTTTAGGAAATTTTACACAATTTAGATTTTCCCAATCATCGCCTTAAAGAATAGTGAGATTTTAAATTCTTGCCCAGATAACAAGGTTTGTGATCTGAAAAACCCTGTCACCGTTCGAAGGATTAGAGCAGCAGTCAAAAGTGACAAGATTACTGCCAATATGGGGTGCCAAAGTGGTACTCCACCGGAAGCCAGTCTCGTCATCATCGCTACGGGAGCGGTTAGCGGAAATAGACTTAAGAAAGTGGCGATCGGCCCATGTGGTTGTTCTAGCATGATCGAAATAAATAGCATGGGGACGATCATCGGTGCGATCACAACAAACGTAGCTTGAGATGCTTCTCGAATATTAGGAACCAGGGCGCCTAAACCAGCCATTAAACTTGCATAGATTAAGAAACCCACCACAAAAAAGATGATTCCCCAGATCAAAATTGAGGGCGAAAAATTTAGAGTTGGGGGGACCTCAACAGATCGCCCACTTATTTTTAGCAATGTAAATCCCACACTTGTATAGATCAAAGATTGGAGTAATCCCACAAAACCTAATCCAAGAATCTTTCCGGTTAAAAGTTGATGAGGGGATACAGAAAGCATGATCACTTCGATAACCCGGTTCTGTTTTTCGCTGACTACGCTGTTTAATAGCAAACTTGCCGAAGATAAGATCACGATATAAAAGAGGATCGTTGTCACATAAGGGACTATGAAAGCGAGCTCACTATCTTGTCCCTCAGTTATGGAGGGATCTAGAGGTTGATCAATAAAATCGACGGGGTACTGGACCAAGGCAGATAACTGACCATCTCCATCAAAAAGATTATAGGCGAACAATTCGCGCATTTTCCAATCTTGCCCATTTCCGGATAGGGGATTGAAGTCTGGTCGGACATATATAATCTCACCAGTATCGTAAATATCTGGGTTTATCAAATAATAAGCCGATATCAGGGTATCTTCCAAGGCTTTCTTTGCTGAATTTTCATTTTCAAATTCTTGGAATGATCCATCTTGGAGAAATTCAGGAACATTTTTAATTATTCCTCCTTGATCAATAAACCCTTCAGTTTGAACGGTAGTTGGGCTTTCTTTAAATATTTCTGAAATTGCCTGAGTTTCCTTTTGATTTAAGTTTGTAAAGACCAAAAAGAGAATAAAACCGAGCACCGGCAGTCCAAAAGTGAGAATTAAGTAGGAGGGGCGAGTAAAAATATTAACGACTTCAGATCGTATGACTAATAATATTTTTTTCATGAGGATAACCTGTTTTTTCTCGTGAATAATTCACGTATCTGTAATTTTTTTCCATAGCGAAGCATTCCGATTTCAAAGGCTCGTGCTGCTAACCAAATGGCAATTCCCGCACAAAGTATCAAAATTGCGACACAAAGGATTAATTGATTGGTCGGGACAACGGTAAATGCAGCTCGTAAGGGCATGATTGTTGGGGCAGTGAGGGGAAAAAGACTTATGGCAACCGAAAGGGGACTATTAGGGTTTTCCATGATCACCGCTAGAAACATATAGGACAAACTCAATGGCATGATAAACATCCCCGCAATTTGTTGACCTTCTTGTACATTCGTAGCTGTAGCTCCAACCATGGTAATTAAGGATACATATAAGATATAGGCAGGCACCAGAATGCTAATAACCATTAATATCGTCCTGGTTTTTATAATTGGGTCTGTTAACCAAAGTGCATCACTTTGCCCAGCTGCGATTCGTTGAGCGACAAATAATAAGATTATCCAACTGAGCACTTGAGTTAATACAACCCCGATGGTTCCAAAGATCTTTCCACCCATTAATTGGTAGGGGGAAACGGTCGTTGCTAGAATCTCCATTGTGCGGTTTTCTTTTTCTTCAGCAATGATGGCGGAAAAATAATTCGCACTCATCAAAATGATGAACATGAATGAGGCGCCTGCAATCCCTGGAAGAGCTAAATTAATTGCATTTCTTTCAGAAAATTCTCGAAGACCATCGGGGGTTCTGATGATGGGATTAAACCCTTCTAAAATTCGATTAATGGTGTTTTCTGACTGATTCTGTAGAAGGTTGGCTCGAAGGAGATTTCTGAAGTGGTCATAGGCATTGTCGCCAGGTTTCTCAGAAAAATAAACGGAAACCTCGGTATTTTCCGGATAATTTTCTGGCAGTAGAAAATAAGCTTGAATTTGTTCTTCCTCGAGGGCTGCTAGAGCCACATCTTCGTTAGAAAAATCAATTATTTCAACTGGTAGGTCCAGATCTGCTGCCTCAGGAATCACAATGGTAGAGTCGATTTTGTTTCCTGGATCAATGATACCTATTGGTTTTTCATTGTTTTGAAATTTAACTAGGAGAAATATCATCCCGACCATGAATAAAAAGAAAAGAGGTATACCTAAAATAGAGAAAATAAATCGTTTTTGAAATACATGCCTTTTAAATTCATAAATAGCAATTTTCCAAATCTTATTCATCTATTCCATCCTTTGTTACAGCTTGGATGAAAATTTCGGATAGACTCGGTACAGCGATTTGAAATTTTTCGATCTGAATATTATTTACAATTAGATTTTGTAGCAAATCTTGTGGGCTCAAAGAATTCTCTAACCCAACTCTTACGGTTCCATTGACCTTTTCAATATTGGAAATTCCAGGGATTTGGGGAACCTCGTTGGGGCTTTCGATGATCACGTCACTTCCTGAATATTGTTTCCGAATTTCATTCAGCTTTCCATAAAGAACTTTTTCCCCTTCGTTCATTAACAATATTCGGTCACAAAGTTCTTCGACCTGATGCATTTGGTGAGTACACATAATGATCGTGGTACCTTCTTCTTTTAGGGTCACCAAAATATCCTTAATCAATTGAGTGTTGATTGGATCTAGGGCAGTAAAAGGTTCGTCGATAATAATCAATTCTGGTTTATGTTGAAGCGTGGCAATAATTTGTGCTTTTTGCTGCATCCCTTTACTTAGTTCTTTTACCTTTTTCTTTCTGTGGTCTGCCAAGCCAAATTTTTCTAAGTTGATATCTAATTGTTCCTTAATTTCTGTCTTGGACATTCCTTTCAAGGAGCTAAGGTAAGTCAGACATCGCTCAAGGGGGATATCCTGATATAATCCCCGATCTTCTGGCATATAACCAATTTTGTCTTTCTTTCCTTCGTCCAAGGATCCACCAAAAAGAGTTATTGACCCAGTATCAGGTTTGAATATATCTAAGACCATTCTTAAACAGGTTGTTTTCCCTGCCCCATTTGGTCCCAGCAATCCAAAGATTTCTCCAGGATTTACCTCAAACGAGATGTCTTTAACAGCTTGATTTGTCCCAAACCTTTTAGAAATATTTTTAATATCGATCGTATGCATTATTATTTTTCCTGCTATCCTTTGTTTGTGTTCAATGATACATTCATACAATGATGCAATTGTACAATGATACAATCATAAATACAAGGGGATATTATTGGTAATTCTTGACAACTACTAATCTTGAATAAAATCTATATTAGGAAAAAAAAGAATGGGAGAAGCATAATTATTCGTAAAATTGTCCCGGGGGAATAATATACGGTATGTTTTCTGGTGCAGGTGGGGGAGAAAGGAAATACACAGTTTCAAACCGATGCCAACCAACGTATTCTTCATCCCTGAATCCCAGATCGATCCATGCACCTGAAATTGCGCCAGTATCCATTGCCACGGCAAATCCATAACCGGGGATATACAACTTCGTGCCACATGGAATATAGTCAAAATCTACCCCAACAAATCCGGGTTCAAATAACTGGCTATAACAGAAAACCCGACCGTACCAAGGGGGTGTTTCAGGAGTCCCAGCTTTATATGACGTGATATAAAATTCTTTAGCCCGCCAATATTCGATCACACCATCTGGAGTTTCCAAGGTTTTTAGATCAATCAAGGTGCCATATCCCTCAATCCGGGGGACGGGTTCCCTTACCTGCCATTCATCTTCAACAGTTCTAAGTACTTCTTGCCCATTTTCGAAGCGCACACGAATTCGTTGGGAGTTCAATCCGTATTCGCCCACCTGAAGAATTTGATAATTATCAATTTCAACATCTGGCATCGGTTGGGTCAATGAAGAAAAAGGAATCAGTTCTTGTTCACTTAGAATTACTTCTGCAACCCGGACAACCTCGATAAGTCCATCTTCTGGGGGAACCTGATCCTCTGCAGGAATACTATAATCAAGATTTTGCAATGAAATTCCAGCCTGAGCTAAAATAACACCAACCGTACCCCCAATAGCTTGTATTTGTTGTTTTTGATCACCAATTTTGATCTCAAAGATATTTGCAGGAACAATCGAAATTGTGGTGGATTTCCTGATTTTTGTGTCAAGGGGGATTGAAGTCTTCTCATTCTGCATTAGAAGAATGTTTGCTTCCCATAAGGCCTCGCCAACCGTTAGAGCAGTGGTTTGAATAGTAGTAGCCCCAGTCTCACTGTTTATTGTCAATGAAATTGGCCTGATTAATTCAATTTCGATAATTGCATTTTTTTCAAAAGCTATATCTATGGATTGGAGATTACCGTTGACCAACAACATATCATTTGATGACAATTTTACGCCTGCTTTTTCAAAGATTGATATTGGGTCATTTTCACTCGTAATAATTTGAGAAGGTTCCCCATCTATCGTTATCAAATATGTTGTTGCTTTTGTTATCTCAATTAGATCCCCATCCTTGATCGCTGTTTCTAATTCTGGGATTATCTGATCTTCTGGATGAAGTGATATTCCAATCTCAGATATAAATGCCTCGACATTTCTGCTATTGGTTTCAAAGGCTTGAATGTCACCCCCCATAGCAAACGAAACAGATTTTTGTCTCGGGAAAAACACAAAAAGCAAAATTAAAATGATAAGAAGCGGGAGAGTGTAAATGAGGTATTTACGGTTCATATTTTGGGATTATATCAGAGGAATAAGGGGAATATCTATTCTCATTAAATAAAAAAGAGGAGAGCTAAGCTCTCCTCTTTTTTATTAATTCAATATTTCAATATTAGGTTTAAGGGGTATCCTATTAATCAGATCAAGAAAATCCTCGGAGGTAATCTCATTATCCGGTTTATCGATCATGCACCTGAGCATGCCTTCCATCACATTGGTTCCAAAACTTCTCCCCTCTAGTCGTGGGGTAGTTGTAACTAATATTTTTACACCACGTTTTTGCATGAACTCCACATTTGCAGCAGTAGTAGTATTCGTCACAACTATTTTTCCACTCATGTCAGGAGGCATATGGTGTCTGATCTGCAAAAAATCTCCTGCGATGACATCTGCATCTGCATAAAAGGAAGGAAATTTATTTTCTGGTTCTTTTTCTTGCTGTGCACCAAGTGGGTAAAACCACATGTATGGCAAATTAATAATTACAGGGAGCAATATTCCCGCTAATACATGTACTTGTTTTAGGGATTTTATTTTTAAAGGAATCCCCAAAGAAAAAGCGAAATCTCCAAAGGTAGTTTCTAAACCCGCATCTACCAATGCCGCAGCCATTTGGTATCTGTCCACAGCCGTGGTCTTTAGCGCCTTCATTCCATTTAGGGATTTCCCTTCATTATTGAGATGGTCTTCTAATGCGAGCAGGGCGCGTTGGGCAAGTAAACCCTTAATGCCATTCCCATCCCCTACCTTGCTGATTTTTATTGCTCGGCGAATTTTTTTTGCATCCCTGAAATAATATTTTCGTTCTCCCACCCCTAAATAAAATTCTAATCCACCCACCCCAAAAGCATCTACTTTTCCATCAAAATGTTTGTAAAGTTCAATAGCTTTTTTGAGGTCTCCATTCGTTCCCTGGCGAGATAGCTGAATTTTTTGTCCTAGAAAATCAACTTCTGTGGTGTGGTCTCGGGTAGGGGAACCGACACTGATCGAAAGCACTTTTTTCATAATATTGCTCCTACTTTATCGAGTTTTTTATCGATCAAGATAAGCTTTTCCTACAAATATTATAGTATAGAGTTGCTTCTAACCACCTTGTAATTTGAATCATTTGGAAATCAATTAATTTGAACTTCCACATTTTCTTGATGTTATAATTTTGGCTTAATGTATGTAAGTGGAGAGATAAAAATGAAATCAATTGCAATTTATTGTGGGTCATCAGATCAAATATCCGAAAAATATTTATCGGCTGCAAGGAATATTGGTAAAACAATCGCAGAAAGGGGAATCCAGGTTGTGTATGGGGCTGGAAGTACTGGGATGATGGGAGCGGTGGCAAATGCTGCTTTAGAAGCAGGGGGAGAGGTGTTTGGGATCATTCCAAAGATTTTTGATACTCCCCAATTGGCTCATGCTGGTCTGACACGTTATGAAGTTGTGCCCGATATGCATACCCGAAAAGCAATGATGATTGATAATTCAGATGCATTTATTGCTTTACCCGGTGGCTTTGGCACATTTGAAGAATTTTTTGAAGTGCTAACCTGGGCTCAAATTGGAATTCATTCAAAACCGATCGGTCTTTTAAATACTGATGGATACTTCAATACACTATTAAAGTTTTTTGATGAGGTAAAGGAAAGGGGGTTTACCTATAAAGAACATAATAATCTTTTTCAAACTAATACAGATCCAATAACCTTATTAGATCTGATGGATTCTTATTCCCCTCCAGAAAACCTCTCGAACTGGGTGGACAGATAAAATCGTGAAGATAAGAGTGATTTTAATATTTTTGAGCCTAACAATACTGTAAGTAAATGATCAAAAAATGGGGGAAAGTCAAGTGTATACTAGAAAGTCTAGTCAACTAATATTATTAATTGAAAAATTAACATTGATGCAATGAAGACCAAGAATCAATTAATTAATGAATTAAATCATTTGCGAATTACCTTGAATATAATAAAACGGAAGGGGGGTGAAGTAGATGATATTTAAAAAAAACGGGAATAATTCAACTGTCGACTATAAAAAGTTAATTGAAAATACTGACGATCTAATCATTCAACTTAATCCCAAGGGAATCATCACATATGTGAATCATATAGGGGAAGAAATTTTTGGTATTCCTGTAAAAAAAATTATTGGGAGTTCAGCTTTCGACTTTATTCATCCGGATGACAGAAATACCTCTATTGCAAGTTTTACAAATTTTGTTGCTCAAAGCGGGGAAAAGACAATCGTTGAAACCAGATTAATCGGCTCAACAGGAGAAATTTTTTATTTTCAATGGAGAGTTAATTCGAATTATGGTAACAACGGAAAAATAGTATCCCTAAATTGCATTGCCAGAAATCTTACAAAACTTAAAATGATAGAGAGCTCATTAAAAGAAAGTGAGGATAAATTTCTTACTATCGTTAATAATACACAGGCGATTTTATTTACGATAGATAGTGATGGTATTTTTACCCTTTCTGAAGGGAAAAGTCTTGCCGTTTTGGGGCTAGAACCAGGCCAGGTTGTAGGAGATTCTGCGTTTAAAATTTATGAAGATTATCCCAAAATTACCGCCTCTTTAAAAGAGGCTATGCGAGGAAAGGCGATATCAGGGGAAATTGAGTTGGGGGAAATTTATTTTGATATTTGGTATTCCCCAATATTTGATGCGAATGATAAAGTTGATGGCGTTATGGGGATGGCCATCGATATTACGGAAAGAAAGAAAAATGAGGAAAAAGTTAAGGTACAAATAAAACGTTTAGAATCTATAAGGTTAATTGAAAACACTGTAACTTCTAGTGTGGATCTTCAATTGACCTTGAAAGTAATATTAGAGCAAGTTTTGGAGTTAAAAGCTTCAGATGCAGCTGTTGTATATCTATATGATAAAGAATCTAATCGATTGGTAAACTCCGCTGAAGTTGGTTTTAAAAATACCCTTCTTGATCGGATTAATATCTTGTCGGAAAAAAGCTTGGCCGGAAAAGCAATGATTGAGAAAAAATCAATTTTGGTTAATAAAATTGAGGATACAAGTTTTAATTATATGAATAAAAAGGTTTTGAAAAGGGAGGGATTCAAATTATATATTGCAGTCCCACTGTTAACTCATGACAAGATGTTGGGTGTGTTGGAAGCCTACTCTAAAAATGAATTTAATCCTGAAGAAGATTGGCTGGGATATTTAGAGCTGGTTGGAAGTCAGGCAGCTTTGGCCCTGGACAAAGCATCAACGTATAATGATTTAATTGAATCCCATGAGTATCTCACCAATGCATACGATGAAACTCTCGAAGGTTGGGTAAAAGCCTTAGAATTAAAAGATCGAGAAATTAAGGGTCATGCTGAAAGGGTGGTTGACCTTACGGTGAAATTGGCAATAAAATTAGGTATTGAGGGTGAAGAACTAATCCATATTCGTCGTGGCGCATTGCTTCATGATGTAGGGAAAATGGGAATCCCGGATGAGATCTTACATAAACCTGGTAGTTTAACTGAGGAAGAATGGGTAATCATGCGTCAGCACCCGATCATGGCGAACGAATTATTGTCTAAGATCGAATTCTTACGCCCATCTATAGATATTCCTTATTATCACCATGAGAAATGGGACGGAAGTGGTTATCCTAAAGGAATTAAAGGGGAGGATATTCCTATAGCGGCGAGGATATTTGCCATTGTGGATGTGTGGGACGCCTTGCTATGGGATAGACCCTATCGAGCGGCCTGGCCAAAAGAAAAAGCATTTAATTACTTGAAAGAACAATCAGGTGTTCACTTTGACCCAAGGGTCGCTGGCACCTTTCTTGAAATGGTCCAAGATAGAGTTTAAAAGGAAGGATTAAACCCTTGGGCCCCCATTTATAAGTAATACTCTTCACAGTGTGATATATTATTTATTTCTAAAAGCCAATCCGACCCAATCGTCCATTTGAATGCGTTTTACAGAAAATAACCCATGTTTTTCGATTTCTGCCATTAATTTTTCTTCCATTACATCCAATATCCCAGAAAGCAGAAGAATGCCATCCGGGGCAATTAGATCTCCCATCCCTTGGTCTAATAATTGGATCAAAATATGTGCCAGAATATTTGCAATTACGATTGGGGCTTGTCGAATGGGGAAAATACCATCCTTTACTTGCTCTACAGACCCAATTTCAAAATAATATCCTTCATAAATGTCATTAATTATTGCGTTTTCTGTGGCAACAGCTTTTGCGTTGAGTTCAATATCCACGCCAAACGCCGTTTTTGCCCCTAATTTTAATGCTGCGATGGATAAGATCCCTGAGCCACTCCCCACATCTATAATATTATCCCCGGGTTGCAGATATTCTTCTAACAAGAGCAAACTCAGTTGGGTTGTAGGGTGAGTGCCGGTTCCAAAGGCCATTCCGGGGTCTATTTTTATTGGGATTCTTTCAGGATCAGAATTCTTGATCCAGGCGGGTAAGACCAACAACTTTTTGCCAACCCGAATAGGCTTAAAATGTTTTTTCCAGGATTCCATCCAATTTTTGTCTTGGATGATCTTGAACTCAGTTTTAGGTAAGGGTTGAATTAATCCTAAGAAATACAAACTTTCTTCTAATTTTTGGCGGTTTTCTTCAATTTTGTCATCTATTGGTAAATAAGCAGCCACCCGGAGCGGTCCTGTTGGTTCCCCATATTCATCGGGAGCTGCCTTGATTTCAGTACTTTCTATTGCCACCCCATTAGGAGCGAAACGCGCAAGAACTTCCGATACTGCCTCTGCCAGTTCACCCTTAACAATCAACGAAACTTCTAGCCAAGAATTTTTATCCACCCAAAAAATCTCTTAATGAATCTAAGAAATTTCTTTCTTGTGGTTTCACTTCTGTGCCTAAACTTTCTGCAAGTTGTTCAAATAATTCTCGCTGCTCTTTATTTAAGCGGGTGGGGGTTTCCACATTTATGATCACCAATTGATCGCCGCGTCCATCTCGTCTCAAATAAGGCACACCTTTCCCTCTCATTCGAAGAATCTTCCCTGGTTGTGTTCCATTAGGAATTGATAATTTACTGGGACCATCTACCGTAGGTACTTCCACCTCCGTGCCTAAGCTAGCTTGCGCAACATTAATATCCAAATTGAGGACAATGTCATTTTCTTTCCGTTGGAAATATTTATGCTTTCTTACTTTGACAATGATGTAAAGATCACCAGATGGGCCTCCATTTTGTCCAGGTTGTCCTTCACCGGATAACCTAATTTGGGTGCCATTATCCACTCCACCAGGAATCTCGACCTTTTTAGTGCTTGTTTTTCTTTCATAACCTCGGCCATGGCATTGTGTACAAGGGCTAGTAATTGTTTCACCCTGGCCATTACAAGTTGGGCATGTGGTTACTTGCACCATATTGCCAAATAATGTTTGACGCGCTTGCCGCACTTCTCCATGACCTTTGCAGGTAGCACAAGTATTTGTAGAGGTACCGGGTTCAGCTTTTTTTCCATCACAGCGCTCACAAACCTCATCTCTGGTGATCTCGATATCTTTTTCTAATCCAAAGACGGCTTCTTCAAATTCTAAGTTTGCCACATATTGAAGATGGCTGCCACGGCTAGCACGACTTCTCTGATTACCCCGACTTCTTCCTCCGAACCCAAATAGATCACCAATCCCAAACATATTGAAAAGATCATCAATATTTAGATTGCTAAAATCGGGTGCACCCCCAAAACCATTTAACCCGGCATGACCATATCGGTCATATGCTGCCCGTTTTTCATCATCGGAGAGAACCGCATAAGCTTCATTTATTTCTTTGAAGCGTTCTTCTGCATCGGTTTCTTTGCTCACGTCAGGATGAAATTTACGCGCTAATTGACGAAATGCAGTCTTTATTTCAGATTGTGAGGCGTCTTTTGGTACGCCTATTACTTCATAATAATCATTTTCACTCATGCAGTCTGCCCATTTGGTTCATAAAGAGTAAAGACGGGAATCTCCCGCCCTTACATGGATTATCAGTATCTCGGGGTTAGGTATTATTTGTCGGCGTCCTTAAATTCACCATCTACGATATCTTCATCTTCATCGCCATCAGTAGCCTCAGTGTTTTCACCTTCAGATGATCCATCGACTTCTTGTTCAGCCTGGTATGCAGCTGCACCCATTCCCTGAACGATTTCCATTAGGTCATCTGTGGCTTTTTTAATTGTTTCGCCATCCTCACCATCAATAACTTCTTTTACTGCTGTAACAGCTTGATTGACTTTTTCTTTGGTTTCATCGTCCACTTTATCTTCCAAATCTTTCAAAGCCTTTTCAGCTGTGTAAATCGAACTGTCCGCATTATTCTTGATCTCGATCATTCCTTTTCGTTCAGCATCCTCAGAAGCGTGGGCTTCTGCGTCGGCTTTCATTTGATCGACTTCTTCATCGCTCAATCCAGAGGAGGCAGTGATCGTAATGTCTTGGCTTCGTCCGGTGGCTTTATCTTGAGCAGTAACCTTGAGGATACCATTCGCATCTATATCAAAAGTTACCTCAACTTGGGGAACACCGCGAGGAGCGGGGGGGATGCCATCGAGTACGAATTTACCTAGAGACTTATTGTCTTGTGCCATTGGTCTTTCGCCTTGAAGCACATGGATCTCTACTTGGTTTTGGTTATCACTGGCAGTTGAAAACACTTGGCTTTTTCGTGTTGGGATGGTCGTATTTCGTTCAATTAGCGGTGTAGCAACGCTGCCCAAGGTTTCAATTGAAAGGGTGAGGGGGGTAACATCCAATAGGAGGATATCTTTAACATCCCCACCCAAAACGCCAGCCTGAATTGCTGCACCCACTGCGACTACCTCATCGGGATTGACTCCTTTGTGAGGGTCTTTATTAAACATTTTCTTTACTGCCTCTTGAACCGCAGGCATACGGGTCATACCACCCACCATAACGATCTCATCAATTTGACTTTCAGAGAGATCAGCATCCTTCAAGGCTTGCCGAACCGGAGCCAGGGAACGCTCAACGAGATCAGCGGTAAGTTGCTCGAGTTTTGAGCGGGTAAGGGTTAGTACAAGGTGCTTAGGTCCAGAAGCATCTGCAGTAATATAAGGTAGGTTTATCTCAGTTTGCATCAAAGTAGAAAGTTCGATCTTTGCTTTCTCTGCTGCTTCCTTGAGGCGTTGTAGAGCTTGTCGATCTTTGCGGAGATCAACAGTGTTTGTCTTTTTAAATTCTTCTGCAAGGAAAGTGATGATCTTGTCATCAAAATCATCCCCACCCAAAAAGGTATCCCCACTTGTAGATCGGACTTGGAAAACACCTTCGCCCACATCTAAGATTGAAATATCAAAAGTGCCACCACCCAGGTCATAGACTGCAATGATTTCATTAGCTTTTTTGTCTAATCCATAGGCCAAGGATGAAGCTGTCGGTTCATTAATGATCCTTAGAACCTCCAAACCAGCGATCTTGCCAGCATCTTTGGTCGCGTTTCTTTGGCTGTCATTAAAGTATGCAGGTACAGTGATTACAGCTTGAGTAACTGTTTCACCAAGATAGGCTTCAGCATCTGCTTTAAGTTTTGCCAAGATCATTGCTGAAACTTCGGGGGCTGAATATTCTTTATCACCCATTACCACCCGCACATCACCATTATCTGCTTTGGTGATGTTGTAGGGCACATGACTGATAGCATGTTGGGTTTCAGCATCACTATATTTTCTGCCAATAAAGCGTTTGATCGAGTAGATTGTGTTCTCGGGATTAATGACGGCCTGATTTCGAGCAGGACGACCTACCAAGCGCTCACCATTTTTATTTACTGCTACAACAGAGGGGACTAAACGTTCTCCCTCTGCAGAAGGGATCACTGTCGGTTCTCCACCTTCCATAACAGCTACAACTGAATTTGTTGTTCCAAGATCAATACCTATGATTTTTGACATAATTCCTAAATCCTCCTAGCTGGCAACTTTGACCATGGCGGGGCGTAATACGCGTTCACCGATCAAATAGCCTTTTTGAATAACTTCAATGATTTCACCACTTTTATGGTCTTCGCTTTCTTCTTGCATAATTGCTTCATGTAAATTTGGATCAAACTGTTCCCCTAAAACATCCATAGGCTTCACACCCTCATTATCCAGGGTGGTAAGCATTTTTCGAAAAACCAGATCAATGCCCTCAGCCCAGTCGGCACCTTCTCCCTCAGTTGGGCGGTTAGCAATTGCCCGGTCTAAATCGTCGAGAACACCTAAAAAGCTTTTGATCACTCGCGCTGAAGCATTTTCATACATTCGAATTTTCTCACGTTCCATGCGCTTTTTATAATTAAGAAATTCAGCCTGTGTGCGCTGCCACCCATCCAAGGTGGAGGAAATCTCGTTTTGAGCCTCCACTAATTCTTGTTGTAATACTTCCATTGGGTCTAAAGCTTTTTTATTTTCATCTTTATTGGCTTCGTCTTCATTTAATTCTTCGATTTCTTTTTCTTTATCTTTCATTTTTACCCTTTATAAACTTAGAATTTTTGAGAATATTACAGGATGTTTCACTCTTCTGATGGAAGTGCATTACCCATTGAATCGCTGACCATATTACTAAGCAGACCAGCAACATAATTAACTGTGGAAATTGTATGGTCGTAAGGCATTCGGATTGGACCTAACACACCTAATATCCCTCCGAGTTCAGGAACACCGTAGCGTGCTAAAACCAAACTGCACTCACTTAGTTCTTCCCAATTTCCCTCGCCACCAATTAGCACTTGCACACCGCCAATTTCTGATTTCATCACGGTTTGTGAGAGGAGGTCTTCTAATAAGGGACGTTCTTCCAGAACATTTAATGCCCTACGTGCGGCATTAGATTGCGAAAATTCTGGTTCCGATAATACATTGGTCCACCCATCTTGGTAGACCTTGCCCGAAACGATCTCGTTGGATCGTTTCATGTCATCTAAGACAAGCCGATGCATGTCAGTGCCCAGCGCATCAAAATCTGCGCGATAGTTGCTTACTTCTTCGACGCCCTGTCCGGTGAGCAACGCATTTAACTGATCTGCGACCGAACTAAGTTGGTCTTGGCTAACTGGTTCAGAAAGAACCAACATTTGTTGGTTTACTTTGCCGTTCATCAATACCAACACCATCAGTACTTGTCGACCAGATGTAGAAATTAATTGCAGGTGCTTGAAGCGGGCTTTTTCTGAATGTGGGGAGGTGACGATCGCAGCAGCGTTAGACTGGTGCGCCAAAACCGATGCGGCGAGCCGCATCCATTCATTAGAATCTTGCCTGGCTTGGTAAAACTGATGCGAAATTGTATGTTTAAGTGATGACGGGAGATCGGCTCTTTGCATCAATTGGCCTACAAAAAAACGATACCCATCTTCAGTAGGTATTCGCCCAGCAGATGTGTGTGGTTGTCGCAGGTAACCATAATCCGAAAGGAACATCATCTCATTTCGTACTGTCGCTGAGCTGATATCCAAACTGTACTTTTTGACCAGACTTTTTGATCCTACGGCTTTGGCAGTATTGACATACTCTTGCACAACAAGCCCAAGAATCAATTTTTGGCGTTCGGAAAGATCGTTTGTTTTTTTCATAATCCAAAATTTAGCACTCTCATTGCGAGAGTGCCAGGAATACCATCTATCGATTTTAACATGGGGCATTTTTTGCGTCAAGCATGCATAGAAACATATTCATTATTCTTACAAATTATTAATATCCTCGTAATTTCGGGGAATTTTTTGGACAAATTATGACTTAAAACCAAAATATCTTTTCGGTTTTCAAAAGGCCGTTTATGTTTGCTGGGTCATAGTATAGGAATTTGATATGATCAACTTTATATACTGTTTTTGCACCCAATTTGGAAAACTTTTCTGCAATTTTTTTGGTTGAATATTCCCCAGAATACAGACCAAAAGTAATGTGGGGGACGTATTTTTCCTGACGATTTTCCTTATGACGAATCGATAAAGCATGCCTGATTTTTTTTATTCCACTTTCAGTATCTTCCACCTCTAAAAAGGGAGAAATTAAAAAACTATTTATTCCTCCGATTTCTATTGAAAATGGATTTATTTTTTCATTTCTAAGATTTTTTATTTGGAGGTCTAATTGCTCCAAACTATAATCATCTTTATCCTTCGCCTTATAATTAAGAAATCCACAAACAAAAAGGGTGATATGGGACTGGCGCGAATAAGGGGACAATAAGTAATCTCCAAGCTGTTTATGAGCCGATTTTATCCGTTCTTCAATTTCATTAGATGAAATTGTGATTCCCCACAAAGAATATTTTTTTCTTCCTAAATGCCATTCATAAAAGTCGCGGTCAATGTTTGCAACAGTCTTTTTTTTGTTGAGGAATTTGTGAAATACATCAGGATAAAGGAGGATAGGGGGGTGTGATGACATTGAAATCAAATCTGATAAATATTAAGATAAGCTATCAAGAAATTTTTGATCGTCATTGGATAATTTAATATTCTCTAACATATCCGGTCTGCGTTCAAACGTCCGTTTCAAGGCTTGCTCCCTCCGCCACCGGGCAATTTTCCCATGATCACCTGATCGCAAAATTTCTGGAATTACCCATTCTCGATATTCGGGGGGCCGAGTAAAATGGGGATACTCTAATAAGCCCATTGCATGTGAATCATCGTCTGTTGCGGTTGGATCACCCAACGCACCCGGAATTAATCGAGTTACTGCATCGATGATCGCCAGAGCGGGAAGTTCTCCCCCAGTAAGCACAAAATCCCCAATAGATATTTCATCGGTGACCAAGTGTTGGCGAACTCTTTCGTCCACACCTTCATATCGTCCACATAAAAGAGCAATCCTTTGATGTTGAGAAAGCTCCTCAACAACTCCCTGGTTTAATTGTCGACCTTGGGGGGTAAGTAAAATTACTGGGCAATTTGGGGGAATTCCAATTATTTCCTCAACAGCTGAAAATATTGGCCCTGGTTTCATCACCATTCCCCCCCCCCCCCCCC
>JABJGH010000027.1 GCA_018662365.1 Chloroflexota bacterium | reverse complement strand
CCATCGACAATGGTTCCGTTACATTGGCCGCTGGTGATGATGTCACTTGTACGATCACCAACGATGATGATGGCGCAGCATTGACCATCGTCAAGAAAGTTGTCAATGACAATGGTGGTACAGCCGTGGTAGGTGATTTCAACCTAAGCACAGATGCTGGAGCGTTAGATTTTAGCAATGTTCCTGTTGTTGAAGATCCCACAGGTGTCTTTACATTTACCTCTGATCCAATTACTGGATTAAATCCAGGAGAGTATACTCTCCGCGAGGACGATTTCATTGGATATGCTGAAGGTACTTGGACATGTGAAACCCTCGCCCCTGAAGACACCTCTATCGATAATGGCTCAGTAATTCTGGGAGCCGGAGACGACGAAACGTGTACGATCACCAATACCAAAGAAAATCCGGGAATTGAAGTTACAAAAACTTTAACTGAGGATTCTGAAAAAGTTAGCGTAGGCACCTGGGAAGTTACTTACGACATTGTCGTTGAAAATACTGGTGATGTGCCTTTGGACGCTGTTCAGGTTACAGATGATCTGACTGCCACATTCCCACTTCCTAATACGTTTACGGTCGAGTCTATAACAAGCTCTGACCTTACTGTAAATCTAGGCTTTGATGGTGACGCAGATGTGGATCTATTAGATGGAACAGATTCATTGGCTGCCGGGGTAGATGGAACGATCACCCTGGTTCTCAATGTGGTTCCATGGAGTGCAGGTCCATTTACGAATGATGTATTCGCCACCGGGAATCCTCCTGATTATCCTGATGCTGAAGAAGTAATCGACGAAGATGATGAAGATGTCGAGTTTGGGCCTGTCCTCTTCGATCCGCCAATTGGCGTCAAATTTGTGGATGGCGATGGAGAACCTCAACTGCGCTGGACCGTTATTTGGATCAACAACACCAATATCGCCGGTGTCACAGCCACAGCTAGTGATGAAATTCCGGTTGGTACAGTATTTATAAACGATGGTATTCCAAATCCATATGGTGAGGATCCTGGAGCACCCTTCGGTTCAACAGGCAATGGTGTAACTTGTACCGATGCTTCAGCGCTTACTACAACAGAGTATTGTTACTATGAAGAACCCACTGGACCATATCCTCGAGGACGAATAATTTGGACCGGTGTTTTAGGACCAGACCTTGGTGCCACTACCCCCGAAGAAGCTCTGAATGAAATAAACATTTCGTTTGCTGTTTCAGTAGATGGAGGCATAAACTCAGCAGATAATTATGCTACCCTTGACTTTGACCTAAATGGAAATGGAGACACCGAGGATGATGGTGAGCAGATTGTAGCTACGGCTCGGGCAAGTTGGAGCAGGTCTGTGTCTGTGTTTGGTTTACCTCAAACTGGGTTTGCACCTAATAAGGTTACAAGCTTACCGGTTCAACCAGAAAACTTGGCTTACGCAGATCAGGGCATGATCTTAGAAATCCCAAGCTTGGGCGTTGAAACATCGATCGTGGGTGTTCCTCAACAGGACGCAAATTGGGATGTTACCTGGTTAGGCAATCAGGCCGGATGGTTAGAAGGCTCTGCTTACCCGACATGGGCTGGAAACACTGTTGTAACTGCCCACGTATGGGACAGCAATAACAACCAGGGTCCATTCACTGACCTAAAGACTTTGAAGTATGGCAATCAAATTCATGTAAGAACTGATGGATTGGTATACACATATGAGGTTCAGGAAGTAATGATGATCGAACCTAATATGGTCGACCGAGTGATGGTTCACGAGGAAATTGATTGGCTTACCTTGGTTACCTGTGAAGTATTCAGTCCTGATGCGAATGGTTACTTATTCCGTCGAGTCGTTCGAGCGGTATTAGTCGACGTCAGTCCAGAATAACCACCAAGTAATATTAAAAGAGGCGTACCAAGGTACGCCTCTTTTTTGTTAAATTAAACCAAACCTTAAAATCAGTTAATAATCAATTCCACCAGAAAAATTAAAACGAAAATAAAGATCATCCAACCTAATATTTTTTAATAATTCTTCGGGGTAATTTGTTTCTTTTTGTCCATTTTTCGAATTAATGGAAAAAGACGCCAATACTATTAGCCATTTTTGAATCTGGGAAAAAATAAAGAGCGATAATATTTGTAGATTCAAGCACAACAATACTTATTATTACAATCGAAATTAAATTCATCCGTTCTCCAGAAATTCACACAATCGATTAGAAAAATTGAATACCAAATCGATATTTTTTTATTCCTAATGTAAATTTGTAGATATTGTGAAAATTTTTAATTCGTTATTGTTACAGCTTTTTTTACGTATTTATTTTCATTTATTTCCGAAAGTATTGCATGGGCAACATCGGCTCGAGGTATTTGAGAAGTAACTGCCGCCGCATTTTCACCTAAGATGTATTCCCCCGTCATTGGATTATCATTTAAGCCGCTAGGGCGAAATATTGTCCAATCCAAATCACTTTCTCTTACATATTTTTCTTGTGCTTCATGATCTTTTTTGGATGCGCTTAGCAATGTAGCGAAAATCAACCTACCCATGAATGATAATGTAGACCAACTTTCTGCAACGCCCATTGCAGAAACAACAAATAGACGTTTTACGTTGTTTGAATTCATTGCCTTTATAATAATTGACGTACCTTTAGATCGGATATCCGTTTTACTTAATTCACTAGATCCTAATGAACAAATTACGGCTTCCTGACCCTTTATCGTTTTTGCTACAGAAAAATCATCAAAAATATTGCCTTCAATAATTCGAAGGTTTTTATGGTCAATGGATATTTTTATAGGGTCACGGACAAAAGCCGTTACTATATGCCCTTGTTCTAAACCCTGACTTACAACTTCCATGCCGGTTTTGCCAGTAGCGCCAAACACAACAATATTCAATTTTTTCTCCTTTAATTTACCACCTGGTATTTTATACTCGATTTCATTAGGGTATTGTTATAGTTTTATTTGAAATTCTGTTATGATTAATTAAGACATTTTGGAGGTAATTGATGAGATTTGAAGGAAAAGAAATTCTTAATGCCCCATTGGACGTAGTTTGGAATTTTGTAACTGATCCACATAAAGTTGAGGCTTGTATTCCCGGATTAAAATCTTTAGAGGTCATCAAGGATGGAAAACTATTTAACGCTGAAGTGGAGATCGGTCTCGGATCAATGAAGGTTGGATTTAGTGCTAATGTTGAATGGGCCGAATTAAAAAAACCAATTTACGCAAAAATGGTTGCTCACGGCACTGCTCCTGGAAGTGCAGCGGACGTAAGTTCTGAAATGAAACTTTCCGAGGTAGAAAATGGTGTTGAATTAAGTTGGAATGCAGATATTTCTATCGTTGGCACCATCGCTAGCCTGGCAGCGAGAATGATGGGAAGTGTCACAAAAAAGATTACCGGTCAATTCTTTAAGTGCCTCAAATCAAAGATAGAAGAAGACATTAACGCTTAGCAAATTTAATTTCCAAATATATGGCTGATGACTGTCGTCGCAGCCCCCCCAATACTTTGCATCATCGCAACCTTAGGCCTTTTAATTTGATTCTTATCAGCCTGCTGGGTTAACTGCAAATATATTTCAGCGGCTTGATAAAGACCGGAGGCACCGATTGGATGACCACGAGCCTTTAGTCCACCAAAGGTGGAAATTGGGATTTTTCCATTAAGCCTTATTTTATTTTCTTTGGCTAATTGCCAGCCTTCCCCCGGTTTAGAAAAACCCACCGCCTCAAGTTGTAAACATGCCATGATGCTGAAAGCATCATGAACTTCAAATAAGCTGAGATCATTTAGATTGACATTCGCCTGACGAAAGGCTTTTTGGGATGATAAATAAGCCCCTTCTAGCCAAAGTGGGTTTTTCCGCTGATTTAGACTAAAGCGGTCCGTGGCAACACTGGATGCAAGAATGCGTATCGTTTTATCAGAAAATGCTCGTGCGTCCTGAGTGGGCGCTAATACAACTGCAGCTGCCCCGTCAGAAATTGGGGAACAATCCATTAATTTTAAAGGATGATGAACAATTCTAGATTTTCTTACCATTCTTGGGGTGACTGATTTACCAAAAAATAATGCGTTTGGATTATTTTTAGCATTGCGATGGGCATTTACCGCAAAATTTTCCATCGCGTCTTCTGGCACATCAAAGTGTTTCAAATATTGTCTAAGCAGATCTGCATTTTTGCTGATCATGGTTGCACCATCTGCAACATCATTCTCCGCATCCAGAGCTTTTGCCAAAGCAGCAGTAGGTACGCCGTCACTCATTTTTTCCACACCGACAGCTACTGCAAGGTCTGCTTCCCCACTTGCAACAGCCAAATAGGCCATTCTCAACGAAGCGGCCCCAGAAGCCATCGCAGCATTTACATCCAGAGCCTCGATTCCTCGCAAGCCAGCTGTGTCAGCAATTAACGCAGACAGATGTTTTTGACCCTGTAGTTCGTCGCTGAGCATATTTCCCGCAAATACGGCGTCCACCTGTTCTGGATCGATGTTTGCTAGCGCATTTGCAATAGCGGAAGCTCCCATACTGCGTAAATTTAATGAGGATTTTTTTTCAACCGGAATTTGACCAATACTTACGATACTAACTTCTCTCATATTCCCTCGTAATTTTTGCGTTTTGGATATAAAATATAGTATTACTCATTATACAATAAACATCTGCAGTTTATATTAAACCTTAGGAAAAATGTATGAAACCAGCACCATTTGATTATATAGCCTTAAATTCAATAGAGGAAATTACATCTGCATTAAATGAGTATGGTGATGATGCAAAGATTTTAGCTGGTGGTCAGAGCCTAGTACCTGCAATGAATTTTAGGCTACTGCAACCAACTATGCTCTTAGATATTAATAATGTGTCGAAATTAGATTATGTAAAGTTGAATGGTGACAAAACCTTAAAGATTGGTGCCTTAACCCGGCAAAGCACGATTGAAAAAGACGAGATCATCAAGGAGAAGTTCCCCCTTCTCCACGAAACTATGCCCCAGGTCGCTCACTCCCAAATAAGGAACCGCGGAACAATTGGTGGCAATTTGGCCCATGCAGACCCAGCTTCAGAATTACCGGCGGTTTGCATAGCCATGGGCGCAAAATTAAAACTTATTTCAAAAGAGGGTGAAAGGATAATCCCATCTTCAGAATTTTTTCAGGGTATGTTTTTTACCTCACTTGAACCAAATGAAATTTTAGCTGAAATACAAATCCCAATCCCAACCGAGCATTCAGGGTTTTCTTTTATGGAATTTTCACGACGTCGTGGAGATTACGCGCTAATGGGTGTTGCTGCCGTTGTGGTTTTGGATAAAAATAATAATTGCACTGAAGCAAAATTGGTTTACTTGAATGCAGGAGATGGACAGGTTGATGCTAAAAAAGCTGCTTCTGTCTTGGGGGGAGAAAAATCCTCACCTGATCTATTTATTGAGGCAGGAAGAATAGCTTCTGAGGAAGAAATTGATCCTTTTGGGAATGTCCATGCTTCAACTTCATACCAACGCCATTTAGCCAATATTCTCACCCAAAGGGCACTAAAAATTGCATTTGAGCGGGCTGCGAAGAAGGAACAAAATCATGATTAAATTAAAATCCGTTTCTGTTTCCGTGAATGGACGTCTTTATGAAAGGGAAATTGAACCTCGACTATTATTGAGTGATTTTCTCCGACATGAGATCAGGCTAACAGGCACGCATGTAGGCTGCGAACACGGTGTTTGCGGTGCTTGCACTGTCCTTCTCGACAACAAGGCTGTTAGAGCCTGTTTACTTTTTGCAATTCAAGTCGATGGTCAGGAATTGTTCACAGTTGAAAGTCTCGCGGAATCACAAGACGATCTACACCCTCTACAAAATGCTTTTTGGGAAACCCATGGACTGCAATGCGGTTTCTGTACACCTGGCATCCTGATGACAATGATCCCATTTCTTGAAGAAAACAAAGACCCAACTGAACATGAGGTTCGTGAGGCTTTATCCGGAAATTTATGCCGATGCACTGGATATCAACATATCGTGGATGCCGTTTTATTGGCTGCAGAAAATCAAAAGAAAAGCAATTAATAATTATTCATTATGAATTTATTTGAATCGATCGACAAATTAGAAATCCAATTTAAAGACGTTGAGCCCAAAGTGATGGCTTTTCTTCCAGAAGAAAATCGCTTTAACCGTCTGCGGCAAGAAGCAAAAGAGTTGGATTTGAAGTTTCCGAACCCCGAATCTCGCCTCCCTTTATTTGGTGAATTTATTGGAGTTAAGGATATATTTCATGTCGATGGCTTTTCAACTCAGGCAGGCAGCAAGCTCCCGAGTGAAATATTATCGGGAAAAGAAGCTAAAAGCGTTTCGAAATTAAAAGAAAAAGGTGCATTGATAGTCGGAAAAACCGTGACAACAGAATTTGCCTATTTTGCCCCAGGACCAACTCGAAATCCATATGACTATGCGCATACACCTGGGGGATCTAGTAGCGGTTCTGCTGCAGCTGTCTCCGCTGAATTATGCTCGCTTGCTCTCGGAACTCAAACAATAGGATCGGTGATACGTCCCGCTGCTTTTTGTGGCGTTGTGGGATATAAACCAAGTTACGATCTAATATCAAGAGAAGGTGTAATTCCCCTTTCCCCCTCATTAGATCATGTGGGAATATTTACGAAAAACACAAAAATCTTAAAAAAGGCCGCTGGCGTATTTTTAGGACCCCAAAAAACTTCCCCCAAACATTCTAAGGATATCATTATGGGTGTCCCGGTCGGTCCCTATATGGAGCATGTTTCGGAAATCGGTCGAACTAATTTTGAGGAAACATGTGACCTATTACAAAACTCTGGGATTATTGTAAAGAAAATACCTGCTATGGACGATTTTCAAGCTATTTATGATCGTCATAATTTAATCGTTGCCGCTGAGGCTGCAATTGTTCACAAAGATTGGTTTCAACAATATAAAGATAGATATCATTTAAAAACCACCGAACTTATTCAGCAAGGTTCAACAATTTCTGAGGAGAGTTTGAAGAAAGCCCTATTGGGCAGAAGGAAATTGCGCGATGAACTCATGAAATTAATGGCATTAAATGGGATAGATTTCTGGTTATCTCCCGCTGCGCCAGGACCTGCACCCAAAGGCTTAGAAAGCACCGGGGATCCGGTAATGAATTTGCCTTGGACCCATGCAGGTTTACCTACAATAAATCTACCATCTGGAAATAGCAATAAGGGGTTACCCTTAGGGTTGCAAATTACGGGTGGTTGGTATATGGACAAAAATTTGATAGAAGCCTCTCAAAAAATAGAAATGATTCTTCCAGGAAAGGTACATTAAGAATGACCATAACAAAAAGCGAAATTAGACCTGGGGCATACTTTGACTCTGTGTTGCTGATGTTGCTTCAAAGAGGCTTGTCTGAATTGCCAGGGGTGGAGGATGCGGGGGTGGTGATGGCGACTCCTGCGAATTTAGCATTATTGGATGAAAGCAATTTGCTGACAAAAGATGGTGAAGCAGGCAAACCTGACGATCTATTAATCGTGGTGCGTGCGAAAGACGAGAAATCGGCGACTGAAGCCCTGGCTGAATTTGATTCTCTAATCAAAAAACGAAAATCTAATGTCGCATCTGATTTTTATCCAAAAAGCCTAGTAATGGCAAACAAGCAACTCCCCGAGGCCAATTGGGTATTAATATCAGTGCCCGGACGATATGCAGCCGAGGTTGCAGATCAAGCATTAGATATTGGAAAAAATGTATTTTTGTATAGCGATAATGTTTCTATAGAAGAAGAGATAGACCTAAAATCAAAAGCTCAAAAATTAGGTTTGCTTGTCATGGGTCCTGATTGTGGGACCGCAATCATCAACGGGATTGGTCTGGGGTTTGCAAACCATGTCCAGAAAGGCTCCATTGGCGTTGTAGGGGCTTCCGGAACGGGAATACAGGCGGTTACAAGTCATGTAAGTAATTTGGGCGCAGGAATTTCACAGGCAATTGGCACTGGCGGTAGAGATCTCAAGAGTGAGATCATGGGGATTACAGTATTGCAAGGATTAGAAATTCTGCGGCAGGATATGGACACAAAAGTGATCGTATTAGTTTCCAAGCCCCCCGCCCCTGAAATTGCGACCAAAATATTATCCGCAGCCCAGGCGATCGATAAACCCGTCGTTATTAATTTTATCGGGCATCCTTCTGCAAGCCAAAAAATCGATAATCTTTATTTTGTGTCAAGCTTGGAAGAAGCTGCTGAAAAAGCAGTTTCCCTTACGAAAAACAACGACAGCCAAAAGGTCCGTGAGAAAATCACATTGCCAAAACCTACAGGATATTTACGTGGCCTTTTTTCTGGTGGTACGCTCGCATATGAAGCATTGTTGAGCTTGCAATCCTTTTTAAGCCCAATATATTCCAACGTTGCAATTTCTAAGGACCAAAATCTGGAAGATCCATTGGAAAGCAAAGATCATACAATCATTGATTTGGGTGAAGACGTGTTTACAGTGGGCAGACTCCATCCGATGATGGATAATGACTTAAGATTAAGACGCATGAAGAAAGAAGTGGAAGACCCCGAGGTCGGGGTTATTTTGCTTGATGTTGTATTAGGTGAAGGTTCCCATCCGAATCCGGCAAAAGAGATTTCTGCGGCAATCCTTGAAACTAAAATATTACGACCAGAATTGGTGTTTGTAGTTTTGGTGATCGGCACTGAAAATGATCCACAAGACAAAGAAAATCAAATTAAAGAACTTGAGAAAACAGGTGCTTTTGTATTTACCTCTTCCAATAATACGATCGAATTTCTCAACCAAATGTATCAAGAAAGCAACGATAAAATATCCCCCTCAATAAAGATTGAGGATTTCTTAGCCCCATTTGTTGCAATAAACATTGGCTTGGAATCGTTTTATCACAGTATCGTGTCACAAGAAGCTAAAGCCATCCATGTGGAATGGCGTCCTCCCGCTGGAGGGAATGAAAAACTTATGTCAATTTTAGATAAGATGAGGAATTAATTAGGTATGGATATTAATCAGGCAAATGAGAAAGTTGTAAACAAAATAATGGCTGCCCGCCCCATGCTCACAGGTTTGGGTATTGCCCGAGATGTTGTCCCGGGCATGAAAGAAAACCTTATTATGCATGCAGGTCCCCCTATTGAATGGGAAAAAATGTCTGGCCCCATGCGAGGCGGTGTGATTGGGGCGATCCTATTTGAAAAATTAGCGAAAGATGAAAAACAAGCCATTGAAATGGTGGAAGCTGGAGAAATTGAATTTAGTCCTTGTCACCATCATGATTCTGTTGGTCCGATGGCTGGCGTAATTTCTTCGTCGATGATGGTATATATTGTTGAAAACGAAACGGATGGCAACAAGGCTTATTCAAACCTCAATGAAGGATATGGTAAAGTTTTGCGCTATGGGGCCTATAGCCCAGAGGTTTTAGAAAAATTAAGTTGGATGAATGATGTAATGGGACCTTTGCTTGCTGAAGCATTATCTGATGGCGAAGGTTTAGATATTAGGGCTCTTTTGGCTGAAGCACTCCATATGGGTGATGAGGGACATAATCGGAATAAAGCTGGATCGCTCATCTTTACCAAACTTTTAGCACCAAGGATCGCCAAGATATCGAAAGATGGCTCGGTAGCGTCCGAAATCATTCAGTTCTTAGGAGATAATGCCCTAAGCGTATTAAACCCAGTAATGGCGGCCTGTAAAGCTATGTGCGATGCTGGGCATGGTATTGAGGGCAGCACGGTGGTTACAACCATGGCACGCAATGGCACGGAATTTGGGATTAGAGTAAGTGGGTTAGGTGATAAATGGTTTACAGCCCCCGTAGAACAGCCCAATGGGCTATATTTTCCTGGTTATACCAGTGAGGATGCCAGCGGAGATATAGGCGACAGTACGATCACAGAAACATCTGGAATTGGGGCATTTGCGATGGCAGCAGCACCAGCCATTGTCACATTTATTAGCGGAACTCCCCAAGATGCCTTAAACGCAACATTGGAAATGTATGAGATCACCACCAGTGAACATTCTCACTTCACGATCCCATCACTAGATTTTCGCGGAACACCTACAGGAATCGACATACGAAAAGTAATTGAGCTGGGAATACCCCCACGAGTCAACACTGGCATTGCTCATAAAGACGCTGGAGTAGGGCAAATTGGCGCAGGCTTGGTTCGCCCCCCCATGGCAATATTTGAAAAAGCATTAATCGCATTTGCAGAAGAATATAATTTAGGATAACAGGAGATTAACATGAGAATTTTTGACCTATCACAACCTTTGAATCAGGATTGTTCATTCTGGCCTTTTTACCCTCCATTTGAAGTGAAATATATCAAACGTAAATCTGAACAAGGTGTGAACGCACAATATATCCAAACATCCAATCATATGGGCACCCACCTTGATGCGCCAAGGCATTTTGTGACCAATGGTAAAACAATCGATGAACTTCCATTGGAGTGGTTATATGGTCCAGGCGTTATCGTAGATCTTAGCGACACGATGGATGAACTCGGATTGTTCACGCCTGAAATGCTTGAAGAACGAGCAGATATTCAAAATGGAGATATCTTATTTATTAATACTGGTTGGCATAAATTTACTTTTCTAAGTCCTGATGGTGATGAAGAAAAATATATACTCAGGCATCCTGGCCCTCATTATTCCATATGTGAATGGCTCTTAGATAAGAAAATTCATTTATGGGGTGTGGACATGATCTCCACCGATCACCCAATGAACTTACCCATTGGCCGATTTTTAGGAAAGGGTGGCTTGGAACACTGGGCAAAGGTCAGAAAACAAGCTGAGGAAAAATTTGGGACGGACAAAATTGGAGAAATATTCCCTGATGACGCCTATCAGTTAACCCATAATGCTTTATTTCCACATGATTGTTTTCATGTAGAAAATCTGGGTGGAGAAATAGGCAATCCTGAGCTGCATAATAAGCGAATCACTTTAGGGGCATTTCCATGGAAATTTAAAGGTGGAGAAGCTGCATTTTGTAGAGCAGTAGCATTTTTGGAGGATTAATATATGGCATCCAAATTCTTTGGTAAACGAATAAAACGCAATGAGGACCCAAGGTTACTCACGGGACAAGCCTTATTTGTCGATGATGTCAATTTACCAAATATGGCACATGTAGCATTTTTGAGAAGTCCTTATGCCCACGCGGATATTAATAGCATTAATGTATCAACTGCTAAAAAGCGAGAGGGGGTCATTGCGATTTATACTGCTGAAGATTTGGGAGCCTATTGGAAACCGGGACCACTTTTGGTCCCCCCACCCCCCATTGAAAGATTAATTTTTGATCAACAAACTCAGGTGCCACTCGCTAAGAATAAAGTAAAGTTTGCTGGTGAACCGATCGTGATGGTTGTTGCAGAATCTCGATATATTGCAGAAGATGCAGTTGAAGATATTATTGTCGACTACACCCCAATCGAAGCGGTAGTTGACCTGGAAAAAGGGTTATCAGATTCTGCACCAGTCATTCACGAGGAAGCGGATTCAAATCTTGCTGCTCAGGTGATTCAAGAAAAAGGGGATTACGAAATAGCGAAGAAAGATGCTTTCAAGATCATAAAAAGGAAATTTTTATATGATCGGGGCACTGCCGCTGCGATGGAAAATCGAGGGATTGTTGCCGACTGGAATAACCGCAGTGGCAGAATGATTGTTTGGGATACCACCCAGGCACCGATTCCCATCAGAAACGGACTAGCTAACATGCTAGGGCTATCTGAAAATCAGATCAGGGTAATCGCTCCATTCATCGGTGGCGGGTTTGGCCCAAAGATCATGATGTACTACCAGGAAGAGGTATTGGTTCCCTGGGCAACCATGCAACTAAATCGTCCTATTAAATGGATCGAAGACCGTGCGGAAAATTTTGTAGCTACCACCCAAGAACGCGGACAAGTACATACTTCAGAAATCGCAATCTCTGAGGATGGTCAGATATTGGGGATCAAAGATGAATTTCTACATGACACTGGTGCCTATATTCCCTACGGATTAACTGTGCCAATCAACTCCCAATGCACATTATTAGGCGCATATGATGTCAAACATTACTATTCAGAGTTCAAGGCAGTTTTTACAAATAAGCCCATTGTGACACCTTATCGTGGTGCTGGCCGACAACATGGTGTGTTTGTGATGGAACGATTATTGGATATTGCAGCAAAAGAATTAGGAATGGATAAAACTGAAATTCGGAAACGAAATTTTATTAATACAGAAGCTTACCCGTATGATAATAAAATCATATTCCAAGATTTTATGCCCTTAGTCTATGACAGCGGAAACCAAGATCCAATTCTAGAAAAAGCCTTAGATCTGATAGGGTATAAAGAATTCATCAATGAAATTCAACCAAAGTTAATGGCTGAAGGCAAAAAGGTGGGCATTGGCGTCGTTTCCTATGTAGAGGGTACAGGTATTGGTCCTTATGAGGGGGCCAGAGTCCAAGTGCTCAATAGCGGAAGGATTTCAGTGGTTACTGGCATTGGAACCCAGGGCCAAGGACATTACACCAGTTTTGCCCAAATCGTCGCCGATCAACTTGGTGTGGATGTGACCGAAGTGGAAATAACTACGGGAGATACGGATTTGTTCTATTGGGGAGCAGGGACTTTTGCAAGTCGCGGCGCCGTTGTGGCAGGAAATGCAATTAACGAGGCAGCAAAAGTAGTCCGAGAGAAAACCAAAAAACTCGCCGCTATTCACTTCAATTCAAATGAAGATAATATCACCCTGATGGATGGGAAAGCTCATTTAAGGGATTCAAAACTTGCACCGATTTCCTTAGGTAATCTAGCGCAGAAAGCAAATCCCTTACGTGGTGCGGTTGCCCCAGGTACAGAACCAGGTCTTGAGGCAACGAACTATTTTGGACCCGAACGAGGGGCCACAGCTAGCGGCGTTCATGCAATCATCGTTGAGGTTGATCCAGACACGATGGATGTGGACATTCAAAAATACGTTGTGGTGCATGATTGCGGTGAAGTGATTAATCCTTTGATCCTGGATGGTCAAATTCATGGGGGTGTGGCGCAAGGGATTGGCAATGCTTTTTATGAACAGCTTGCATTTGATGATAATGGACAATTATTAAATGCGTCCTTCATGGATTTCTTAATTCCGACAGCATTAGATATTCCCCGAATGACTACTGGACACGAAGTAACCCCCTCACCTTTGAACCCGATGGGCGTAAAAGGGGCTGGAGAGGCTGGAGCGATCCCGGTAGGCCCCTTGTTTGCCCAAGCGATCGAAGATGCGATGGGGGATGAAGACATTGAAATATTAGAAATTCCCCTAAGCCCTAATCGGTTATGGGAAATCTATCATAATAAAGATTGAGGCAAATCCCATTTACTCCACTTCTTTATCTATCCCAGTGATATCAACAACCTCTTTTGTGGTTGATTGGCTAGAAAGAACGAAAGAACCACGTGTTTATCAAGTCTTTGATAGCGTGTGTAATTTGATTAACGAGTTCGGTGAAATAATATCTTTAGTTTCAAAACAGATTGGATCGGGCCCTTTTTCAATCATTGTAGATAACCCCATGGAGAGTTTTCAAGCTTTTCTGGGGGGAAAAACCAGAATATCTATTATTCCCGGTGGGTTAAAATTAGGTGAATTTATACTCGGCACAACAGACATTCCTAAATGGCAATCAAAAATTGATGTGGGAAAAATAAATATTATTTTCCTAAAAGAAATCATTTCGGATTCCTTTCTTGAAGGTTTAAAGCCAGTGATATCCTCTACTAGTTTATTCTCAACCCTTGATTATTCCATTTTCACGGATTTCACAGAAGGACAAATTAATATTAATTCGAGATTTAAAAATAGGGCTAAGACATTTGGTAGAAAATTATGCGAGGGGATATTAGATGACAATAATGACCTCATCTGCACAGGAACCAGAGGATTGGCAGGTCTGGGCGGTGGTCTAACCCCAGCCGGGGACGATTTTATATTAGGGGTTATGTTTGCCAATATAATGATGTTTAATGAAAACAAATCAAAACGAATCAATAGTGAAATAGTAATCGAAGCTTCCCCCCTTACGACCACGCTTTCAATATCTTGGTTAATTTCAGCCGCAAAAGGGGAATTTGATATGAAATGGCATGACTTATTTGAGGCAATCAAGAAACAAGAAATTCATCACGTTTATTTAGGAATGAAAGAAATTTTTACCCACGGAAGCACTTCAGGAAGCGATGCAATTGCGGGGTTTATAAGCCTGCTTTATTTTTATTTTAATCACCCAAACTATTCAAATAACTAGGTAAACCCATGTCTTTTTTTGATCACCTTGATACCCATACAAATAATTTCCCTAACAAAACTGCTATAGAATTTATAGATGAGCCATCCATACAAATTAGCTATAAAGAACTCAACCAGCGAATAAATTCAACCATGGGATATTTGAAATCATTAGGAATCCTAAAGGGTGACCGAGTAGGCTTACAACTGCCAAAATCTCCTGAATTTATATACCTCTATTTTGCTATTATTAGGATGGGAGCAATAGCCCTGCCCCTCAACCCGGCTTATCCAAAGGATGAGCTTATCTATTTTCTTGGCGATTCTGAATGCAAGGTGTTTTTTGCAATAATAGACAACCAAGAAAAATATCAGACATTAACCCATGAATTAACAAGTCTAGAAAAATGCATTTTTATTGATTTAAAAGACCCAAACGTTTTCACATCCCTTATTAAAAAATATTCAGCGATTGATACCTCTCAATTTTGGAACAAAGAGGACAATACAGCTGTAATCATCTATACCAGTGGCACTACAGGCCGCCCTAAAGGCGCTCAGATCACCCAAGGGAACCTCAATGCTAACTTAGCTGCCCTATATGAAGCCTGGGGCTGGAGGGAAGACGACATATTATTCCATGTATTGCCCATTTTCCACGTCCATGGATTATTTGTTGCATTGAAAGGTGCCCTTTATGCGGGGGCAACCGCAATACTAACAAGAAAATTTGATGCAGACTTAACCTTGGACTCCATAATTTCTTATCATTGCTCTGTACTAATGGGTGTCCCAACAATTCACCGTCGATTACTAGCATCCGCAAAGGCAGAAACCATCGATCTTAGCCATATGAGGTTGATCACTTCTGGATCTGACCGATTGCCTGACGAAACTTTCTTAAAGTATAAGGATGTTTTTGGGCAAACCTTATTGGAGCGGTATGGCATGACCGAAACAGGCATGAATCTATCAAATCCATATGACGGAGAAAGAAGAATTGGTTCCGTAGGGTTTCCATTACCGGGGGTCGAGGCAAGAATTGTCGACCTGGAAATGGGCAATATTCTAGGGAATGATGAAATTGGGGAAGTTCAACTTCGTGGACCAAATGTATTTAAAGGATATTGGAAACAACCCGAAAAAACTAAAGAATCTTTTACACCAGATGGCTGGTTTCATACGGGTGACCTAGGGTTTAGAGCCACAGATGGATATTTTACGCTTAAGGGTCGTTCTAAAGATTTAATTATTAGTGGTGGAATGAATATATATCCCCCAGAGGTAGAACGGGTATTGGCAGAACATCCATCAGTCCATGCTAGTGCGGTTATCGGCTGCCCAGACCGAGAATGGGGAGAAAGAATCGTGGCCGTAATACAATTAAATTCTCCAATTTCTGAGGAAGAACTGAAAAACTTTTGCAAAAACAAGTTAGCTTCCTATAAAATTCCCAAAGGTTTTTACTTTCAGGAAAATTTACCCAGGAATGCTCTAGGAAAAGTGCAAAAAGAAAAACTCAGAAAACTTCTTTGTAAATGAATAGTCAATATCTCAGGAAAATAAATGATATTAGTTAATGGCGCGTCTGGAAAAACGGGAAAAGCAATTATCCGGTCTTTGGTCAATATGGGGCAACCTGTAAAGGCATTTATTAGACGGGATGGGCAACGGGCAGCTATGACTGCGTTGGGGGTCTCCGAAATTTTTATCGGGGATATGACAAAAGCAGAAGATTTCAAAATAGCTGCGAAAGGTACAGAAAAAATTTACCATATTTGTCCAAATGTAAGTGAGTATGAAGTAGAAATTGGAAAAAACATGATTTATGCGGCCCAAAATGCTGGTATAGAAAGAGTAATATATCATTCAGTTTTACACCCACATATCGAGGCTATGCCCCATCACTGGCTAAAGATGAGGGTAGAAGAAATGATCATTCAATCAGGCCTTTCCTTCACGATACTTCAACCTACAGCATATATGCAAAATATTCTAAATTTAATAAGAGTAATAAAAGAAACGGGGACATACCAAGTGCCCTTCGAACCTCATTCAAATACGAGTTTGGTTGATCTTTTAGATGTTGCAGAAATTGCCACCAAGGTCTTAATTGATCCAGGTCATTTTGGTGCTTCCTATGAGTTGGTGGGAATTGGAAAAATTAATCCAGCAGAAATTGCCAATGAATTGGCCTCGAAAATGAGCACACAGATTAGGGCTGAAAAAATTGATCTCTTGGCTTGGAAGGAAAATTCAAAAAAATCTGGAATGTCAAAATATTCTATTGATTCTCTATTAAAAATGTTTCAATATTACGAGGAGTTTAACCTGCGGGGAAACGATAAGGTCTTAGGATTTTTATTAGGACGCAAACCCACTACTTTTTCTACATTTCTTGAGAGAGAATTATCACGATCCAATAAATAATACAACAATTTTAAAATAAAAATGCAGAAAAATTATTGGTCTCAAGTTTTTCATAATAATGTAATTGATTTATAAATGTTTAGAATTACATATTTTATTCAAAATTCCGATATTTGCTTCCGATATTTACCAGAATTAAATAATTTGTCATTCGGTTTGCAATATAAACAATCACCAATTCTTAAAAGGGATAATATTAGTTAATTATTCTGCTTATTTATTAAAATTGAAATTTATTAACCAGTTAATTTCAATTAGTACTGGCATCTTCATGCCAAGGTACTAACTTCTTCTTGGCTCTTGCTAATAATGCATTTGATCCAATGCCAATAATTGAGACAATTATCAAGATTGAATAAACATAGGTCATATCCAAAGCGGTCCATCCCCGATATAACATTGTACCTAAACCACTATTTCCAAAAACCATTTCAATTCCAATGCTAAGGGTTAAAGATGATTTTAAGGATAATCTTGCACCAGTTAAAACGTAGGGCAAACTGCCAGGTAGTACAACTTTTTTAAAAACGTCAAGTGTTGAACCCCCATAATTTTCTAATACTTGATAGTAAGTAGGATTAATTTGCAATACTCCCCCCAACGTATTTATTAACATGGGGAAAAATGCGCCAATACTTATCATGATAATCCGTGATGACTCCCCTATTCCAAATGCTATGATTATTATGGGAAGAAGGGCAAATTTTGGAATTGGGTGGATTGCAGAAATTAGGGGATCCACAAAATCTCTGATTTTTTTCGACCAACCCATAAGCATTCCGAGTAATAATCCTAGGCCTCCCCCAATTGTAAATCCAGATACTACTCTTGTACTAGTAATAAATAAATTTTCTAAATAATCACCCTCAGTTAAACCTTTTGCTAGCTCCTCAAACACAACACTTGGGTATGGGAATAATAAGCCCTTTAGAATGTTTGTGCGGGTGAATAATTCCCATAGCAAAAAAAACAAAATAATTGCCGCCGCGGCACCAAATCGTTCTCTCATGAATGTTTTTGTTTTTTGAAAATTGATCATAAACTTAATTCTTTTCGAACTTCTTTTTCAAGAAAATTCCAAATCTCCCACTTAATTCTTTTAAATTCACTGTTATCCATTACTGTAATCTCTCTCGGTCGATCTAATTTAATATTAATATCTGCATGGATTTTACCTGGGCGATCCGTCATGACAATTACTCTATCTGCCAATAGAATAGCCTCATCAATATCGTGGGTAACAAAAAAGACCGTCTTTTTATTTTTATTCCAAATACTTAACAATTCTTCTTGCAATATTATTCTGGTTTGGGCGTCTAAGGCTGCAAAGGGTTCGTCCATTAGCAAAATGTCTGGGTCGGTTAAAAAGGCTCGTGCAAGAGCCACTCGCTGCCTCATTCCTCCTGATAATTCATGAGGATAATGGGATTCAAAACCACTTAACTTAACCCTATCCATAAAAGCAATTACTTTTTCATCTCTCTTTTTTGATTCCATCCCTTTTAATTCAAGCCCAAGACCAATATTTTCTAAAACAGTTAACCAAGGTAACAATCCTTGATCTTGAAAAATCAATCTTGATTCGGGTACTTGATCGTTTGAATATGTTATTGTGCCACTATCCTGAGTTTCCAAATTGGCGAGGATTTTTAATAAAGTGGTTTTACCACACCCACTCGGACCAACTATGGAAACGAATTCATTGTCATTTACTGAAAAACTTACATCCT
>JABJGH010000028.1 GCA_018662365.1 Chloroflexota bacterium | reverse complement strand
CGTCCCAGTCACCCCTTTGATCTGATCCCCCACAGCTTGGTTCAGTTGTGAAGCCGTAAACACCTGCACACCCTGAACCTTAGATTCAATTTGCTCGGCAACATCCAATATATCCGAGTCCTTTTGGACACGGATCATCACCGAAGAAATTTCAGTGGGAGAGATTTCCAGCGTTTTTTCGGCTAAGGTCGCCGAATCTTCGATCATCACCCGTAAACCTTCCATAGGAACGTAGATCGTCCGATCAATACCCATGCCAGTTTTCTCTAATACACCGAGAATATTAAAGGTGGTCCCATAAAATACAACCGAATCACCCTGTCGCAACAGTATTCGATCCCCTGCAATCACATCGAAGGGACCAAATTCTTGGTTATTAATATTCGTCGCCAACCACGGAGAAATCGTGAAATCCGTATCTGGGTTATACCCAACCAAGAAAAATTCTCCGATACAACACGAAGCATTGGTCAAGGTTTGTACAAAGACCTGCTCAGACAGTTTTTCAATACTGGGCAGTTCCAAGATCTGCATCACTACATCACCCGACATCATAAAAGAAGTCGCCTCCCCAGTGATAAATGCTTCCTGAGCAGAAATTTCATGGCCTTCCGGTACAACAATAATGTCTGCTCCCAGCCTCGCCTGTCCAACCGTTAAACTATTTTGCACACCTCGAAGTAAGATCGTTGCAAAAAAAAGGGAACCAGAAGCGACCGCAACACATAACGCGATTACAACTGCGCGATATGGTTTACGGCGAATATTCTGTAAAACCAGGTGAGATATGCCAATTGAGTCCACGTTGTTCACCCAGCTAATTATTCTTGAGTACTAGTCTTCTCGGGTCTACTTCCAATTAATCCGAACAATAGGGTAATCCCACCCAAAAGTATCAAGGCAGGTTTAGTTCCTAAATTGCATGCCATATCTGGGCTCATGCATGTTGGAAGGAAATAGATTGGGGTTAAGATTACAATGATGCCCAAAACTAGTACCACAAGACTTAATTTCCGATACGTTTCCTTCTCCATCGAGAAAGCCAACAACAGCCCTACGACGGTAACCAGACAGCCCAATAATATCTCTGCCTGAGCGGTCCAATGACATCGCATCGGCACTGTCTTTCCAGACACCAATTCAAGCAACCCTTCACATACCGGCAATAGCCACGGAGTTGCAATAATCAGCAGCCCCACCAAGGCAACACCCCACCCCAATTTTTTTGTTTCATCTATTTTTTTCAACATAATTCACCTCTAAAGGACCAACCAGAAGAAAAATCCGGTGATCATAATAATATAAAAAAATACTGGTGCTAAACTCTTCAAAAGCATTTTTTTATTCGAGATATGGTGAATCCCAATTCGATAAACTACATAGATCGCCACCACCATACCAACCAACATGATCGGAATTTGGAAGAAAGGCACCAGGTGGGGAACATACATTACCCATTCCGCACTAGCTGTTCCAAACAGATCCCATCCCCAACCCATTGGGTCAGACAACAAGGGGATTGCATAAGAAATATCCACGAGGGCAAATGCCACCGTAAATGCGATCCACCCCGCCAATCCAAGAGGGATGATCGTATACCCATATTCAGTAAACAACTTTTGAACTGGGGGTAATCCCATATCCATCAAATGTACATTACTCTTATTTTTGGGGAACTTCGGACCCTTCACACCTTTTTTAAACAGAGCCAAGAAATTTTGCCAAACGATCGGCACAAAATTGAAAGCTTCCTTAGCTGGGGTCATCTTTCCTTCAGCCCAACCTTTACCCAACCAAACGGCCACATAAAACAGGCCCGGCAAGATCACCAGATTCGTCAAAATAAAGGCAACTGCATAAGCCAAATACAACGGCACCGTTGCAATATTCGCCATATCCTTCAATACGCCCCACGGACCTAAGAAAACGGCAATATAGATTAAAGCGCAGGCCAACATAATAAAGCCGTTATATACCTCATCCACACCCCGTCCACTATAGACAAATAGATCTCGTCCAAATGGGCGAATATTCAATGCGATATTATCTTCGGGGCAAGTCTTGAAACATTCCGTGCACATCCCGCAATATGAATTTCTTTCTAATCCACCTGGATAATTTAACCAGGGGCAGCCATAACCATCTTCACTACCCGTGATACAAGTCTTATCGGTGTGCTCAGCACAAACCTGAGGATCGATCGCTCGGATTTCTACCGGAGCAACCATCGAGTACATACCCGTGAAACCACTTACCGGGCAAATATAGCGGCAAAATACTCTTCGTCCATATTTTACGGAGGTAACTGCAGCACCTATAATGAAGAGACTGAGCACAATACCCGTAGCAATCGGTCTTGTTAGGATCAATCCGCTGAATAAACAAACAGACAAAAAGCCAATGTTTTGAGTCCAAAGATTCCGTAACCCTTTTGGCCAGCCCTTTCGAGCCTTCGAAACCGGAGATTCATGCCCTTTCTTTACCAAAGCTTTATGCTCTAGCCAATCTCCCGGAAGTGGTAAAGGGCACATGGAACAGAACAATCGCCCACCAATCGGAATAAAGAAGAATTTAAGCGCAGCCCACCACACGATCCATACAAAAATGATCGCAAAATTCGCATTCCCAATCGGCGAGCCAAAAAAGGCCGCCACTAAGATCACCACAAAGAAAAATGCATTCGGTAACATTAAAGCAAATTGGAACCAACGCTGCTTCAATAATGTTCTTACCCATTTAAATTTTGTCAGTTCAAACGACCAACTTGGAACCGGATCTTTCTCTTTATTATCCCCGTATCTCTGCACCCCAATAATCGCCATCCCCGCAACTACCAGGGTTAAACTCCAAGCAATTGAAAGTTTGTTATAAGGTTCAACTACAAATTCGCCAACCATGAAAGCATGGAAGGGACCACATACCACCGTACATCGAAAATGGAACTTCCCCCCCTCATTAGCCACAAAGGTCACCGATGATGGCACTTCTGCCCTTGGAGAGGCTTCCAGTTTAACGCCGTATTTTTCCAAAACAAGCCCATGGGTCACATCATCCGCAATCAGGGTTAATTTAATTGTTTCCCCTTTCTGAACAGTGATCAACCTGGGTGTATATTCAAAAGCACGAGCATGAATTACGATCTCTCGAACGCCATCGTTTCCAGCTTTTCCTGCACTAGGAAAGGCCAAAAGGCAAATTGTGAGTACCCCTAAAGATATTAAAACGAGAAGGACTCCTCGAAGTTTTTTCATTCAATCACCTCGTTGCTCAATTTTCAAATTTAAAATAAAAAATATAATTGCTAATTGTTTCCAGATGAACAGCTTCCGCAAGCGGTAGATGAACAACTTCCGCATCCTGAAGATCCCCCGATTATTTGTGGTTCTCCCCCACCTGATCTTGTAAATAATACAGGAATTGACATTAATCGAGTTGCCTGTTGTTTTTTGCACTCTGGGCACTCTGCCATCTCATCGCGCTCACTCACACTACGCATCAATTCAAAACGATATGAACAATCAGTGCATCTAAAACTATAAAAAGGCATAATCTCTCTTTTTGTTATATAATCTTTCAAGTTGGGTGGGAGGAACCTTTCGGTTCCCCCCATCCGACACCTAGGAAAAGAAGGTTAGACTAAAACATTAACCTTTTTTTGCTCTCATTGCAGGTAGAACTAAACCAATTGCCGCCAAGATCAAGCCGGGGACACCAAGCATGACCAAGAAATATGTAGCAGCACGAAATTCATGTTCTAACTGTGAAGCTGAATAATTCTGGACAGACCATAGGATCAACAAGACTCCCAAAATTGCCAGAACCCATTCGTACCATGTAAGCTTCCAGTTTTTTACAACATATGCGAAGCCAACAGCTACCAATGCGCCGAGGATCAACCAAAAAATTACTGACATGGGATTTTCTCCTTATCCTTAGGAATTGCCGCGAACTGATTGGTAAGTATCAATACCATAGTCCGGCAAGTTGAGTTTCCACCATTCTTCTGGGTCTTTTTGTGGTTTCCCAAATTCTGTATATGGTGTGTATAGAAGGTCATCAATTGAGACCAAAGTCTTGTCGAAACCAGGTACTGTAGCAGTCATGTAATTGCGGAACTTGCTCCAGCTGGCCAAGTTCTGGCTAGCGAAAGGACATACAGCAAAACAGATACCACAGTTGGTACCAACTTCGTACCAGTAGTTTCGGCATTTTACAGAGTCTTCAAAGAAGGCTTTGTGGCCAGGGTTATTCCATTCACCTTGGGTCTTCCAGGTGGGTTCAGTATCAAAGCTCAATGCTTTAGATGGGCAGTGATCTGCACATTTCAAGCAGCGCTTGCAGAATTCCAATAAACCAGCATCGATCGGTTTTGTCGGGGCAAGGGGCAAGTCTGTGATGATCTTAAAAACACGAACCATGGAACCATATTCTGGGGTCAACAAACGGTTGTAACGAGAGAGTTCGCCCAATCCAGCCATAACACCAAAGGCTGGGGCAATACCAGTAGCATTTGTGCTGGCCTCACCTAATCCCATATAGCCTAAACCACGCAGGAATTCCTGGGTGCGGTTTTGGATATTTCGGGCTCGGCGATAAGTCAAGGTGGTTGTTTGTGAACCAAGAATCGTTGGGGCCAGGTTCAAGGTTTCTTGAGACATTTGAACCGTATAGGTGATTACCCAGCGAGCTTTCTTAGGAATAACTCGGGTGTCATCTGTTTCAAGAGGTTCATCCACATCAAGAATCTGCATGTATTTTCCATCAGGGTCTTGAGAATAGATCAATTTTTCAGTGTGGGCATCTAATTCAACAACACCAACCGTAGCAGCACCAAAATGGCGCATGGCAGATTGCAAGATCTGTAAAGCTTCCTCTGGGGAACCAGAATATTTTGCAACACCAAGTTTTTCGGGAGTCTTAGCACTTTGTGGACCCAGGTAAGATTGAGACATATAGCCAGAACCAGATCCACTCTTGATAGCTACATCCTTAAGTGTATAACCTGGTTTATCTTCCTTAAGCCATTTATCTGTATTTTGGTTGCGAATCTCGGTCAATTTGTCGAGTCGGTCTTGACCCACATATTTCACGAAAGAACGTCGGCAAGTCCGTTCTCGCTCACTCATTCTTTCCATCAAATCCCAATCGATCTCGGTTGTGGGTTTGTCAACTTCCTTAATAAAGCTAGGTCGTTTCAGTCCCACACTTTTGTCGGAGGATTGCTCACCAAGTGCAACCATAGGGGCTAAACTTGCTGCGGCTCCGAGTTTGCCGAGGTCTTTTATAAACTCTCGTCGAGTTAAATTCTCAGGCATTTTTTATCTCCTTTCCTTATGTTTACTAAAAAAAACTTTGTTTAGGTAAAACGGTTTACAACTTATACAACCTCCTTTGCTATTTATTCAAAAATAAGGGTCATATCAATCCAAGGATGGATTGTGCATCCAACCCGATATTCTCCAGCTACATCGTAGCCATCCCATAATCTTCTTACTGTTTGTCCAGGAACAACGATAATTTCTCGCAATCCAATTTCTGGACCCACAAGGTTATGATCTTCATTTAATTCGACAGTGTCAGAGTTTGAGATTACAAACAATACCTTCTGTCCAACCGGAATTGTAAATGTGGCGGGAATGATCACATCTGCTGTGAAGTCCAGCTCAACCACTAATGCATCCTCTGCCCCAGCGGGAACAGGCTCATCCATCACAATTTCTTCACTGGCATTGTTTCCTGAATTACAACCAGTCAACGCCAATACAACAACTAACAAGATTACCAACAATAAACTTTGATTTTTCATATCTTCCACCTCCGTAGATTTATTCCTCTTTCTTTGTATCCACTGCATCTGCCACATCTGAGGCAGCGCGAGTAATATCTGATGTCAAATCACCCAGCACACCACGCACATTCTTAAAAACATCTGAGGCCTGCCTGGCCAATTTGGCCGTTTCTTTCGGTCCGACAGCTAAGATCGCAATAAGTAAGATCAAAAAGATTTCCCCGCCACCTAAGTTGAAAAATTTCATCTTTAGACCTCAATTCCTGCGGTTGCAAGTGCTTTTTTTCTCGCTCTTCCTGCAAACCACGCTAATATGATACCGAGTTCGTAAAGAACCAACAAAGGTGCCATTGTGATCAACATATTGAATGCATCCGGGGTAGGAGTAATAACCGCTGCCAATATGGCAAAAATCAACATCGCATACCTTCGGCTTTTTGCCAGAACCCTTGAAGTAACCACACCCAGGCGGGCCAATAAGGCCAACACCAATGGAGTTTCAAAAACCAAGCCAACACTAAACATCATTGCCACTACAAAAGATGTATAACTATCTATGGAATAGGTATGTTGAACCAATTCCGCATTGAATTTACTAAGATAACCAACCGCCAATGGCACCATCACCATTGCAGAAAATGCCACCCCTAAAGCAAAGAATACGCCAATGGCAAACACTGAAGCGATCATAATTCTGCGCTCAGATTTAGTCATTGCTGGGATGAAATATGCAAATAGCTGCAACACAATCCAGGGCATCGAAACGACAACACCAAGTATTAAAGCGACTCGAAAATACACAACAAAAGATTCCGTGGGGTGTAATGCAACCGGCTTTATCCCATCTAATGGTTGAATAATTAATCCAAGTGCATCATTCGTAAAAAAGACAGCGATCACAGTCCCAATAACCACACCAATCACAATACGTGTTAACGTTTTACGAAATTCCTCTAGATGCTTCCAGAAGGACATCATTCGTAATCGGCGTTTTTCTCTTGGATCCCTTTCGGTACTCTCTTCGGTCATAATAATTTTTTAGCTTTTGCTCTCAGTTTCTACTTCAACTTTTTCTTCGATTTCATCTGGTTTAATCCCAGATTTAAACTCTTTGATCGCGGTGCCTAATTCTCCGCCAAGCTTTCCAACACGCCCAGCACCAAATAATACGATCACGATCACTAAAATAATGATCAATTCTGTAGGTCCAAGTCCAAACATTTTAATCTCCTAGGTGTATATTTTTCTTTTCCCTAATTCTCTACATAGGGAATGTCTTCATGACACAAGGCACATGGGTTTCTATATGGGCCAAAATTCTTATGACAGGTTGTACAAAGCAAATCGCCGTAATGTCCATCGTGAGGGTTGGACTCAAATTTCTCGGTTAGAGCCACCCAGCCTTCCTCAGTTTCACCATGGCAAGCAATACATTTTTCTCTTGACGCCGGTGCGATCGGGGATTCTCCCTCATGGCAGTCCGTACAATCCAATCCATCCTCAATTGCTTCAAACTCTGAGTAATCAGCTTCATCATGGACCACATCCAGCATGTAGAAGCGTTCCTCTTCTGGCGTAGTTCTAGCATGCCATTCTTCGTCTAATTCAAAGCTGTTCGGGTAATGGGGTAAATTTAAGATCAAATTTCTGAGAAGATCAGGTGTCTTGAAAACTTCGAAATCGAGATAATCTTCTCCACCACCATGACAAAGGGCATTCGAACAGAAGGAAGTATCATTCCCGGTATCCCAATCCGTCACATCATGGCATGTACTACAAATCCCATATTCCTCGTCCAACTCTTCATCAAAAGCATATTGATGTAGCACTACCCAATTCGGACTATTATGTTTTGTGGGTTGGGTCGTTTCGTTGAATTCCAAAATTGCAATTTGCTCTTCCGGCCCAACTTGAACGGGCAAAGTATGGCAGGTATTACATTCTACAGAAATCGGAATTCCTGAGATTTCTAAATGTTTTCCATCATGGCAGCGGAAACAACCTGGCACTTCCTGATGCCCAATATTATCCGAATGCGTATCCCAATCAATTTTTTGTTCTGGGAACACATTATCGGTATAGATCTTATTGATCTCCTCAACAGCCTCAAAGATCAAGACTGAATTTTCTTCATAAAAATCGGGGTATATCTCTCTGTAATAAGATTCGAGTTTATCTATTGCCATTCCAGCCTGATCAAGCCCTTCATAATCACCTGTCAATGCCTCAACAGCTTTGAACTTGATCTCTGGGATAGATGTGGAAATTTGATCTCTGGCCATCGCACTATCCACAGCTTCATTAGGAGAGTTGACTGAGTGAGAAATTCGATTATGACAAGTCACACAATCCATTTCCATCAGATCTTCATCTTCAACATCATAGGGATCAAAATCTGAATTTACATCTACATACTCAGTCCAAATTCCTGCTTCTTCATCATAGCTTTTTGCATATGGAATTTCTTGTTCAGATTTATCCGTGGGGTAATAAAGCACAGTATTTTGAGCGTGCCAGTGAACGCCACCACCCAAACCTTCCTCAAAAGTTCCCCCACCAGTGTTCATACTTAAATAAGTGCTAAATTCTGAGTTTTCCTGATCAGGTACATAATGAATATACTCATGCAATGTGTCATTTGAATATTTATCAGAAGAGTGACACTGTTCACAGATCTCAGGGGCAGGTCGCAACGATTTCACATGCAGTGGATATTCATAAGTTGAAAAGATCATCGCGGTGACATGCTTAAAATCACCGATCTTTCGCGTGATCTGATTGCCAATAAAAGCCCGGCCAATATGACATTCAACACATTTAACTTGAGCATGAGGGGATTGTTGATAAGAGGAAACTTCAGAAGGATGAATATGGCAGGACGATCCACAAAAATCAGGGGAATTTGTGTACTCCCAGGTGTAGGTACCCGCCACTAACGCTGCCACAAAAAAGAGTACGATAACCAAATATGGCGCCAGCTTTTTCCATCGCGAGGCTTCCGGAGTAGGGGTGAAAAAACTCCCAATCTTTTTAAATAAAGCCATACGTTGACCATCCTCTTCAAAGAATTTTGCAATGAGTTTTAGGAGGTTGGCAAATTGCGCAAACTTCCTTATTAGATAGTAACAAAACGACTAATTTGCTTGTAGAAGGAAAAGCGAGGGGTTTTGTAGGGTTTTTCCTGACACTATAAAAGACGATTTTTTCGGACGAACCAGGTTACGATGCCGCCCAATAAAAGCGAAATAAATATCCCCCCATAAATAAACGAAGCGCGTGGTTCATATTCATATAAACTAGCGATCGTTGCCTGTAAAAATACGATTTCGAAGAATACCCACAATACCCAAATCACCCATTCATTCCATGGGCGTCGAGCCAGGGCATTTTTAGTTACCTTTGCTTTATTTCCTCGGGATTTCAATCTTCTACCACCCGCTCTGTATTGATTCCATATTCAGGAAGATCCAAATCCCACCATTCTTCGACACTTTTCATTGCGCCGTAGCTAAATGCATCATCTAAATTCCTAAAATACTTATTCAAAAACGGAAATTTAGAGACAAACCCTTGTGCCCAACTATGCATCCAAACCTTATTATCCTTTGAATAAGGGCAAACAGCGAAACAAATGCCGCAATTTGTCCCCGGTTTTTCTTTCCAATACGTTCTACACTTGATCGAATCTTCGAAAAAGGCTTTATGGCCAAAATTAGACCAGGGTCCCTCAACCTCCCAAGTTGGTTCATCTTCAATGCTCAATGCCGCCGGTGGGCAGGCCTCCGCACATTTTTTACAGGTTTTACAAAAATCCATAATCCCCGCATCAATTGGCTTATCAGGTTGTAAGGGCAGATCGGTGATCATTTTGAATACTCTCACCATAGGTCCGTACTCAGGAGTGATCATACGGTTCAACCGCGACATCTCTCCCAAACCCGCCATCACGCCTAAAGCCGGAGAAATTCCCAATCCATTTAAGGTCGCCTCCCCCAATCCTTGGTACCCCAAGCCATGCAAGAAATTTTGTGTCGCCGATTGTATATACGATCCCCGGTTATAAGATAAATTTGTGGTTTGCTGGGCGATCACCGTCGGCGAACGCTTCAGCGCTTCAAGAGACATTTGCACCGTATACACAATGATCCATTTAGCAGTATTTGGAATGACCCGCTTCTCACTATCCTCATATGCTTTCTCAACATCCTCAAAAATTATCGCTCGCCCGTCGGGATCATGAGAATAGATCAGTTTCTTGGTTTTTTCGTTTATTTCAACAATCCCCACCGTCCCAGCACCAAAATGACGCATAACCGACCGAAGCATTCTTGTCGCTTCCTTGGGAGTCCCCACCCATTTTTCTGTGCCTCGTTCTTCTGGGGTTGGAGCTGATTGCGCACCCAAAAAACTCCTCTTATTAGAAAGCCCAGAATGTGCGGAACCAAACGCATGATCTCTCAATGAATAACCAGGAATATTCTCTTGTATCCTTTGATATTCGTTATTTTCTTCAATAAGTTGTAACCGCCGATATTCGGTCTCACCCACATATTTTTCAAATCCCCCACCCTGAGCTGTCTTACTAAAATTAAATCGCTGTAACCGATCCCAATCTATCTCAATCGTGGGTTCGTCCACCTCTTTCACCCACCACGGGCGCTTATTCTTTCCAATCATTTTAGTTGTATTCGCCAATAACCTTCTTGTTTTCGCATCCCCATTAAGTCCAATAAATCCCGCGGCAACACCAGTTAGCCCCCCTGTCATCTGTTTTATAAAATCTCTTCGGTTAATCTTTTTGTTTTGTTCTGTCATAAACTCTTTTCCAAACAATCCTTCCGCACTTCGCCTTTATTCTGCTAATAACCCGGTCCGTAGAGCAAACTGAACCAATTCAGAGCGGTGTTCAAAACGCATCTTATCCATCACTCTCTGGCGGTAGGTTTCTATTGTTTTAGGACTCAAAGATAACTTCTCGCCAATTTCCCTGCTCGTAAAACCCATCGCCGTAAATTTTAATACCTCAGTTTCCCGATCAGAAAGATCTTTTAATAATTGAGAGTGATCTTTTTTCTCCAATAATTCTTCCACCAATGCCGTAGCCGCCACAGGATCAAGAAACCTCTCCCCTGCATGCACAACCCGTATCGCGCTCAGCAAACTTACATGGGCAGAAGATTTTGGCACATAACCATCACTACCAAGTTCTATCGCCTCCATCACCAATTCTCGATTGCTATGCATCGATAAAACCACGATCTTCACTGGAAACTTTTTCTCTAGGATCTGCTTGATTGCCTTTAATCCCCCACCACCAGGAAGACTCAGGTCCATCACCACAACATCTGGCTCCAACTCTTCAGTAAGCCGAATGGCTTCATCAACAGTCCCAGCTTCTCCAATGACTTCTAAGTCCTCTTCCCCAACCAAAAGTAATTTCAACCCCTCCCGTAAAACTTTATGGTCGTCTACCAACAATATTCTTATTTTTTTCATTTGGTTGTCTCTAATTCATATGGCAGGGTAACCCTAATGCTTGTTCCCTCATCAGGTTCAGAGTTAATATCCAGGCTTCCGCCTAATAATTGGGCTCTTTCTCTCATCCCCCGTAATCCGATATGGGCATAGCCTATTTCTTCAGATCTAGAGGACATATCAAACCCCATCCCATTATCCTCTATCGCCAAAAATAATTTCATATCCTTCTGCGTAAACTTAACTTTCACCTCAGTCGCATTCGAATGGCGCACAATATTTGTCATACTTTCTTGAGCAATTCGATAAAGACAGGTTTCAAACTCAAAGGGGATTCTTTTAATAGAAGTATCAAATTCACAGGCCACCGTGATTCCCGAAACTTCAAGCATTTCCTTTACCAAATTTCGAATTGCCGCTTCAATGCCAAGTTCCTCGAGCACCACCGACCGCAGCTCATACGCGATTCCTTGGATTTTTGTGATCGTTTCAGAAAAATGGGTGCAGAGTTCTGCCACTTCTTGCCCCAATTCTATCGAGTTGGTTCGTTTTTCCAATGCCTTTAACCGAATGAGCAAACTAGTCATATTTTGCCCAGCGTCATCATGTAATCGCATCGCCAGCCGAGAACGTTCATCCTCCTCAGCCCTCACCAAGGCTTCCAATAATGTTTTCCGCGTGGCTTCCTTCTCAGATAATTTTAATTGTAACCATGCATTTTCGACGATTTCTGAAACCTGCGCCCCAATCGTTTCCAGTAATGTGAGGTCATCTTTTGAAATCTCCACATCATCATCTAATAGTAAATTTATTAAACCTAATTTATTTTCCGACCCTACTAAATCTATTGAAATATGGCGGTGACAACCATCTAAACTGCCAATTTTTTCTACGCGATTACAATTTTTAATCTGCAAATTTAAGCGATCACCCTCGTCGCTTAATTCATCTCGGCATGTACAAAGATTTCCATTTTCCTGGTTCAACAAAGATATCTGAAGTTCTTCGGGGACACCCGACCAGGTTGCCAAGTGTAGGGCTTCTCTTTCTGCATCAAATAAATATATCCATCCAGACTGTAAATGGAATGTTTCTAAAATACTATTGAGAATTAAATATAAAATATCGTGAATTTCAATTTTTTGAGTAGCCGCATTTGCCACCCTGTTTAAAGCTCTCAAATTTCTATTCGTTTTCTTAAGGTCATCCTGGCTTTCAACCAGATGGTCGATCATCGCATTTACCGATTCACCCACCATCCCAATTTCATCACTGCTCCAAATTCTTGCCCGTGATTTTGTATTCCCTTCAGCCACATTCTTAGCCACATCGCTTAATTCTAAAAGGGGTTTTGTTAACATCAACATCAGCACCCCTGTTAACAATAAGGAGAACAATGCAGTTATCCCAGTGACCAATAATACGCTTCGGCTCCCAGATTCCATTGCGGCCTGCACCTGACCCGGTTCTACCTTCCAAGATAACCAATCAGATAATCCTGTTTGGATCCAGTAGTTTAGAACTACCCCCAAGATTAATACCGGTAATGCAATAATGCCCCCAATTTTTATACGAACAGGGACGGAAAAAAAGGCATCGACGAATTTTCGCCAAATACCTTCGCGATTAATTTGGGTAATTTTATTCAATACAATGCTCCTTATCCAACGATACACTGCATCAAACAAGTTATTCAGTGATATATGTCCTGCTAATAAGGGTTAATTTGTCCATATTTATTTTTCAGTGTTGGCATATACCTCAAAAATAAGATACCCTTACTTAATTAGGAAATTATTATCCATAACAAATTTATATAAATTGGTAATTTTTAGAGGTTTTGTATGAATGATAAACTTATTATTGCTTATCAAAAGGCATTAGAAGACCCCAGTTTACGAGAGGAATTTTACAGAACTTTATATCAAAGTAATTTTTATCTTCTCATATCCGCCGATCCCTCAGTATATGGAGAGATCAGTGGCGTATTACAAAATGAAGTAATGCCCGTAGTATATGTAGATCGCCCAGATGGCAAGATCAATATCCCCGCGTTTTCTTCAAAAAAATTATTACTAGAAGTTTCTGGTGAAAAGGATTTCATCAAGTTACCCGCAAAAACCGTTCTTGAGCTAACCAGAGGGGCACATATAATCCTAAATCCCAAAACAAAATTCACTAAAGAAATATTCCCTGGAGAAATCGAAGCCATAATTAGTGGAGAAATTTACAATAATATAGAAGAGACCAAGAATGAACAAGAGGAATTTTCTAAGATCTTATTATTCTCTCCAGGGCCGAATTGGGTGCCGGGTTTGCCTATTGAGGAACAAGAGGACTCGCTTGCACATTTTCAACACTTTGCGAAACTCAATCAGGATGGAAACCTTCTTCTTGGTGGTCCTCTATTTTCAAAAGAATATGGCAGCTTAATGTTGATTCCACCAGGACTAAGTTCATTAGATATAGAAGAATTTGCAGAGAAAGGCCCCTTGGTCATAAAGGGGATTCTCACCTACGCCATTCTTCCCTGGCAAATTGTGTTTGGCTCAAAAATGAAAGCATTTGAATAGTGGCTTCAATCATTGCACCAAAATATTCAAGTAATATCATCTTTAATAAAAAATAATCCGTTTAGCCAGATTGAATTATACTTATTCAAAATCAATTACCCGGAACCTGTGATTAAATGAAGAAAGATTTCTTTTCCCGCCTCGTTTATGCTCGAAAAAGCCCCCTATTTGGTAAATTTGCATACCTGATCCTCAAAACATTTGGGATCGAAATTCCCAGATCAGTAGAAATTGGGGAAAATTTCTACTTAGTCCACGGTGGTTTTGGCGTTGTGATCCATCCCAATACCATCATTGGTGACGATGTACGCATTTATCCCGGTGTCACTTTAGGAAGAGCAGATATTCATAAACTGATCGATCAATCCGATTTTAAAGGATTTACCATTGAAAAGGATGCCATTCTTTCGGCTGGTGCAAAGCTTCTTTGCAAATCTGGCACAATGACCATCGGAGCTGGTTCAGTAATTGGCGCAAATGCGGTCTTGCTTGAATCAACTGGTGAAAATGAAATTTGGGTGGGCATCCCTGCCAAAAAGAAAGGCATGCGAGAATAATTCTCCAACAAATATTCCCAAAAAAAAACCGAAAGAAAATTTTCTTTCGGTTTTTATATTTAAGGATATATTCTACAACTCAAAGGCCCATTCCCCAGACCGCATTACCGGCTCTGAATCTCCCGATGCTGTCAATCCGTCTACATCGACCTCGTCCGATCCGACCATAAAATCTACGTGCTTTTTACTGATATTGCCCCCCGCAGCTTCAAACTCCTCATCGGTCATATCTTTTCCACCCTTAATAATTTGCCGATAAGCAGAACCTAAGGCAAGATGGCAAGAAGCATTTTCATCATAAAGGGTGTTATAAAATAATTTCCCAGATTTTGAGATCGGCGAGCTATGCGGTACCAAGGCAATTTCTCCCAACCTTCGTGATCCCTCATCCGTATCCAAAATCTTCATCATCAGATCTTCGCCCACTTCTGCACTCGCTTCGGTCACCTTGCCATTTTCAAACCCTATTTTTAACTTATCAATCAAACTACCGCCAATAACCAATGGCTTAGTTGAGGAAACTGTACCATTCACATTATTCCGATCCGGACCACAAAACACCTCTTCAGTCGGAATATTAACCAAACTCAAGATATTGGTCGTGCTTTCCATTTCTGCACTCCCCCAAAAATGATTCTTGGGCATCCCCACCCTCAGATCAGTACCCGGCCCCGTAAATTTATAGGCCGCGTATTGCTTTTGATTTAGATATACACATCGGTTATTGAGGTTTTGCACATGGGCCTGCCATGCCCCCAAAGGATCATCCGCATTAATTCTTGCCAATTCAAACATCAGCTCCCACATCTTCCCCAATTGCTCTTCTTTTGGGGTTTCGGGGAATAACTTAGCAGCCCAATAAGGGGTTGCGGCCCCAATTGCCAATCGATTCGTTTCCGCCCCCATCACGATCTTTGTAACTTTACTTCGGTGTTGAGTATCGGTTTTTTGGTAAGTATTTACACTATTAGAATCAAATCCAAGCAATAGATCGGGGTCGTAATCCACCACAGTTAAAAGAGCGTCCTCAGCCTCACCATACTCATGTAAAGTGCCCCACATCCATTTATTTATTTCTTCAAAAGAATCCTTGGGCGCATTTTCAAACCGTGTTTTAATGATCGGCTCATCATAAAAAAGCACATCCACAAATTTAGCGCCCGCAAGGTAAGCCTGTCTTGCTAATGCTCTCGAAAATTCTATATTAGACGTCGTTACCCTTATCGCCACCCGTTGTCCCGGTTGCACATTCAAGCCCACCTTTATCCCAATTTCAGCGTACTTTTCCAGTTTTTCATAAAACTCTTTCGTTTTCATCTTGCTCTCCTCCTCATACGTTTTGTCTTATTTCATTATAGAGGAAAGATAAGCCATTGTCATTAATTGTCAATTTTCCACTCTATCCAATAGGGGGCAATAGTTGATAAAAAAATACCCTAGATTATTCTTTTAGGGCATTCATTTTTAACTTGTTCTAAGGGGATAGATCAGGGAGAGATTCATCTAACTGGTCTTTATTCGATTGATGGAGCCATAAATAACCGATTATTGAGATCACTCCCAGAATGATCGACACATACCAAACCCAGTTGGGATCATAATTATCCATGATGATTCCCGCCGCGAAGGGTCCAATTGCAAAAGGAACCGTCCAAGATAACCCAAAAGTAGCCATATACCTCCCCCGCATATCCTCTGGAGAAAATTTCGCCACCATTGCCTGAGCGATCGGAAAAACGATCATTTCCCCCACCGTCAAGATCGCCATTGCTAACGCAAATAACAGAAATCCTTCAACAAATCCGTACATCCCAAATCCCACCGTTAGGAATACGGCCCCTAGAGCCATCATCAGCATCGGGGGTTTATCCGATATTTTCCTCGTCACCCAAAATTGGAAAAATACCACCATCCCTGCATTCATACTCAAAATATAACCGTACTGCTTGATCGGCATCCCCATATGGTCTCTCATGAACACCGATAAAGATGAATTCATCTGAAGATACACAAGATTTACAATGATCGCCACTGCTAGGAAGATAACAAAAGGCTTGTCCTTCAACACCCGCCCATATCCACGGAAAGTATCCATTAAACTTTCTACTAGTTTTTCTTCTGTTGGTTCTGTTTCGCTTTCTGGTTTTGTTTCTGGCAATTTCACAAACACGATGATTGCCGTAATAATGCTCGTCACTGCATCGGTGACAAATAAAAGCAGATAAGAGCTTTCCGCCATAAACCCACCGATCAATGGCCCGAACATCACCGCCAAATTTGCCACCACCCGCCATATTGCGTACCCATCCGAGCGTTGATCTTCTGGCAAGAGATCTGCCACCATTGCTTGCTGCGCCGGGTTCGCAATATGCCCCAACAAACCAGATACTGCAGCAATGAAATAAAAAGCCTCTATCTCATTGACTAACCCCATCGCCACACTGCTTAAAGCGCTAGAAATCAGCCCAAAAATAATCATTGATTTGCGGCCAAATTTGTCTGTGAGTGCCCCACCCAATACTGATCCAAACTGGCCAGTAATTGCAAATATAGCAAATAATATCCCCACTTCGGTCATCCCCACATTGAATTTCAACGTAACATATAACGCAAAGAATGGGAATAATAATGCCCCACCCAGGCGATCAATAAATGTCGCCCCCATCAATACCCAAAAATTCCCCGGGTATTCTTTGAATGTTGTTTGAATATTTTTAAACATGAATATTCCTAATTAATCTGGAGGCTTAAACAATCTTGTATTGTAATCGAATATTTTTGGAAAAATAATAACTTCATTTCAGCTATAAAATAAAAATCTCCCGCAAAAATTATTTGGTTTTCGTTATTATACTGACGTATAATTACTTGATAAATATATACATTAATAGATTGAAAATCCTAGAGTGATGACAGAATTTACACGCAGAAAAAAAGAAAAAAAATGAATAAGAAAATTTCAATAGATCAAAAATGGTTCCCGCTATTCCTCTTAGGATTATTTATCATTTCCTTTGGGTTCTATTTAAATGCACAAGGTTTTTACTTTGACGATTGGACAAATTTGCATTATGCAATATCGGCAGAAAAAGCGGAACAAGTTTATCTTTTTTCCTTTCGTCCCCTCCATGTCTACATCGACATGATCACCGTTTCAATATTGGGGACCTCACCACTTACCTATCAGATTCTCTCGCTCATTGCAAGATTTTCAACTGTTTTTATTTTCTGGCAAGTTTTAAAAATTCTATGGCCAAATAGAAAAGAAGAGACAGCATGGATTGCGATCATCTTTATGGTTTACCCCATATTCATTCAACAACCCATATCCTTTGCTTACCGCAACCACTGGACCACATATTTATTCTTTATGCTCTCAATTTTCTTGATGCTCAAAGCCTATAAAGATAAATCCAGATTTTGGTTATATACAATTCTCAGCCTCCTCACCATGGGGACTCACCTCTTAATAATGGAATATTTCGCCATGGAGGAATTCCTTCGCCCTATTCTCCTGTGGATTTTGATCGGAAATATTCCCAAAAGTGCAAAAGAAAAAATCAACTTGGTACTGAAATATTCACTGCCCTACCTTATTGCCCTAGCTGCGTTTTTCTACTGGCGCATTTTTATCGTTTCGCCAGTCCATGAACCAAATCCGCTTTCTTTCCCTATAGATTTTAGAGAAAATCCCCTTCAGGCCCTCCTCAAGTACGGTCAAAACGCGATAAACGATTTGTTTCAAGTATTTTTTCATAGTTGGGGAGATACCATCGCTAAAGACACCTTTAATTATCAATCCCCCTTCAATATTTTTTCTTGGGCATTGGCCCTAATTATTGGTGTCACTCTATTTTTTATAATGCGAAAAATTAAATTCACACAATCTTCCGAAAAATCATCCAACTGGCATTTTCAGGCGATATTTCTGGGGTTGTTATCTATTATTCTAAGCTTTATCCCTACCTGGGCTGCAGGGAAAAATTTATCCGTCGGGAATTACTCTGATCGCTTTGGCCTCGCCCCGATGTTTGGGGCAAGCATAGTAGTTTTTGCAATTCTATCTTTACTAATTACAAATAAAACATATTTATATGCCATTATAAGTATCTTGGTGCTGCTTTCAATAAACACTCAATTACAGGTAAGCAACCAATATCGTTGGGAATGGGCATATCAAAGCCGAACCTTTTGGCAGTTATATTGGCGCGCCCCTCAAATCCAACCAAATACTGCCCTCATCACCGATGGCACAATTTCCAAAAACACAAATCGCTTCACAGCTTCCTTTGCATTAAATACCCTCTACGATAATCAAACCCCCTACCCAGATTTAGATTATTGGTTGTATGAAATTTATTATGATCGATTAAATGGTAACCTCCCAAGCATTCTTAAAGAAGATTATCAGTTCAAATATGAAAATTTTTTAATCAATTTTGAAAGTGATATTAATGGAGGCTTGCTTTTTAGAAGAGCAAAATTTCCAGAGTCCAACAAGAGATGTCTCTGGTTTTTAACTGAAAAAGATATCAATAATTTTGCTTTACCTGATGAAATGCGTCAGCTTTCAGTGATTTCAAATATTAATCGAATCCTTCCCGATGGAGATCCACCCTCACCCAGTATTTTCGGTCCCGAGCCCGACCCCACTTGGTGTACATACTACCAAAAATCTGACCTCGCCCGGCAATTCGAGGAATGGGATAAAGTAATCGATCTTTTCATAGAAGCCGAGGAAAACGGGTTTTATCCCCATAATGGTTATGAATATATTCCATTCATCCAGGCCTATGCTGCAGCCGATGATTGGGATACTGCCCTAAATTTAACAAATATCGCCTTCTCAGAAGCAGACGGGGAAGAATTAATGTTATGTGCCACCTGGCATGACTTCAAAGCAGAATACCAGGGAGAAAGATTCGAATCCGCCTACACTGAAGTGATTGAACAATTTTCCTGTATCCCCTAATATAAGAAAAGGAAATCTCCATGAATGACGACCAGAATAAAACAAACGATATCGAATCCGAAAAAGACGCTATTCAGCAAGAGAATAGCGATTCTGGGTTCTTAAATTCCTTATTTTCAAAAATAAAAAACTTCTTGTCTGGGAAGGATCCAATTTCCGACTCCTACCCCAAAGACCTCACCCCCGAAGATATCATCGCCCTCTTTGACCTTCAGCCCGAAGACATCCCCGCCATGATCGTAGAAGAATTCCCCGGCATCCCCCCCCATATCAAAGTCCTCAACGAGGTCCATTTGGACCATGCTTCCCCTGAGGATTATTTCAGCAGCAAGAAGGACGAACAAGATTCCCCAGATTCTGCCAAATAACCTCCCCTCTCAAAACATTTGAATTTGCGCTAAATCCTCTTTGACAGGCCGCGGCTCATAGCGCGGTACCCTGGTCCTAATCCCCACCTTTTCACATTCCTCATAAAATAAACTTTCCAATTCTTTATACCTCGGCGAGGGGGCAAAATAATCCTTCCCAAATTCCCACCGCTGGCCTGCCCCCCCCCCCAGATCGACGACCTCATCTGCCAAAAGATCGCCACCCTCCACCCCCACACCATCCTCCGCATCAAACTCACCGGCCCCGATGCTGAATCCTTAGCCCTCTCCCTTCCCGCCCAACACCTCCGCGCCCTCGCCCCAAGCACCATGAACATCTCTCTGGCCTACCAATGGAATCAAAAGAACTGATTCCTTGGAGAATGGGGAAGAATAGTCTCTATAAAACTCAACATGT
>JABJGH010000065.1 GCA_018662365.1 Chloroflexota bacterium | reverse complement strand
GGAAATGGTTATGCCTGGAGACAATGTCAACTTGCAAGTAGACTTGATCACCCCGGTAGCCTTAGAGCAAGGTGGCAATTTCGCCATTCGTGAAGGCGGACTAACCGTCGGCGCTGGCGTCATCACAGAAATTCTGGACTAGGAAATTATGGCAAGTAAGCAAAAAATACGCATTCGTTTGAAAGCTTTTGATCATCGTGTTCTAGACCAATCTGCGAAACGGATTGTCGAAACCGCAGAACGCACTGGTGCTCGAGTAGTTGGCCCGGTTCCATTGCCAACTAAAAAAGAAAGATTTACTGTTCGACGATCTCCCTTTATTGATAAGGATTCGCACGAACATTTCGAGATCAGAACACATAACCGTCTCATAGACGTGTTGGATCCAGATTCAAAGACCATTGATATGCTAATGCGTTTGAATTTGCCCGCTGGTGTAGATATAGAGATTAAGATATAATTGGCGATTGTGATTGCTTAACATTCTTTATAAAACTAACGTAGAAAGATAAAACGTTTTGTTTGAAAAAAAGGGGAGTGTAAGAACAGCTTTATTCGGAAGCTTAAAATGCTTTCGGTAGCGCTGTTGACTGCGCTCCTCAGGGATGATGTGGCTTAGCCCAGTCTGACAGTCCCGTAAATTTATTTTTTAGGAGTACAACAGATATGTTCAAAGGGCTTATAGGAAAGAAAATCGGTATGACCCAGATTTTCGACGAGAACGGCAGTGCTGTGCCGATTACTCTCATCGAAGCTGGGCCTTGCTATGTTACCCAAGTGCGCTCTGTAGAGCAAGATGGCTACAGTGCAGTGCAGTTGGGATTTGGTGAAACCAAACCCAAACGCCTTACCGGCGGTCAATTAGGGCATCTCAAGATTACAGATGCTCCTCCCCTCAGAATAATAAGAGAATTTCGCTCTAAAAAACATGAACTCAAAGCTGGTGACACTCTCACCGTTGAAGCTTTTGAATTGGGCGATCATGTAGATGTGATCGGTATTTCAAAAGGTAAAGGCTTTGCAGGGGGTATGAAACGTCATAATTTTAGTGGTGGACCAAAAACTCATGGTCAATCTGATCGCCAACGTTCTGTTGGTTCGATCGGTGCTACTTCTACTCCCGGTAAGGTTTGGAAGGGAAAGAAGATGCCTGGCCGTATGGGTAATGATCGAGTGACTGCTCAAAACCTCAAAATTGTCTTGGTTGATACTGAACGAAACTTGCTTGGAATAAAAGGTTCGGTGCCAGGAGCTAAGGGCGGGGTAGTTCAGATCAAGGAGGTGCGGAAACAATAGGTGGTTAGATCTCCTATTCCGCGAAAACGATTATGAAATTAGACATTTATACCCTCAAAGGTAAAAAGACTGGCGAAGAAATCGACCTCCCTGCTGATATTTTTGAAGCACCAGTAAATAAAGATCTTATGCACCAGGCTTATGTGCGCCAAATGGCAAATGCCAGATTGGGTACTCACAGTACAAGAGGTCGAAGCGAAGTGCGTGGTGGTGGTCGAAAACCTTTCAAGCAGAAAGGTACTGGTCGAGCTCGCCAAGGTTCTATCCGAGCTGCACAATGGGTTGGTGGTGGAAAGGTTCACACACCAAAGCCACGTGATTACACAAAAGATATGCCAAAGAAAATGCGACGAGCCGCTTTACGCTCCGCACTTTCTGTCAAGGCAGCCGAAAATGAAATTGTGGTCATTGATGATTTGAAGATCAGTGATCAAAAAACCAAAACAATGGTTACTGCGATGGATAAGTTGGTTGGCGATAACAGCGCCCTGATCTTATTGTCTGAAAAATCAGAGCAAGAAGAAATGGTTGCTCGATCAGCAAATAACTTGCCCAGTGTAAAAACCTTATTGGCCAATTATGCCAACATTCGTGACTTGCTCGGATACGACAAAGTTGTTGTTTCTTTGAAAGCGCTTGATGTCTTGGTTAGTTACTTGGGCAAAGAGGAGCGTGTAAAATGACAAATATTTATGATATTTTACGGCGTCCTATCGTTACTGAAAAATCAAGTTACCTCTCTGGCGCATTAAACCAGGTCGTATTTGAGGTTTCTAGAGAAGCGACAAAAGCGATGATCAAAGAAGCTGTGGAACAAGTTTTCAATGTGCAGGTTGAGAAAGTACGAACGATCAACATGCCAGCGAAAAGAAAAATAGCCGGTAACAGCCGACGCACAGTTTCTCGCCGAAAAGCATACAAAAAAGCGATTATTACTCTCGCTCCTGGTGAATCTATCGATGTATTCGAGGGAGTTCAATAATGGCAGTCAAAAAATATAAACCTACATCTCCCGGCCGACGGGACATGACCAGCTATACCTTTGAAGAGATTACAAAATCAAAACCAGAGAAAGCATTGGTCAAGCCCCTTCGCAAAAGTGCCGGAAGAAATAATTATGGTCGGGTAACTGTTCGTCACCGAGGTGGTGGGCATAAACGTAAGATCAGAATAGTTGATTTCAAAAGAAATAAACATACTGTGCCTGCTAAAGTTGCAGCGATCGAATATGATCCAAACCGCACAGCAAGATTGGCTTTGTTACATTATGCTGACGGTGAAAAACGATATATTTTGGCTCCATTAGGTGTGGGTGTTGGCGATGTGGTTGTTGCTGGTCCAGATGTAGAAATTCGACCAGGTAATGCCATGCCGATCTCAAATATTCCTACCGGCACAATGATCCATAATGTTGAAATGAAAGTTGGTCGAGGTGGACAGATCGTTCGTTCCGCTGGTGCTGCAGCTCAGTTGATGGCGAAAGAGGGCGATTATGCCCAAATTCGTTTGCCATCGGGTGAAGTAAGACTCATCCGCCAAGAATGTTACGCAACCATTGGTCAGATCGGAAATGTTGATCATAGCAATATCAAACTTGGTAAAGCTGGACGAAAACGACATATGGGTATTCGCCCTGCAGTTCGTGGTTCCGCAATGAACCCTAATGATCACCCTCATGGTGGTGGTGAAGGACGTTCTGGAATCGGTATGCCCGGGCCTAAGACCCCGTGGGGTAAACCCACATTGGGTTATAAGACCCGTCGAAATAAGACGACTGGTAAATACATTGTCCGCCGCCGTGGCAAGAAACGTCGCTAGGATCCTGGAGTACTAATATGGGACGATCATTAAAAAAAGGGCCATTTATAGCCCAAAAGTTGTTGAAAAGAATAGTGGCCATGAACGAAAGTGGCGAGAAAAAAGTAATTCGTACTTGGAGCCGTGCTAGCACGATCTTCCCCCAGATGGTTGGGCATACGATCGCAGTACATGATGGCCGTCGCCATGTTCCGATCTACATTACTGAAAACATGGTTGGACATCGTTTGGGCGAATTTGCTCCCACACGAACATTCCGCGGACATATCCGCGAGTCCAGACGGTAGAGGCTAAGATATGGCTACTGATATTAAAGCAAGTGTGAAGCAGGTACAAGTATCTGCACAAAAAGTACGCTTGGTGATCGACTTGGTTCGAGGGAAAGATGTGGTAGAAGCGCTGGATCAACTCCAGTTTGTGGAACCGCTTGCCTCAAAGCCTGTCTATAAAGTTGTTCGATCTGCGATGATCAATGCAGAAGAAAACTTTAGCATCAGCCGAAAAGATTTATATATTTACAAGATCTTTGCCGATGAAGGCCGAACGCGCAAATGGCGACGTTTTGGAGCCCGGGGTAGATTTAAACCCTGGCTTCGCCGTTCATCTCACATCACAGTGATCTTGCGCGAACGTGAAAACTAAGATGGTCAGGAGATAATATGGGACGTAAAGTACATCCTGTTGGTTTTCGTCTAAAGATCAATAAGACCTGGGACGGTCGTTGGTATGCTGAAGGCGAAGATTATGTAAATCAACTCCACCAAGATTTTGCTATTCGAGATCTGATTCATGAAATGTCGCCTCGAGCTGGCGTTTCTAAGATCGAAATTGAGCGCTTTCCTGGAAATGTAAAGATATACGTGCATACTTCAAAACCTGGCGTGCTTATTGGCCGTAAGGGTGAGAATGTAAAGAAAGTACGTAAAGCTTTAGAAGAGTTGGCTGGTAAGCAGATCGATTTGCAAATCAAAGAAATTAAAGAACCGGATTTGGATGCCTATTTGGTGGCCGTAAACATCGCTAGCCAAATTGAACGCCGAATTAGTTACCGCCGAGCAATTCGCAGAGCTTTACAACAGGTGATGCGAGCAGGTGGTGAAGGCGCCAAAATTGAGGTGTCTGGTCGATTGGGCGGTGCCGATATGGCCCGCACCGTTTGGGTTCGAGAAGGTCGAGTGCCTCTCCATACCTTACGTGCAGATATTGATTTTGCTACCTATAGAGCTGTGACTACTTATAGTGCAGTTGGAATTAAAGTTTGGATTTATAAAGGCGAAATCTTGCCTGAAACTGTTGAAGATAATCTAGAAGAGACTAAGGGCGTTTACGTTACTAAGTAGACCCGGGCTTTTTAAGAGGTAGAACCAATGTTAATGCCAAAACGTGTGAAATACCGAAAGCAGATGCGTGGCCGAATGAGAGGCAAAGCCTATCGCGGTTCTGACGTACATTTCGGTGAATGGGGCTTGAAAGCTCTTGAGCCTGGATGGGTATCTGCCCGCCAGCTTGAAGCAGCCCGTCGAGCGATCGTACGTGCCACAAATCGACGTGGCCGTGTATGGATTCGTGTTTTCCCAGACAAACCAATTACCAAACGTGCGGCAGAATCTCGCATGGGTAAGGGTAAGGGTGATGTAGAATTTTGGGCCGCAGTGATCAAGCCGGGTCGAATTATGTTTGAAGTTGGTGGTATGCCAGATGATATTGCAAAAGAAGCATTGACTCGGGCGATGTACAAACTTTCCGTAAAGACCAAGATCGTAGCTGCACAAGGTCATGGAGGTTAAGCATGAAAGCCGCTGAAATTCGCGAAATGACTATTGAAGAGATCGAAGCAGAGTTGGATGCAAGCCGAGAAGAATTGATGCGTTTACGTTTTCAATTCACAACCGGTGAGTTATCAGATCACACTCGATTTTCGATCGCTAGAAGAAAAATTGCTCGTATGCTGACTATTCTCAGCGAACTAAAGCAATCAGAAGAAAATGAAGGTGATGCATGAACACTCGCAGACGAATTACTGGCACCATTCTAAGTAATAAAATGCAAAATACTGTTACGGTTCAGCTAACACGAAAATATCGTCATCCGCTTTACCAAAAAGTTATTACAAGCAAGAAATCAGTGAAAGCACATGATGAATTAGAGTGCCAAGTTGGCGATGAAGTCATGATTGTGGAAAGTAGACCGATTTCAAAAACAAAGCGTTGGGTCGTTCAGGAAATTCTTAAACGAAATGTTCGCGCTGAAGTTTTAGCAGAGGATTAAGCGATGATCCAAACTGAATCACGAATGAAAATTGCTGATAACACCGGCGCCCGAGAGATCTTGGTGATCAAGGTTTTGGGTGGATCGGTGAAGCGATATGGGCATGTGGGTGATATTGTCGTTGCGACAGTAAAATCTGCTACGCCTAATGGAACTGTGAAGAAGAGTGAAGTGGTAAAGGCTGTGATCGTGCGGACTGCCAAAGAATGGCGTCGAGAAGACGGCTCTTATATCCGCTTCGATGACAATGCTGCTGTGATCATTGATCCAGAAACTAAAAATCCGAGAGGAACACGCATTTTCGGGCCTGTTGCCCGTGAGTTGCGAGAATTTGGGTTTATGCGAATTGTTTCGCTTGCACCTGAGGTTCTTTAGGAAGAAGGTAATCGTATGAAATCGAAAATGAAAATTCGCAAAGGCGATACGGTCCAGATCATTACTGGCAAACGCGATGACAAGGGAAAGCGCGGTGAAGTTATAAAAGTGCTTCCTAAGAATAAGCGAGTAGTTATTCAAGGTCTAAATATGCGTAAAAAGCACCAACGCCAGCAACAAATGGAAGGTCGTACACTTGAGACTGGCATCATTGAATTTGAAGCTCCAATTGATCTTTCAAATGTGATGTTGGTTTGCCCCAGCTGCAATGAAATCACACGGGTGGGAACATCCAGAGACGAAGATGGTGAACCGTTTCGAGTGTGCCGATCTTGCGAAGCTGAGATTGAATAGGATAGGTGGAGTAGAAGATGGGTAGTAGACTCAAAGAACGCTATCGAAAAGAAATTGTCCCTGCTTTGGTAAAAGAACTGAACCTGGACAGTGTGATGCAAGTACCTCGACTAGAGAAGGTAGTGCTGAACATTGGCGTGGGTGAGGCAATTGAAAACGCGAAGGCATTAGATGCTGCCGTAGTTGATCTTACAAAGATCGCTGGCCAGAAGCCTTTGGTAATCAAGGCTCGAAAAAGCATTGCAAATTTCAAATTACGCGAAGGCCGCTCAATTGGTACTAAAGTTACCTTGCGCGGCGAACGCATGTGGTCTTTCTTAGACCGATTAATGAGCATCGCATTGCCACGTGTACGTGACTTTCGTGGTGTGAATCCTAACTCGTTCGATGGTCGAGGGAATTACACCCTTGGTTTCCGTGAGCAGTTGGTTTTCCCAGAAATCGAGTATGACAAGATCGACAAAATCCGTGGGTTTGAGGTTACCGTGGTAACCACAGCGGAAACTGATGAACATGGCCGAGAATTATTACGTTTACTCGGTATGCCATTCAAGAGTGAAGGATAAATTATGGCTAAGAAAAGTATGGTTGTCCGTGAAACAAGACGAAAATATAAAGGTCGAGTTCGGAACCGCTGTAGAAAATGTGGCCGTCCTCGAGGTTATATGCGTCGATTTGGCCTTTGTAGAATCTGCTTTAGAGAGTACGCTCTTGACGGAAAGATTCCTGGCGTTGTGAAGTCTTCCTGGTAACGGGTTAAGGAGATATTATGAGCTATAGTGATCCAATTGCTGATCTGTTGACCCGCATCCGTAATGGAGTCATGGCTGGAAAACCGCAGGTTGCCATGCCAAACTCCAAGTTAAAAGTATCGGTTGCAGGGATATTGAAGGAAGAAGGTTATATTGAGGACTTTGAAGTTGTCGATGGGGAGACCCCGACACATAAAGTACTGCGTGTGCGATTGAAATATGTTGGTGAAAGACGCACACGCCGCGCGGTGATCACAGGTCTAGAAAGAATTAGCCGACCTGGACGCCGAGTATATGCAAAAAATAACCAGATCCCCTGGGTGTTGTCGGGCATGGGTGTGGCAATTATTTCCACTCCCAAAGGCGTGATGACAGGCCGCAGGGCCCGCCAAGTTGGTGTCGGCGGCGAGGTCATCTGTAAGGTATGGTAACCTGCAAGAACCTGATGGAGGTAAGTAAAGATGTCTAGAATTGGACGAATGCCGGTGGTGATCCCTGACGGCGTGAGTATCGAGATTAAGGGTACTCATGTTAAGGTCAAGGGAACAAAAGGTGAGTTATCTCATACTTTTCCAGCGGTCGTAGAAATAAAGAAAGAAGAAGAGGGAGTAGTTGTTACTCCTAAATCTGATGAAAAGTTCTCCCGTGCTATGTATGGGACAACACGTGCTGTCATTCAGAACATGGTCACAGGTGTAACTGATGGATTTGAGAAATTTCTTGAAATTCATGGCGTTGGTTATCGTGCTGAAATGAAAGGAAAAAATATTGTATTAAATGTTGGTTATTCTCATCCAATTGAAATGGAACCCCCTGAAGGGACGACGTTTGAAGTGCTAGAGCGTAACAATTTAATTCGTGTTGCAGGAATTGACAAACAAGTCGTGGGTCAGATCTCAGCAGTTATTCGAAAAACCCGACCGCCTGAACCTTATAAAGGGAAAGGTATTCGATATCGGGATGAATTCGTGAAACGTAAAGCTGGTAAATCTGGCGCGGCTGCGTAGAGGTGATATATGGCTAAAACAACTCGTGCATTAGCTCGAAAACGCAGACATAAACGTGTGCGCAAAACAATTCACGGTATGCCGGAACGTCCTCGATTAAACGTTTTCCGCAGCCTGAATGATATTTATGTTCAAGTAATCAATGATGAAGAAGGAGTTACCTTAGCTTCTGCATCTACAGTTGACAAAGACCTTCGTGGAAAGATGAAAGGGAAAAATAAGACTGAGCAAGCAAAATTAGTTGGTGAAGCAATTGCTGATCGAGCTAAAACTCAGGGTGTGACCCAAGTAGTATTTGACCGCGGTGGATACAGGTATATTGGTCGGGTAAAATCATTGGCCGAAGGCGCCAGAGAAGGCGGCCTAGAATTCTAGGTTAGGAGAAAAAAATGACAGAATATCGAGGACAAGAATCCGAACAAGAATTTGAAGAAAAGACAATCGATATTACTCGTGTGGCTAAAGTTGTAAAAGGTGGTCGAAGATTCGGCTTCCGTGTCACAGTGGTAGTAGGAGATAAGGCTGGCCGAGTGGGTATGGGAATGGGCAAAGCCCGAACTGTACCAGATGCAATTCGAAAAGCCTCTGATCGTGCCAAAAAAGACATGCGCCGAATGAACCTTTTTAAGGGAACCATTCCTCATGAGATCATCGGGAAAGTTGCTGGTGCAAAGGTTATTTTGCGCCCCGCATCTCCTGGAACCGGTGTAATTGCTGGTGGTGGTGTACGTGCGGTGATGCAGGCGGTTGGTGTGCAGGATATTTTAACAAAATCAATGGGTAGTGCGAATGTGCTCAATATTGTTTCTGCAACCATGAAAGCACTCGATAATTTGAAGTCCGTTGAAGATCAGGCTATGATCAGAGGTAAAAAAGCCGAAGATCTGATGCCCTTCTGGGAGCGAAAAAGCCGTGGCTAAGAAGAAAAAAGAAATCAAAATCACTTTGGTGAAAAGTCCGATTGGTTATAACGAACGCCAAAAAGGGACAGTGAAGGCATTAGGCCTGCGTAAAATGAACCAAACTGTTACTCATGTAGACTCTGATGTGATTCGTGGCATGATCGCCAAAGTTAGTCACATGTTGAAAGTCGAAGAATAGAGGTACTAGGATATGGATTTACACGATCTGAAACCTAACGAAGGTAAAAAACAAAAGAGAATTCGTGTCGCTCGAGGTACAGGCGGAAAGGGCGGTAAAACTGCCGGCCGTGGTACCAAGGGATATGGCGCACGCTCTGGATCCGGTGGTAAGTTGTATCGGGAAGGTGGAAACTTACCATTCTTCCGGCGATTGCCATTCAAGCGTGGATTCACGCCCCCGAATCAGACAATCTATAATGAAATCAATCTGGACCAATTAGAAGGTTTCCGAGCCAAAGCAAAGGTAAATCCTGAAACTTTGGACGCAGCCCGCTTACTTCGAAAACCCGAACGCCCAGTAGTCATTATGGGAAGGGGTGATGTAAAGAAAGCGTATACTGTCCAAGTGCACCGAGTAACTGCTGGTGCTCGCAGCAAGATCGAAGCTGCTGGTGGCACAGTAGAGATCATTGAATAGTCTGGAATTGCATTAAGGAGCAATATTAATGAAACAACGTTCAGGTTGGCGCTATTTATGGACAACCCCTGACCTTCGAAGAAAGTTATTATTTTCGATTGGTTTGTTGATCTTATATAGATTTGTTTCACATGTCCGTGTACCCGGCGTCGATAATGCTGCCTTAGATCAATTGATGAATAGTGGTGGGGCAGGTTCTAATCTGGTCAACCTGATCAATATGATCTCAGGTGGAACAGTGAGCAACTTCTCTGTTTTGGCGATGGGTGTATATCCATATATTACTGCCCAGATTATTATTCAATTGCTTACTCCGATCATCCCTGCATGGCAAGCTCGCATGGAAGATGATCCCCGAGAAGCTCGAAAGTGGCAAGAAAAAAGAACCTATTATTTAGCAGTTGTGATGGCAGCCTTACAGGCATATGGTCAGATCAGGATCTTTTCTTCTTTGGGTGGTCTTCCGATTATCCCAGGTTTCGGTTTTACCGAAGGAAATATTCTAAGTTCTGTCACTGTGTTAGCGGTGATGACTGCTGGGACGATGTTTGCGATTTGGATGGGTGAGTTGATTTCAGAGCATGGTATCCGTGGACAAGGTTTATCCTTGATCATTTTCGCAGGTATTATCTCTCAATTGCCTTCTACTTATATCCAATTATGGAGCAACCCGGAATCCCGCGTAGTCGGTATTATTTCGTTGATCCTAATCACCTTGGCGATGATATTCGTGATCGTTTTTGTACAGCAGGGACGTAGAAATGTACCTGTGATGTACCCTGGACGACGAGTTGGAAATCGAATGGCGATGCCTGTGAAGGGTAACTTGCCTTTGATGGTCAATATGTCCGGTATGATCCCACTGATCTTTGCCCAGGCAATTTTGTCCTTCCCGGCGATCTTGGCTGGTTTGTTTCAAGATTCTGAGACTGAATGGGTGCAGAATTTTGCGATCACAGTAACCAATGTGTTTGGTGCTCAGAGTAATTTATATTGGGTGTTCTACTTCATCATGGTCATTGCGTTTGCATTCTTCTATACGAATGTGTTGTTTCAACAGCAGAATTATGGTGATAACTTAAAGCGTTCAGGTGCAAAGATCGGTAATGTGCGACCGGGGAATGCCACCCAAGAATATTTGGGTCGAGTCCAAAGCCGTATCACACTACCTGGCGCGCTTTTCTTGGGAGTCGTTGCCGTATTACCTTATTTGGCAACGTTAGCAATCCCAGCCTTGCGGTTACCGGGTAATTCAGGATTTTTGATCAACTCTTCCGGTCTATTGATCGTAGTGGGTGTGGTCCGAGATACCTTCCTAAACATCGATGCCGAGCTAAAATTGCACGGTTACGACGATACACTTTTAGTGAAATAAAGAAAGGGGTTGGTCGATTATGCCAATCTACATTGTAATTTTGGGCGCCCCTGGTGCTGGAAAAGGAACCCAGGCTGAGATCCTGAGTGAAAACATGAATTTACCTCATGTTTCATCGGGAGACATCTTCCGGGAGAACATTAAAAATGAAACGGAACTTGGGAAGCATGCAGACTCTTATATGAATAGGGGCGAGCTGGTTCCTGATGATGTCACGATTGCTTTGATCCGGGATAGACTTTCTAGACCGGATTGCAAAAACGGTGCGATATTGGACGGTTTCCCCCGGACACCCGGACAAGCGGAAGCCTTGGACAAAATGTTGGCTGAGTTTGATGGCAAGGTGGATCTTGTACCTTTTATTTTGGTGAAGGATGAGTATTTGATCGAGCGTCTATCGAGCAGATGGACATGTAAAGATCAGGGACATATCTTTAATGATAAATTCAACCCACCAAAAGAAGAGGGAATCTGTGATTTTGATGGTTCTGAACTTTACCAGAGAGATGATGATAAACCAGAGACGGTAAAGAACCGGATTGCGGTTTATTTAGAACAGACATCCCCATTGATCGAGCATTACCGTTCCACAGGTGTGCTAAAAGATATCAATGGCGCTAGAAAAATTGAAAACGTAGCAAAAGAGTTGGTGTTAGCGCTGCAATTCATGGAAGAACTTTAAAATATGGCTTGGGAACGAAATGTAGTTATCAAAAGCCAACCTGAGATCGAGATCATGCAGGCAGCTGGACGAATTAATGCCCTAGCACTCAAAGCTGTGCGGGAAGCGATTCGCCCAGGTGTGAGTACTGCGGTACTGGATAAGATCGCAGAGACTGTGATCAGAGATCATGAGGCAATTCCAGCATTTCTGGGATATCCTGGCCCGACTCCTTATCCGGGTACGATCAATGCCTGTCTTAATGAGGAAATGGTACATGGTTTACCAAGTGCCAGAACCGTAAAAGAGGGCGATCTGGTTTCGATCGACTGTGGCACGATCTATCAAGGATTTGTTGCTGACTCCGCATTTTCAGTGGGTGTTGGTGAGGTTTCTAAGGAAGTCAAACAACTTCTGGAAGTGACCGAGAAATCTTTAGAGATTGGAATCAGTAAAATGTTGGCTGGTAACAGAGTTGGTGATGTTTCTGCAGCCATACAAGAGTATGTTGAAAGTTTTGGTTATCATGTCCCTCGCGAATACACTGGACATGGCGTAGGACGGACAATGCATGAGGGTCCGCAAGTTCCAAATTATGGGCTTCCAGGGAGAGGAATGGTACTTCGACCTGGGCTCACGATTGCCCTAGAACCGATGGTTTTGGTTGGAACTCCCAGAACCAAAGTGTTGTCCGATCAATGGACAGTTGTTTCTATTGATGGCTCGCATACAGCCCATTATGAACATTCGGTGGCTGTTACCGAGGGAAAACCATTGATCCTGACCCAAGTTTAATGAGCACTTGCTCAATTAGACCTGGACGAATAGAAAAACAGCAAGTATAATCAGGTGTTTTGGCTTGCAGGTTTGAAGCTAAAGGAGTTAGTAGATGAAGGTTTCATCTTCAGTAAGAAAAAGATGCGCAAAATGTAAATTTGTTCGCCGAAAAGGTGTACTTTTTGTGATTTGCGAAAATAAAAAACATAAACAGAGACAAGGTTAGAGAGGAATTATGGCACGTATTGAAGGCGTTGACCTACCGAGAAATAAACGTGTAGAAATTGGCTTGACCTATATTTTTGGAGTTGGATTAAAAACTTCACATAATATATTGGCCGCCGCGAAGGTAAATCCAGATACACGAGTGAAAGACCTCACCGATACTGAGGTTGCCTCACTTCGTGAACAAATCAATAACTTAACTGTTGAGGGTGACTTGCGCCGAGAGACGCAAATGAACATCAAACGGTTAATGGAAATTGGTAGTTATCGAGGCATGCGCCACCGCCGAAACCTGCCTTTGCGTGGACAGCGTACTAAAACAAATGCACGCACCCGCAAAGGCCCGAAGAAGACAGTCGCAGGTCGTGGCCGTCGCCGTGGCGCTACAAAGACATAATCTGTCTGACTTATTAATCTGAGATTTTAAAAAGAGGAATTATGGCACGTACTGGTCGTTCTCGAAGTGGTTCACGTAAAGCAAAACGAACTTTGTCCTCAGGACAAGTTCATATTTATTCAACATTTAATAATACGATCATCAACATCACTGATAATCAGGGAAATACATTGACCTGGGCAAGTGGTGGAGGTGTTGGTTTTAAGGGCTCTCGAAAAAGTACTCCCTTTGCAGCTACCCTGGCAACAGAAAAAGCAGTAAAAGTTGCACAAGATATGGGTATTAAGGAAGTAGATCTTTTTGTGAAAGGCCCTGGCCCTGGTCGTGAGTCTGCGATCCGCAAGGTTCAGTCAATGGGTTTGAAGGTGAAGTCAATTGAAGATGTGACTCCGGTACCTCATAATGGTTGCCGACCACCAAAGAAACGAAGAGTATAGTTAAAGTTATTTATTAAACACAGGAAGAAGTGAGGATCCAAACTTATGGCAAGATATACTGGACCTGTATGTAAACTGTGCCGCCGAGAAGGGGAAAAGTTATTCCTTAAAGGTGAGCGCTGTTACACACAGAAATGTGCAATGGAAAGAAGGGCATACCCCCCTGGTCAACATGGGCGTAGTACCCAATGGGGTCGAAATCAGACCTCCGATTTTGGCGCTCAGCTGCGTGCAAAACAAAAAGCTCGACGAGTTTATGGTGTGTTAGAACGCCAATTCCGCCGATATTACAAACAAGCAATAAAGAACCGAGGTTTGACAGGTCTTACATTGCTTCAAATTCTAGAATCACGGTTGGATAACGTAATTTATCGAATGGGTTTTGCCAGCAGCCGTGCTCAAGCACGACAAATGGTTACCCATGGACATTTCGTTGTAAATGGTCACCGAACGGATGTGCCTTCAATGCAGATCAAAGAGGGTGACAAGATCGAAATTCGAGAAGGCTCAAAATCAAAGACATTGTTCAAAGATTTGGTAGCCGTAGCAGAAGAACGGACCATTCCAGAATGGATTAGCCGTGATGTGAAGAAGTTTAATGGTGAAATCACCAGATTGCCAGAACGTTCTGAGATAGACGCTAATCTCAACGAGCAATTAATTGTTGAGTTTTATTCACGTTAGTGATTTTCTTGTGACCCTTACGAGGGTTAACAGGGGAAGGATTAGCCAATGATAGTACTAAGTAATATGGTAACTCCGAGAATTGAGCGTGAAGCTGAGTCTCGAAATTACGGAAAATATTTGATCGGCCCACTAGAACGTGGATATGGAAACACACTTGGAAATGCCCTGCGCAGAGTGTTGCTTGCCTCATTGGAAGGTACGGCAATTACCTCGATTCGGATTACCGATGTGCAACATGAATATAGTGATATTCCTGGTATTCGTGAGGATGTCATCCAGATCATGCTTCAGCTAAAGCAATTGCGTATGAAGATCTTTGATGTGGACTCCGCTCGTTTACATATGGAAGTTCGCGGTGAGGGTGTGGTAACTGCTGCAGATATTATTGCACCTCCTGAAGTAGAGATCGTCAATCCTGACCTTTATTTGTTCACATCTGACAGCAGTAAAACCAAGCTCGAGATTGAAATGAGTGTGGAACGTGGCCGAGGATATTCCCCAGCAAATGACCGAAGTGGTCGATTGCCAATTGGTGAGTTACCTGTGGATGCGATATTTACCCCAGTGAAACAAGTAAACTGGGATGTAGGATATGCTCGTGTTGGGCAAAGCACTAACTATGATCGCTTGGAAATGGAAATTTGGACGGATGGCACAGTTGCCCCGGAAGAATCTATGAGTACAGCGGCTGGAATTCTTATTGAACATTTACGACATATTGCTGGTGTTACGGAAATATCACTCACACCTGTTCCTGTAGAAGTCGATATGGAAGCCCGCTTGACAAGTGAAATTTATGAAACACCAATTGAAAATCTTGATCTTTCCGTTCGGGTATTCAATTCGCTAAAGCGTGCTGGCATTGTCACTGTTGGTGAAGTGTTGGAACTACTTGAAAAGGGTGAAGACGCGATCATGTCTATTCGTAATTTTGGTGACAAAAGTATGGATGAATTGGTCGATAAAATGTCCGATAAGGGCTACCTGAAAAGCGATGAAGAAGAAACCGCTGAAACGGAAGCGGAGTAAAGCAAATGCGACATAAAATAGCAGGAAAAAGATTAAGCCGACATATGGGTGCTCGAAATGCACTTCGCCGAACATTGGTAAAGCAATTGTTCGAATACGAACGCATTAAGACCACACGAGCCAAAGCACAGGCAATTAGAGGTCAAGCAGAGAAATTGATAACATTGGCCAAGCGTGGAAATGCAGCCGAAGCAGAAGAACCTTCAAAAATGGTTCATGCTCGTCGATTAGCTGCAGCCCGCCTGGCAGATCCAAAATCTGTACAGAAATTATTTGATGAAATTGCTCCTCGTTATACTGACCGACCCGGTGGATATACACGTATGATGAAACTTGGTCGACGTTTAGGTGATAGCTCGGAGATGGTTGTTCTCGAACTGGTTGAATAAACCAGTATGAGAAATCCTTTCCGGGAAATCCGGACTGGAAATGGCACGTTACCAAATTATTCTAGCTTATGATGGCACTGCATTCAGCGGATTGCAGAGACAACTCGATGTCCGTACTGTTCAAGGAAGTTTCGAAGAAGCCCTTGGAAAGATCGGTTGGAAAGGAAGCTCTGTCTACGCTGCAGGAAGAACTGATGCGGGTGTGCATGCATCTGGTCAGGTGATCGTTTTTGATCACGATTGGGGGCATAGCTCCGATGATCTTCAAAATGCATTAAATGCAGTTTTGCCGTTAGATCTTGCTGTGAGGCAGGTGACCGAAGTTAGGGCTGATTTCCACCCCCGTTATGATGCTCTGGTTCGAAGTTACCGTTATGATATTATTTTTCAAGCACATCGCAACCCTATAGAGGAACGATTTGCCTGGCGAATTTGGCCAAAACCAGAAGTAAACTTGATGCAGAGTGCTGCAGAACAAATGGTTGGTGAACATGATTTCGCCCCATTTGGGACACCTCCTAAAGAGGACGGTGTGACTATTCGGAATGTAATTTCAGCCGAGTGGGTGGAGCAGGACAAAGGATTGAGTTTCAAAGTGAGTGCGAATGCTTTTCTTTATCATATGGTTCGCCGAATGGTGAGCATTTCGGTGGAGATAGGCTTGGGGAAGCACGAGCAGGGAATAATCGGTAAGTATTTGCGAGGAGAAATTCCTGGGATGATCCAGGGCTTGGCCCCGCCAAATGGTCTCTTTCTCACGAAGGTGACTTACAAGTAAACAACTGATTGGTAAAATCCAATTAATTTAGAGAGGTTGTTGTGGAAAAAACATATTATCCAAAACCTAGTGAACTTTCCAAAGAATGGTTCGTGGCAGATGCCAACGGACAAAATTTGGGTCGGTTTGCTACACAAATTGCACATATATTGATCGGTAAACATAAACCAGATTTTACACCTGGTGTTGATAATGGTGATTATGTTGTTATCGTGAATTGTGAGCGAATTGAAGTTACTGGTAAGAAAATGGATGACAAGATGTACTATCGCCACACCGGATATCCTGGTGGGTTGAAAGAAATCAATCTTCGTGATCTTTTGAAGAAAGCTCCTGACCGTGTTCTTAGAAGTGCTATTTGGGGAATGTTGCCCAAAAATAGCTTTGGTCGTGGATTGCTGAAAAATTGTAAAATTTATGCGGGACCCGATCATCCTCATGGGGCCCAGAATCCTAAGCCGCTTCCTTAAGGAGTTTGAATTATGGCTGAACGATATTTTGAAGGTATTGGAAGAAGAAAACAAGCTACAGCTCGCGTTCGTCTCACTAAAGGGAAAGGCGCATTTGTAGTCAATGGTAAAGAGGTGGCAGATTATTTCCCCCGCTTCGGTGACCTTGATATTATTAACTCTCCCCTGGAAGATGGCGGCGCAAAAAATGCTGTTGATATCAGCGTGTTGGTAAAAGGCGGCGGTACTACAGGACAGGTTGGTGCAGTTCGTTTGGGAATTGCTCGTGCTTTAATTAAAATGACCCCGGATGTTGATCGGGCAATGCGAAAAGGTGGCCATATTACGCGAGATCCTCGTGTGAAGGAACGTAAAAAACCTGGTCTCAAGAAAGCCCGAAAAGCCCCAACATATACAAAACGTTAAGTAGCAAAGTTTTATTGTACAACAACAGACCGCGGAGAAAAAGTTTTCTCCGCGGTTTTTTATTAGAAAGGATTGATTATGCGTTTATATATTGCGAGACATGGCGAGAGCATAGCAAATGAAAAATGGCCTGATTATGATAATCCGGCCGAAATGAATGGACCTTTGACAGAAAGAGGAAGGAACCAAGCAAATGCATTGGCAACCTGGATGAAGAAAGAAGAAATATCTTTAGATGCAATTTATGCCAGTAGTATGGTGAGAACAAAAGAGACGGCTGGTTTTGTGTCGGAAGCTTATAATTTGCCCCTGAAATTATCGGACCTCATTCGGGAAGGAAGTACAGCCTATTGGGATCATCAACCGATTCCCGATGAAAAGTTAACCGTTTACCAAGACAATGATTTCCATAAGACTCCTTATCTTCCGTTTGACAGAGCAGTGCCTGATATGGAAAGCTATGCCCATTTAGTTATCCGTGTGGGGAAATTCTTATCCGAGTTGATCGCTAAACATGAGGATCAAACTGTCTTGGTGGTTGGGCATGGTTGGGTTAAGAACGCCTTTGTTGATATCATCTTTAACGTAGGACCATTTCGCCGATGCAGTGTGTTTCCTGAATTTACTGCGCTATCGAGCTTTAATTACCAAAAATCAGATGAGATGTATGGCCCGTGGGCGATGAAATTTATTAATCAAAGCGAGCATTTAGCTGTAGCCGGACTGGAAAGATCATTGGAGTAAGTATGGAAGAAAAAAACGGGATCATATTGTTGGGATTAGGCCCTGGAGATCCAAAACACCTCACAAGGGAAGCATGGCAGATCCTCGAGACTGTTGATGAGGTTTATGTACGGACAAGTCAGCATCCCACAATAGCAGGTTTTCCAAAAGACCTAAAGGTGTATTCTTTCGATTTGGTCTATGAAGAAAAAGAAAAATTTGAAGATGTCTATGCGGAAATAATTAAAGAGATTATTGAATTGGGGAAACGACCAGAGGGGGTTGTTTATGCTGTTCCAGGTCATCCATTTATTGCAGAGACCACCGGCCCTGAGATCTTTCGGCAGGCAAAAGAACAGGGGATTCAGACAAGAATTGTTGAAGGAATTAGTTTTTTGGCACCTGTTTTAGCAAGCTTGGGGGTTGACCCGCTGCCACAGCTCACTATGGTGGATGCCCATGAGATGGTGATGGCCCATCATCCCTCTTTTCCCCCAAGTGTGCCAGCCCTAATTGCCCAGGTCCATTCCAAAGAGATTGCTTCAGAATTAAAAATAACTCTGATGGCTTTATATCCTGATGAACATCCTGTTCGATTTGTGCATGGGGCTGGAACGAATGATGCCCAATTGGAAGAATTGAAGTTATATGAAATTGATCAAAGTGAGTATATTGGATTATTGAGTTCGTTATTTATCCCTCCATTGGGAGATAATACCTCCTTTGAAGACTTTCAGGAACTGATCGCTCATTTGCGCTCTCCAGAGGGTTGTCCGTGGGATAGAGAACAAACTCATCAAAGCCTGCGTACAAACCTCTTAGAAGAAGCCTATGAGGTACTCAATGCCATAGATCATGACGCCCCCAAGGAAATGGAAGAGGAATTTGGGGATCTTTTACTTCAAATTGTCTTACATGCCCAAATCGCTTCCGAGTATGGTGAATTTAATATGTCAAGTATTATCAAGGGCATTCATAATAAATTAGTGAGGCGGCATCCACATGTGTTTAAGGATGTAGAATCTTTGGAACCCGACGTGGTATTAAAGAACTGGGAGAAGATCAAAGCTGAAGAACGATCAGACAATGGGGATGAGGAAAAGGGGATATTAGATGGTGTGCCGACAGATATGCCTGCGCTGGCAGTTGCGGATAAGTATCAGAAAAGAGCGGCCAGGGTGGGGTTTGATTGGCCGGAAATCGATGGTGTCTTTGACAAGATAATGGAAGAGATCAAAGAATTTGAGGATGCAGAAAACCCTGAAGAAAAAGCCGAGGAGATCGGAGATCTGATATTTGCAGTTGCAAATCTTGCACGTTGGATAGATGTTGACCCAGAGACAGCCTTAAGAGAAACAAATCTGAAATTCAAAAAAAGGTTTGCAGTAATTGAGGCTACAGCGAAGGGGCAGGGGAAAGAACTTTCCGATCTAAGTTTGGAAGAAATGGATGCGATTTGGGAAGAGAGTAAGAAAGGGGAATGAAATTATTTTTATTGTGAAAGACTGAACAACCTTGACGAGAGGCTAGGGTGGTGGTATATTTTTCCGAATATGTTAAGTCGAAGTCAATGCTTTTATCCGTACTTTAAATGTGAAATTCAATAAACGCCCCCGTTTGGGGCGTTTTCTTTATACTAGGATGGAATCACCTAATTAATTGAGAGTACCTTTTTCAAAAAGATTCTCAAATTATGAATGATTCTAAAGAGGAGAAAAATGAGTAGCAAAACAGATTTATCACCCGAAACCCCCGCCTATGTAGTGCCCGAGGGCAATTTAGTGCCGGTCAGTGATCATTTGAATTCTTTGGCTACTATTCCGCCATCAAGAATGTTCTTGATCAAAAAGTCACTTAAGGTATACCAAGACAATTACCCAGGAGAAGCGATATTTGATGCCTCCCAGGGAGATGGTGGGGCAAGTTTGCCTGGCGTGGCACCTGAAATTTTGCAAAGGGCGGCTGAACTTCAATTCGAGCATGGTACAGGCTATGATATGCCTTTTGGCACCCCCAAATTCCGTGAAGTTGTCGTAGAAAATTATTGGCAAATAGACTCATCCTTGGGGTTTGGTCCTGCAAATGTTACCGGCACGGTGGGGGGGCGCGATGCTTTAGTAAAAGCTTACCAGGCAATGTTGAACCTTGGCACGGGTCAGGTGGGAGATTTTATTGTCGTCTCTAGAGTTCCTTGGATCTCCTATAACTGGGGTCCCTATGGCATTGGCGCAAATGTAATGTTGGCCCCCGGTAGACCTGAGGAAGGTTGGAAATATACGACAGAGGGAATTAAGGCTTGCGTCGATATGGCGGCAAAATCAGGGCGAAAAATTGCTGGATTGGTGATTACCTGCCCAGATAATCCTACGGGCCGGACGATCTCGATGGAAGAACAGGCAGAATTGGGACGATTTGCTTTAGAAAATGGCGTTGCCTTTGTTCTGTTTGATTGGATCTACCATTACGTGACTGATGAAGCGCCAATGGATTTAAATAAATTTTTGGGAATGTTTGCACCAGAAGAAAGACAACGCATCATGGTGATGGATGGATTGACCAAAAGTTTAGGGGCTTCCAATATTCGTTCAGCGCATTTGATCGCTTCTGAAGAAGTGACCAAATTTATTGTTGCCCGAGCCTCGCATAATGTGATCCCGCCTTATTTTTCTTTGTCGGTTGCTCAAGCTGCATATGAAATGGGTTATGCAAAGGCTTGTCGAAATATTGTGGAGCCCACCAATGCGAGCAGGAATGTATTGAAAAGTTTTCTTGACGAAAATGGTTTTGAGTATATCATTGGGAAAGGCTATTATGCCTTTATTAACGTCGGTCAGTGGGTAAATGCAAAGGGGTGGGCAGACACCGAAGAAATGGGGCAGTACCTAGCTGAAGCCCATGGGCTTGCAGTGGTACCTGGTTCCTTTTTCTCCTCCTTTGGCGGGGATTGGATCAGATATTCTTATGCGACCCCAGCCGAACGGACTATAGGTGCGGCTAAGAGACTTATTGAAGGGCTAAAAGCTTTAGAAAAATAAGGTGATGGTTTTATGGTATCGGATTTTGAGCTCACAAAGTTTGTAGACAAATACCAACTAGCTTTAGAAACCGCATTAACTGAGATGCCTGAAAAGGGTATATGCGGTTTCGAGCTAGAATGGAACCTTTTAGATCAGGGGATGAAACCCTTATTGACGGTAGGGGCAGGTTCAACGCGAAAATCTTTTGTTGAATATTTGCGTGATAAGCATATGGATCCTCGTATTCGAGAATTAAGCACGCTAGAAATATTCCATTGGATGATTGAAATGATGGGGAGGCCCTATTACAGCCCAAAAGGGGCAGTTTATGAGGCAAGATTTATCGAATCGATTTTCTTAAAATCGTTAGATAAGATTAGCGAGGAATTTAACCAACCCCTGCACGCTTGGCATGGTAATTTGTTATATCTAACCGAAGTAGATCATGAGTCGATCCCAATTAGTATGGGGCTTGCCAAACGTAGATATCTTGAACGATGTATAGATCTATATGGGGTTTCGATGGCAACCACGGGGAACCATGTAAATTTATCTTTGCCGGAGCCATTGATCGACTGGGATTTTTTGCACCTTCCCCAACATCAAAGAAATAACGGGGGAAGAGATGAGTATTTCAATCAGGTCTATATCACTGCGACCCGATTGATGCGGGCTTTTTCTGCGATGTTTATTGCGGCTGGGGCTTCAACTCCGATGCAAGCACAAGAAAGAGATGGAAAACCGGTTGTGATATTAACCGAATATGATTCGATAAGGAATTTGACCTTTCCAAACCCCGATACGATGGATCTTCCAAACTTATATCGTAGCCATCAGGATTATGTGGATACTTCATTTGATCTGGTGAGACGAGGCGTACGGTTCGGGAACAACAACTGGAGCCCTGTCAGAGCCCGCTCTTTTGCAGAATCTGTTGAGCGGCAGATCGAGATTACGAATGATCAATTGGAAGCATTATATGCCCGTGGTCTCTATGCAATCGGAAGTGAAGAGCATCCTATTGATGAGGTTGCAGCCCGTGTTGAGATGGAAAACATTCTTACTCGAATAAAAATACCGATGTCCAGAGTAGAAATTCGTACAGATGACGGTGGGAGTTCAATGTCGTTGGAATTGGCAAATTTGACCTTGAAGCATTTGTTGCTATTGAGAATGTATGCTGACAAGACCTTTTGTAGGGGATTTAGATATGATAACGAAGATATTGAGCGAGTTAGGCGAAATGAAATTTCTGCAGCAAAAGATGGATTACGGTCTAAAATTGAAAACCCGATCACAGGAAAACCGATCCAAATGCGAGAATTTCTATCTTGGTCGATCAATGAGGTGAAACCTTTGGCCGAAGCATTAGGGTTATGGGGGGATTTACAACCTTTGGTCGAAATGGCGAAGGGTGCACCTAATACTGCTGATCAGATTCGGACAGAGCTTAAGGCAGCGATGGGGGATGAGGATGAGGTTCCATTAGAACTGCTCAAAAATCTTGTGGAAAATAGGAAAAAATCCATTCAAAATGATATGGATCAAATAATCCCTACTATTTCCAATCTTGCAGAAAGTGAAATTGAGAAAATTGGTTTAATGGTTGAGATCAATCAAATAGAAAGTGCCGAAAAGTCAGCATTTACTTTAGAAAATGAAAACCTTCCTCAAAAAACGATTGAAATCCTCCAACTTTCTAAAAGTTTGGTTGAAATTCCTTCAGTGACCGCCAGCCCAACAGAGCGATTATCTGAAGTACGAAAGGCTTATTTGTTAATCAAGGAATATCTTGAAGGTGTTGGGGTACATGTTCGAGTTTTTGAGGATGAAAAATACCCGGCTATCCTTGCTGGATTTACACCCGAGGTGGTTGCACCCGTAATGTTATCTGGTCATTTTGATGTCGTTGAACCTGAACCAGATGATACTCAATTTATTCCGAGGATTGAAGGTGATTATTTTGTAGGGCGTGGGACGGGGGATATGAAAACAGTTGTGGCGACCTATATGGTTTGGATGAAAGATATCCTAAAAGTAGGGGGACCCCCTCCGCCTGTGTGTTTGCTTCTCATTGGAAACGAAGAAAATGGGGAAATGGATAAATATGGTTCCTCTTTTGTGCTTGATATCTTGAAGGCGGAAAGCGGGTACGAACCAAAATTATTTATTGCTGGGGAGCGAACGGAAATTAGTGGAGAGAATATTTGGGGAACGGTGGATATTCAAAATAGAGGTTTGGCAAGAGCTCAGATCGTTGCCCATGGGGAAAAAGGCCATAGCGGAGTTGCAGGAGCCCAGGTGGGTGTTGGGGAGTGTTTGGTTAAAGCGCAAGGTGATATTAAAAAAATTAGCGAAAATTATCTAAAACTTGAAAGTGAGGATGGCTGGCATTCTCAACTTCGATTCCCTTTTATAGAGGTGGGAACCCCTGGTATTTACAATATTACTGCGGAAGTTGGGAAGATGGGTATGGAAATTAGGTCGATACCACAGGACGATTTGTACGCCTTCAGACAGGATGTGGAGAAGTATTGTGAAAACGCGGGCTTGAATTTTGAAGCACAAAACTTTGAAAATGGGGTTGCCTGCGATCCAGATAACCCCTATTTAGAAGCTTTATTGGCCGGAATAAAAATGATATCCAATAAAGAGCCAAAGATCGGGAGAAAATTGGCTGGGACAAGTGCTCGATTTGCGCCAAATGGACAAGGAATTGTATGGGGTCAAAGCGGATTGGGTCCTCATGCGGCAAATGAAAGACATTATATTCCCAGCATCCTCCCTTATTATGAAGCCCTAAATGTATTTGGTGAAGAATTAAATAAAATAAAATAATTTTGTGGTAATTAAAAAAACGAGTGGTTCATACGGACCACTCGTTTTTGGTTGTTTGATTTATAGTGGTTCGAAATGTGCAGTGAAATGACGCATTAGGGGGGGTTGGTAAGTGATCTTATATCCTTTTAAAGCCTGAGGATTTTCGGCGATCTCCGTCAACACATCTACGACATAATCCATATGGCTTTGGGTGTATACTCTGCGAGGAATAGCCATGCGAACCATATCTAATTCAGGGAAAATTTCTTCCCCAGAATCTGGGTCTGTATAACCAAAGGCAACGGTTCCTAGTTCAACAGCCCGAATACCGCCCTGTTTATACATCGCGATTGAAAGGGATTGACCGGGTAGTTCAGCCTGAGGAATATGTGGCAAGAAACTCTTAGCATCGATATAGATCGCATGTGCACCGGGAGGCTCTATGATCGGGATACCCTTTTCAATTAACCTTTCCCCCAAATAGGCGGTTTGGGCAAGGCGATAATCAAGATAACTAACCTCCAAGGCTTCTTTGAAACCCACTGCCATTGCTTCGAGGTCTCGGCCAGCTAGTCCTCCATAGGTATAGAAACCTTCTCGAATGATCAATTCATTTCGAACATTTTGGAATAATGTATCATCGTTCATAGCTAGGAAGCCGCCAATATTAACAATGCCATCCTTCTTCGCACTCATGGTGGCTCCATCGGCGTAGGAGAACATTTCTTGAGAAATTTCTAAGGGGGACTTGTCGGCGTAACCAGGTTCTCGAAGTTTAATGAAATAGGCATTTTCTGCAAAACGGCAGGCATCAATGAAGAAAGGTAAGCCAAATTCATGATATAGCTCAGAAACCGCTTTAATATTTTGCATCGATACAGGTTGACCACCACCAGCATTGTTCGTAATTGTGAGCATGCCAAAGGGTATATTCTCAACCCCGGTATTCTCAATAAAAGAGCAAAGTTTTTCGATGTCCATATTGCCCTTAAAATCAACTCTTTCAGAGGGATTGTAGGCTTCTTTTCTAACTAGATTTTTTGGACGCCCGCCCCGGGCACGAATGTTTCCTTCGGTGGTATCAAAATGCATATTCGAGGGGATGTATTCACCAGGTTGTACGAGGAGATTTGTTAAAATATTTTCTGCGGCACGACCTTGATGGGTGGGGACGAAGTGCTTGAACCCAAATATTTCGTCAACAACCTCTTTTAGCCTAAACCAAGACCGGGCACCAGCGTAAGATTCGTCTCCCATCATCATCGCAGACCACTGATGATTGCTCATCGCCGAAGTACCGGAGTCAGTCATAAAATCAATAAATATGTCCTCTGCTTTCATTGCAAAAAGGTTATAGTTTGCCTTTTTTATAGCAGCTTCTCTCTTTTCCGGCGAGATCAAGCGAATGGGTTCCACCATTTTGATTTTGAAGGGTTCTGGTACATATTTTGGCATTTCAATGACTCCTCATTGGTTTAATGTTATATTTTTCAACAGTATAATGTATAAGAAGATGTTCGTGAAGAAAATCATCAATAAAATCAATATAAATAAAGGATTTATATGAGTTTAGAAATTGTGACGTTAACCCTTGGACCGGTAGAAACCAATGCCTATTTAATAGCAGATTCTGAAACTAATGTGGCGATCGTTATCGACCCTGCTTGGGATGGAGAAAAAATATTAGACGCAGCGAATCAAAAAGGATGGAGAATTAGTAATATTTGGCTAACTCATGCCCATTTTGATCATTTAGGTGGCGCGGCAGCAGTGGCGGATGGTTCTAACCCACCTCCTCCTGTTGCCTTGCATCCAGAGGATTATTGGTTATGGCGGGAGCAGGGAGGGGCCAGAATGTTTGGGATGGATATTGATCCAGGACCTGAACCTAGTATCGATCTTGAGGATGGGCAAGAGTTATTTTTGGGTGATTATTCATTCAAGGTCTTATATGCCCCCGGCCATACACCCGGGCATGTAATGTTTTATTGTGAGACCGAGAATGTATTATTTAGCGGGGATGTGATATTTCAAAATAGCATCGGGCGAACAGATTTGCCCCATGGAGATACTCAAACTTTATTAAATAGCATACGTGATCAGGTATTAGTATTACCGGACGAAACCAAGATATTTAGTGGCCACGGTTCTCAAACTTTGGTGGGAATAGAGAAAATTCAAAATCCCTTCCTTTCATAAACAATTTATTCAATATAATAATTAAATAAAAACACCCCATTGATTATTCAATGGGGTGTTTTTATTAGTAAGGAATCTGTTACTTTGCGTAATCTATTGACCGAGTTTCCCGGACGACTGTGACCTTAATCTGACCTGGGTATTGCATGGTTTCTTCGATTTGCTTGGCAACGTCGCGGGCCAAGCGAGTGGTCTCGAGGTCATCCAAATCATCTGGGCGGACGATTATACGAACTTCTCGACCGGCTTGGAGTGCAAAGCTTTCATTGACGCCTTTGAATGAATTTGCGATCTCTTCAAGGGATTTTACTCGTTTAATATATTGGTCAATACTTTCTCGTCGGGCACCTGGGCGGGCGCCAGATATGGCATCAGCTGATTCAACGATTACAGCTTCAATGGTTTCTTGTTCGACTTCGTGGTGATGGGATTCTATGGCATTGACTACTTTTTTGGGTACACCATATCGAGCAACAAACTCACCGCCGATTCCAGCGTGGGTGCCTTCAAGATCATGATCCATGGCTTTACCAATATCATGCAATAAACCACCCATCTTTGCTAATTCAACGTCGGCTCCTAATTCTGCGGCGATGACAGAAGCAATTTTTGAGGTCTCCACGGCATGGTCAAGCTGGTTTTGACCATAGGATGTTCGGAATTTCAACCTGCCTAAAACTTTTATTACTTCCCGATGAAGCGTGGGGACACCGGCATCAAATACGGCCTGTTCTCCTGCTTCCAACATTACCTTATCTACTTCTCGCCCTTCTTTTTTCAAGGTTTTTTCAATGCTAGCAGGATGGATTCGACCGTCATTAACCAATTTTTGAAGGGTACGTTTGGCGATTTCTCGTCGAACCGGATCGAAACATGAAATTGTGACAGTTTCGGGTGTATCGTCAACAATCACATCGACGCCAGCGGCTTGCTCAAACGACCGAATATTTCGACCATTTCTACCAATAATTCGACCTTTCATTTCATCCGAGGGTAAGGTTACTCGAGAGGTGGTGATTTCTGAAACATGTTCAGAGGCCACTCGTTGGATGGCTAAAGAAATTAGGCGGCGGGCACGTTCTTCGCCATCTTCCCTTGCTTCAGCTTCGATCTGCCGCATAATTCGAGCCATATCACTGCGAGCTTCTTTTTCAACTTCTTTGAGCAAAACTTCTCGAGCTTCGTCATTCGTCATGGTGGAAATTTGTTGAAGCCTTTCTAGTACTTCCCCTTGTTTGTCATCCACTTCATTTGACTTGCGATCAAGTGTACTTTGCCTTTTATTGAGCGTTTGTTCTCGTTTTTCTAATCGATCCACTTGAGAGTCAATCTCTGAACGTCGTCTTTGTAATCGATCATCTTCGTTACTTAGATCTTGCCGACGTCTTTTAATTTCATCCTCAGCTGTTTCCCGAATTTGAATCGAGGTGTTTTTTGCTTCTACCTCAACTTCTCGTGCGGTCTCTTTTGCTTCTGCAATAATGCGTTCAGCTTTCTCCCCTTCTCTTTTATGGAGGGCATTCAGCTGTAATTGTCTAAACAAATAACCAAGTGATATTGCCACCAAGCCAATGATTATATAAATTATTGTGTCATTCATTTTTACCTCGTCGGTTTCCTTTTATTTTGGAGGGTTGCTATGGATTTCATTCCATACTTTTTCTACTACGATTGTTATTTCGCTGTAGTTGAACCCTCGTCTAGCTAAAAAGCCATTCATTTTTTTTCTAAAATCTAACCACTCGAGTTCTTTATAGCGGCGTGATTTTTTGACCGCCGCCCGATAGGCTAGTTCTTCTTCATCTATGTCGATAAGCGTTTCTTCGATAGTCTGGTCATTGACACCTTTTTGTCTTAATTCAGCCCTTAATGCACGGCGGCCTCGGGGTCGAAAATCAGAGCGATTTTCGACCCATAGGTTGGCGAAATCAACGTCGTTGACCAATTTTCCTTCTTGTAAACGTTCGATGATCCTTTCGATAATTTCAGGATCGGTGTCGTGTTTTCTAAGATTTTTTCTTACTTCTTCCTCGGATCGAGGGCGATAACTTAGAAAATTTAATGCTCGTTGCAATGAGATCTCAATTTCATCTTTTGATTTAATCTCAAGAATCTTTTCTTCACTTAGCTCTTGGCCGGTTTTTAACCATCCAGCTACAATGCGGGACAGACCAAATGCAAATTCATTGTCCAGATATACGTTTACTCTGTTCTTATTCCTTTTTTGTACTTTAAGAGCAGTAATTTTTCTGGTCATAGGTAAACAAAAAGCCATGGAACCACCGTTAGGGGTCATGGCTGTGAATTATTGACTTGAATTACAATTAATAGAACTCTAATAACTGTATCAAAAAATTGCATTCATGCAAAAATGATGCAAACTTTTTTATTCCGTATGTTCGAGCGTGGTGTTGCAATGTAAATAAAACATTTGCAAGTTCTGCTCAAAAAGCCACTTTGCCTTTTATTGTGTCGTCTTACGATGACACCGGCATATTTATCAATTTACAGCGATGGCCACTAATTATTCAGCGGCATTAAAATTTGCATCGGAGAGGTCTTCTTCATCTTCGAGGGGCATAATCTCTTCTGGTACAAGCGCTCCACGAACATTGACTTCTATTTCTGATGCTAGGGTGGGGTTTTCTCGTAAAAAGTCCTTAGATTTTTCACGCCCTTGCCCTAAACGGGTCTCACCATATGAGTAAAAAGAACCTCTTTTTTCGACAACTTCTTTTTCTACTGCCAAATCTAGGAGGTCTCCCATTTTGGAGACACCTTCATTATACATTATATCAAATTCTGCGACACGAAACGGTGCTGCTACCTTATTCTTGACGACCCGAATTCGGGTTCGACTACCCACAATTTCTTGCCCAGTTTTTATTTTTTGAATGCTGCGCACATCAAGTCGTACAGAAGCATAAAACTTTAGGGCATTCCCCCCAGTGGTTGTTTCTGGGTTCCCGAACATGACGCCAATCTTTTGTCTTAGTTGGTTGGTGAAGATCACGGCGGTATTCGTTTGTTTGATTGCACCAGATAGTTTTCTTAATGCCTGGGACATTAACCTTGCTTGCACGCCCATTGTGGCTTGCCCCATATCCCCTTCTAGCTCAGATCGGGGAACCAATGCAGCAACCGAATCGATCACAACAACATCTACCGCACCAGAACGAACCAGGGTTTCAGCTATTTCTAATGCTTGTTCCCCAGTATCTGGTTGAGAAATAAGTAAATTTTCTATGTCAACACCACAACGGGCGGCATAGGTTGGATCTAGTGCATGTTCCATGTCAATGAATGCGGCTGTGCCGCCTAATTTTTGTGCTTCAGCAACAATATGTTGACAAATGGTGGTCTTTCCAGAGGATTCTGGGCCATAAATTTCTGTGACACGCCCTCTAGGGATTCCCCCAATACCTAACGCTATATCTAGGGAAAGAGAGCCGGTGGGGATTACATCGATGTTTAAAGTTTGGGTTTCACCCAGACGCATTATGGATCCGTCTCCCCATTGTTTTGTAATTTGACTAAGCGCATTCTCTAAGGCTTTATCTTTTTTATCACTGCTCATTGAATGAGTTTCCTTTTATTGGAATATATTTATCGATTATTACTGTAGCATAGAACGCAATAATTATTAGTTTTTTGAACTCCCAAATAATGAAAAAATGAACTTCAGTCTACATGATTCTAAAAATCTGGGCAAGTTTTCGGCAGACACCCAAGCAAAAAAACAAAGTCAAAAATAGGCGAAATCTTTTATAGGGTATTTATGGAAAAGCTTGTATCTTTTTACAGTTTAAACGGTTAAGATATATGGAAATGATGGTTTTTTATTAGTATAAATGACCCTAATTTTGGGTGTCAGATACAACTTGAAAGGACTTGGTCTCCATGTCATTATATGAAATGGAGACACAATATATTGAATTTCTATCCTAAAGGAGTAGAAAGTAATGAGTAATTTGCGAAAAGAGGCACTTGAGTATCATAAGTTAGATGGAAAACCTGGAAAAATCGAAGTAATTCCAACTAAGCCAATGGATACTCAACATGATTTAGCCCTAGCCTATTCTCCGGGTGTGGCAGAACCAGTGATCGATATTGATAAGGATCCTGAATTAGCATATGAATATACAGCAAAGGGAAATTTAGTAGCTGTCATATCGAATGGAACAGCGATACTTGGATTAGGAAATCGGGGAGCTTTGGCTTCAAAGCCAGTAATGGAAGGCAAAGGCGTATTATTCAAAAAATTTGCTGATATCGATGTATTTGACATTGAAGTTGATCTATTAGACCCAGATGAGATCATCAAAACGGTTGCGGCAATTGCCCCCACTTTTGGTGGTATAAACCTAGAAGATATAAAGGCCCCAGAATGTTTCTATATTGAACGCACCCTTAAGAAGATGTTGGACATTCCGGTTTTTCATGATGATCAACATGGTACTGCAATCATTTCTAGCGCAGGGTTATTAAATGCGCTGGAAATTGTTGGTAAAGATCTGGGTGACATAAAAATTGCTGTATCCGGTGCAGGGGCATCCGCAATATCTTGTGCAAATATGGCGATTCTCCTTGGAGTAAAACAAGAAAACGTTTTGCTTGTAGATAGCCGCGGCGTGATCTATAAAGGTCGTGAACAGGGGATGAATGAGTATAAAGAACCCCTTGCGGTGGATACAGATGCTCGGGATCTTGCGGACGCAGTTCGGGGAGCGGATGTATTTTATGGTTTGTCTGTGGCTGATGTGCTCACCCCAGAAATGGTAAAGACTATGGCGAAGGATCCGATCATTTTTGCAATGGCCAATCCTGATCCAGAGATCAATTATGATCTTGCCAAAGAAGTCCGTCCCGATTCTATCGTTGCAACGGGACGTTCTGATTATCCAAATCAGGTAAATAACGTATTGGGATTCCCATTTATTTTCCGTGGCGCTCTGGATGTTAGAGCACATTCGATCAATGAAGAAATGAAATTGGCAGCAACAAAAGCGTTGGCTGCCCTGACTAAAGAAGATGTGCCAGATAGTGTGTTGCGTGCTTACGGCAAGGAAAGCATGAAATTTGGGCGTGATTATATTATTCCGACACCTTTGGACCCACGAGTACTCTTATGGGAAGCCCCCGCCGTTGCTCAAGCTGCAATGGACTCAGGTGTGGCTCGAAAGACTATTGATATCGAAGAATATCGAGAACAATTAGCTCTCCGACAAGGTAAGGGCCAGCAAGTACGCCATTTCATCCTTAATCAGGCTCTAACCGTAAAAAACAAAGATCGCATTGTTTTTGCCGAGGGCGAAGAAACAAAAATAATTCGAGCTGCTTCTCAAGTAAAAGACCAGGGCATCGGTCAGCCAATCTTAATTGGTAGAAAAGAAGTGATCGAAAAGAAAATTAAAGAGCTTGCGTTAGACTATAAACCCACAATTGTCAATCCTAGAGAATTTGATAAACTGGATGAATATGCACAAGCTTATTATGAGCTTCGGCAAAGAAAAGGGATTAATATTAGAGAAGCTCGAAAACGACTCTGGAAACGGAATGTGTTTGGCACAATGATGGTAAAAATGGGTGATGCGGATGCTTTCGTTTCAGGATTGACCTATGAATATCCTGATGTAATCCGACCTGCATTGCAAATTCATCATACATCCCCCGATGCACGTCGTGCCGCGGGTGTTTATATCATGATCGTGGATGACAAAGTATATATATTTACGGATGCGACTGTAAATATTGATCCCACTTCTGAAGATCTGGCTGAAAGCGCTTGTTTGGCCGCAGATTTTGCGAAAAAGTTGGGCCTCGATCCTAGAGTTGCAATGTTGTCCTTCTCTAATTTTGGAAGCACTCCGCATCCTAAACAGCAGAAAGTCAAGAAAGCAGTTGAACTTGTAAAAGAACGCCGACCTGATTTAGCGATTGAAGGGGAAATGCAGGCGGATACAGCCGTTGTTGCAGAGATCATAGAAAAACGCTACCCATTTAGTTCAGTAAAAGACGCCAATGTTTTAGTATTCCCGTCTTTGGAATCCGCGAATATTGCCTATAAGTTATTGAACCACTTAGGTAATGCCCAGGCAATTGGTCCGATCTTGCTGGGTATGGGGGCTCCAGTGCATGTTTTGCAAACGGGTGACGATGTGACAGATATTGTCAATATCGCCGCAGTTGCCGTAATGGATGCTGGAAGTCGATAGAAATTAATTAAATTGTTTGTAAAGTAGGGACATGAACTTCTTGTCCCTACTTTTATCCTTTAAAATATTCGAGCTGCTCGTTTGTGTTTAAACCCATTTGCCCATGCCATAATTCTTGATATGCCTGGTTATTTTCGAGTTCAGAAATTAATATTTTTCGACATTGCTTGGGTTTACCCTGCCATACCAATTCCCGGAAGGATAGCAGACCAGTATTCCTGCAAAACGATGACCACCTAAATGACTGCTCTTGAAAACCTCAACCTGATCCGACATTCTTTTGTTTGAAATTGTTTCTTGAACAGAGGATAAAACCATCGGCCCACATTTTCCACAGCGGTCATCTCGTTTTTGGTGACCGCAAACGAGAAAAATCATTTTTTCAATTTCCTTAAATTTAAAGGGATTCGGGATCTCATTTTTTAGAAATAGAATGAGGTTTGGAATATCAAGCATAGATATGCTTAGGAGTCGGATATTATGGGGAAAGAGAAGGATATCTGTACCAGACCTAATTGAAGGGGAGTCACAAGCTGTGAGTCGCGTGTTAGGAATATGCTCGTCGTTTATTATTGCCTGATTAAGTGTTGAGGTGAAATCATCCCCGTGATTTATATTTGAGGGCCAATCGCTGTGCCCAATGCAAATAATAATGTGTTGTTGATAGAATTTTACAGTCCCGGGAAGGGGGGGTTTATTGTCTATATTTTGATCTGAAAAAATAATTTCCTAATAATTTTATTTAGCGTCTTTCATTTTCTCTTTTAGTTCCACCAACATGGGTACGGGGGAGGGGTCTACGCCATATCCGATTGCAAGATAATAAGAGACATAATCGCCAAAATGAATGGTTGTCCACATTTGAGCGAGCCGAGACTTTCCTTTTGCTTTATAGAAATCAGTGTTTTGTCCCTCGAGCATAAATGTCATGCGGGTGAATTCAGAGCGAATTTTATTGCGTGGGTGATTGTCTTTAGATAATAAAAAGATGTTCATTGTTGCCCCAAATTGAGCTTCGGGCTGCATAATACCTTGAAGAGCATTATGGTCTGCTTCGGGCAAAATTTCGAATGAGGCCTGTACCTTAGCATTTTCATTTATTTGCCCCTTCCATCGCCGGGCAATCGGTGCCATTGATTCTGCCCCCCAGAAAGTGATCCACCTTCCCATCAGCTGCCCCGCTAATCTTTTAGAGGGATTTGAGGTATCTGGAACATCTGGGAGCAAGTCTGTTTGTTGTTTTTTCATTTCTTCAATTGTTTCTTTTAGGTCACTGCTTGGATCAGGAATTAACCCTAATCTAAAGAAAATTGCCAGTAATAATCCAAAAGAAAAACCAACAGCTGTCCGAGGTTGAAAATTATGTTCAAAGAGCCAAAGGGGGAAACTAGCAGTTTTTGCTTTTTCTGACAATTTTCCCCCGGTAGAAATGCCCATCACTTTACGATCGGTTTTGAGCACATCTTCTAGGACAGTGAGCACTTCTTCAGTATTGCCGGAATGGGATGAACAAATCACCAATGTGCGGTCGTTATTGGCCCAAGCTGGGAGCTGGTAATCTCGATGAACGGTGATAGGGACTGAGCAAAATGGCCGGACATAGGTTGCAAGTAAATCAGCGCCAATTGCAGAACCGCCCATGCCGGAGATCAAAATATTGTCTATCCCTTCCCAGTCGGGTAAATCAAGAGTTTGCCCGAGTTGCCATGCTGAAAATAATTGCTCGGGTAATCGATTAATATGATCGATCATATTTTCAGGGTCAAGTTCTTTCATTCGCTCCACATTGTTTAGATCCATTTATAAAACCTCGTTACTAATATTTTATTATTTGGTGTGTATCGATATAGCTCAAATCATTTCTTTATTATTTTGCATTCTAACTCAAAAGAAATTTGAGAGGAAGATTGATAAAAACACTTATTGATCAATTTTGCATGTCCATAATCATATTGTAAATTTTTCTGCGTGGCCAACCGGATTGATCTGCGATAAATTTGGCGATTTTGGATGGGGAATTCCCACTGGATATTTCGGTCATAATGGCTTTTTTTATTTTTGCCTCATCCCAATGTTCTTCCTGATCCAATTGGCCTTCGATTACTAATGTATATTCACCTCTTGCTGGGTGATCTAGGAAATAATTTTTTGCATCCCCTACAGACCCTCGAAAAATTTCCTCGTACATTTTGGTGAGCTCCCCTGCTACCGCAATTTTACGATTTCCGAAAATGGTTTCGATATCCGCTAATGAATCTTCCATGCGGTGAGGAGTCTCAAAAAATATTAGCGTATAGGGGAAATTTTTTACTTCTAATAATGCGCTTAGTCTATCGTTTTGTTTTCTTGGTAAGTAACCCAGATATGTAAACCGATCTGTAGAAAGCCCAGATACAATTAAGGCGGATATGGGGGCAGAGGGTCCAGGAATTGGACTCACTTTATGCCCACCTTCGAGTGCAGCATTTACTAATAGGTACCCTGGATCGTTGAGGTTGGGGGTCCCCGCATCAGAGATCAACGCTACGTCACCATCCCCTAATGACTTTAGAATTTTGTTAAGTTTATGGACTTTATTATGTTCATAGTAGCTAGTCATTGGAGTTTTTATTCCAAAATGATGCAATAGCTTTCCACTATGGCGAGTGTCTTCACATGCAATTACCTTTACTTCAGTTAAAATCCGTAAGGCCCGAGCACTAATATCTTCGAGATTTCCAATGGGTGTAGCAACTAAATAAAGTGTGCTCATTCGATTTTATCATCCCCCGTTTCGTTATTTGAACTTATAACTATTTTTAATCTACGGGCTAATTTTCTTCTTTCAAGTAAAACCCGTCTCTCGCAACCCAAACACTCGAGGCCAATATCTGCTCCGAGTCGGACGACTTTCCAATCGAAACTGCCGCAGGGGTGTTGTTTTCTCAATCTGAGAATATCTTCCAAGTGAAGTTCAGGAATTTGCATCATTTTTTCTCAAATATAATCAAATTTACTCTCTAAAAAATTACGTTCGGCATTATAACACGCGGTGGTATAATGCCCGCGAGGTGACTTAATGTCCAATATGCCCTTCCCAATGATTTTTTCTTTGCTTTTTGTTTTGTTAATAAGTTTCAGTGTACATGAATATGCACATGCCTTGGTGGCAGATATTTTTGGGGATGATACACCCGCAAAACAAGGGCGATTAACCCTTAATCCATTGGCGCATTTAGACATTATTGGCTCATTATTTTTATTGAATTTCGGTTTTGGATGGGCTAAACCCGTTGAGGTTAATCCTTATACTTTAGAACGTCGTTCAAAATCTGCTCGTATGTGGGTGAGCCTGGCTGGACCCATTTCAAATGTAATTTTAGCCCTTTTGGCGGCCTTTCCTATCAAGATCGGGCTGATCAATATGGTCGAATCTGAAAGCCAGTTATTCCCTTCACTTTATGAATTTTTAACTTATTTTATATTCTTTAATTTTGTACTGGCCTTTTTCAATCTCCTTCCAATATTCCCACTGGATGGCGAAAAAGTATTGATTTATTTTTTACCTGATTCTGGGAAAGCATTCATGGACAGGATTCGGGGATATAGTTATGCCCCCTTATTTGTTCTCCTTTGGGTATTGCCATTTTTTGGGTTCCGCATCACGGATTGGTTTGTATTTGCCCCCGCTCAATTTCTAGCTGGATTATTATCTTAATGTCGCGTTCAAAGATATCTTATCGAATCAATCAGTTTCTACTAGCATTATTGGCAAAACCTGGCAAAAAGGATCTTGTTTTTGTATCGTCGATTCTAAACTCAGAACAATTCGGACTATTTAAAAAATTTCAAGCTTCCGAACAATTTCATGCAATAGCAGTATGTAGGCAAATTCTAGAACAGGTGGACAATGACGAAGACCTCTTAACTGCGGCATTACTCCATGACATTGGAAAAATCCGATATCCTCTAAACATATTTGATCGAATAATGATTGTGTTGGGAAATAAGCTTTTCCCAAATCAGATAAAAATATGGGGGAAAAATGAGCCAAAGGGATTTTTCAAGGCGTTTGTAGTATCAGAAATGCATCCAAAGTGGGGGGCTGAAATGGTCAAGAAAACGAATGCATCTCCAATGGTTCTTTCACTAATACTACGTCATCAGGACAATATAATAAAATTTGAAAATTCAGAAGAAGACCAATTTTTAAAGGTCTTACAATACTGCGATAATAACAATTGAGGAATTCATGAAGACAAAAATCGCTATTCTTGGTTTAGGACAGATTGGGACATCTATCGGGCTGGGGCTTGCAGGACATTCTGCTCAATTTCAACGAGTAGGGTTTGATCCTGATGGACGTTTACCAAAATTTGCCAAGAAGATTTCTGCAATTGATGAAGCAGAAAATAATATATTCAAGGCAGTGGAGGGAGCCGATATCATTGTTTTGTCCTTAACGCTTGAAGAAGTGGAAGGAATTATGAGCACGATTGGAGATAAGGTAAAGGAAAATGCAGTCGTTTTAGATACATCTCCTGTGAGAGAAGCAAGTTTAAAGTGGGCTGAAAATTATTTTTCAGAAAAAGTAAATTATGTAGGATTTACTCCCATGATCTCTCCTTCACATATCGAAAAATTAGAAAGCGGATTTGATGCTGCTTCTGAAAACCTATTTCAGGGGGGGACATTTGCAATTAATCCAAGCCAACGGGCTTCGTCTGACGCAATTAAAACATCTGCAGAATTAGCTGAAATGTTAAATGCGCACATATTATTTGCTGATGGTGTCGAAATTGATGGAATAATGGCTGCAGTCCACATTATGCCTCAATTGATTTCCGCGGAACTAATACTTGCAAATACCTCCAGAGGAAGTTGGAAGGAAGGGAGAAAATTTGCGGGAAGACCATTTGCGGTAGCTAGTAGCTTGATAGAAAATCAAGATTCTCCTGGGTCTCTGGCAAAAGCTGCGGTTCTGAATAAAGAAAATATGGTTCGGGTGATGGATGAGTTCATCATGGAAATGCAAAAATTACGGGATGAAATTTCTCAAGGATCAATTGAAACCGTAAAGGAAAACCTGGAAAAAGCTAGGAAGGGACGAATGAAATGGATGGGGGAAAGGATATCGGCAAATTGGACGGGAGAAAATTCTCCCCACATTGATTTAGGGGATTCGCGGAGAAATTGGGCTGGGAATATGTTTGGAAGGAAATCTAAAAAGTAATAGAATTTTGCGCTATCAGGGTTCCAAAGTGATACGGCGAGAGCTAAGGGAAGTTATTTCCGGGATTTTTTCACCCATTGCTTCAACGACCAATTGCACATCCAGAGGAGAAGCCACAAAATATTCTAATGACCCTAAGAATAGAGAATAGGCACTATTTTTCGTTTCCAAAAGAACCCCCTCAGTTTCCCGCAAAGTTTCTCCATTTTCATTCACGATCTTGATCTTTAGACTTCCCAGGTCTTGTGCCCGCACATACCCCGACACAAAAATATTCCCGTTTTCTGCCTCAAAATCCTCCTGAGGTCGTTCAATGATCAAGTTTTCTCTTAAATCTCCATATCCCGCAATTTCCGAATTTCCTTCCCTAAGTAAAATCAAATGCACTGAACTAATAGAAAGTGGATTTCCAAAATCATCCAGTAGGGTAATTTTTAATAATCCTGTTTCGGCAAGAGTTATTGTTTCAAATTCCATTTCAGCGGATATTGTTAAATCATAAAAACCGCTCAATCCAAAATTATATATAATTTCTCTATCCAGCAATCGACCGTCTTCTCCAAAAAGTTCTACAAAAGCCCTATTTTCAAGAGATTTGGGAATTTCTGCAACAACTTTGAAGGGGGAGGTGACCCGGGATAAATCTCCCGGATTAAATATTGTGATTGTCGAGAGAGGAAAATTAAAATTTTCTGGAATTGTGAGAAATGGATTGTTTTCGATTGATTCTTGGGTTTCCTCAAAATTTGGAGGAGGTTCTTGGGAATTAGAAGCCTGATTGTTGGATAAAGCACCCTCCGTTTCCTTGATATCAATTGACTCAGAATTATTATTTGTATTTAGGGTATTAGAAGGGGGATTGGTTTTACTTATGGATGGGGCAGGAGTTTTAAAATTTTCCGTAATTGATGAATTGCATGAAGATAGGCAAAAAATTGGAAAAATAAGAAAAAATAGTAATATTGGAAATTGTTGAATTTTGGTATTCATTCAGTGTGACTTGCCTATCTACTTTAGAGAATTATTCGGGCTAATTATTTATTCTCCCGAATCAGCGCATTTTACCATAGTGCAAAATACGAAAGGAGAGAGATTATTTTCTTTCATAGATAAGCAGCTGTCAATTTTATTATTTATACTTAAATAGAAATAGACTATTTTTTGAAATACTGTTATGTATTATCTATAATTAATTATCTTTTTGAAATAATAAATAAGCCAATTGCAAGTAGGGGGGCAATCGGACAAGTGGAGCATAATGGATTGACATCAGATGCACCACAGCCAGCCAATAATGACGATAGAAAGGCAATCGCAATCAATAACCAAATCGAATTAGGTTTAATATTCTTCATTCTCTTCTCCTTTTTTAAGGGGCCCACCCCTGTCCCCAATTACCAACAATTGTGGTTGAATAATTTTTTACACAGAGCATGTTTACATTCCACTCTTCATGAGTGCCATGTGTTCTAAAGTCGGTTTTCACAAACCAATTGCCATTGGCTCCCACATAGGTGTAAGCTTGGAGAATAGTCCCAGCATCATTTTCTTGGATATCTCCGTTATAAGCATACATGCCCATCACGCCGCAGGCATATTCAGAGCTACTTACCCCGGTATCACGATGTCCGTTATTGCTTAAATGGGTAAGGGAAAAATGGTTGAGCACGTTTGGGTTGTCATAAATACATAAAATATCAATATCCCAAACTTCCTCGGTGTTATGAGTATAAAAGTTCGCAGTTAATTCCCAATTTCCTGTAGAAAGACTCTTTTCTAAATAGGCCTTCAAAATATAGGGGGCGGTACCTCCTTCACGAATATCGCCATTGTATGCTCCCATTCCCGCAATTCCGCAATAACTGTTTTCAGGGATATTTAGATCTTCAAGGTCGATCGTTTCTCTAGCGGAAGGATTGACACGAATTCCCGAATATAAATTGTAAGTAGAACTTTGCAATTTTGATACGCACATAACCGCGATATCCCACCTTTCATGATTATTATGCGTATGGAAATTTGCGTGGATCCACCAAGTACCAAATTCCTGGGTCAGTCTTGTAACCAAGATGTCATCCGCGCCACTTTCGTGGATATCGCCACTCGTTGCAGAGAGTCCTACAATTCCGCAATCATAGCCACTCGTTAAAATTCCGGTGTCGTGATGCGCATTATTTGGTAATTGGGTGAAATTTCTAAACAAGAAAGTTTTTGAGCCGAAGGATGGTGTGGGGGTGTTTGGAAAGAAGGGATATACAATGATCGGTTGAAAGGGAATTAGAACGATTGGTGCTGGTTCCACTTCAATCGTTTTATTCACAATGCCATATCCCAATTGGCTATCTACTCTTAAAGAAACGTTATATGTGCCTTCTCCAGTAAAAGTATGTGTTGGATTGGGCTCATAAGCAACAATACCATCTCCAAAATCCCATGCCCATTGGTATCCGTCGGAGGAAGAATTTGTGAACTCTACAGTTAAAGGAGCTTCACCAGCAGAGGGGGTCATCACAAAATCTGCTGTAGGTGGAGGAAGGGGGATAGAAACTACTGGGGCACTAAGCTCGTTTCGAACTCCTGCAGAATTTTGGACCCATGCTTCACTGCCATCGTAATCAATTTGCCACCAATCTCCTGAGCCATTTTGGCCTAAAACTTCATAGATCGCTCCAGATTCTGCTCGACCGAGCACTTTATAAAATATACCCGGTCCTTTTAAAATATCTACACTGGGAGAAGTGATTGTGATTGTTGCGGTGGGAGTCTCGGTGGGGAGAATCTCTTCGTCTGGGAAAACAATCGAAAGTGCAAAACTTGCCCCCGAGGAAGGCCAATCAAATAGAATCCTTGAGCGGGGCGGTATCGCGCTAAAATCCAATCCCTGAAGGTTTAGTTGAATTTGGTAGGGACTGCTTAGGAAGGGGTATAAGGGAACCGTTGGGACAGCTATGCCAGCTTCATCAACGATCTTGGCAGTCGGTAAATTCTCATCGACATAATCGTACCCGCTGAGTTTAATCACCGCTAATTCAAAAATGACCTGGGCTCCATTTTGTGCCAAATCAATTTGATCTGGGATGATCTGACATACCCATGGATCTGGAATTGGATTTAATTCGGGTTCTTCTCCTGAAACGATACTGTAGAGTTTTCCCACAATCGAACGACCAATAAAGGCATCAACCGTATCCCCAGCTCTTGTGCTCAAAAAATCCACATTACAACGAAATTCGACCCCAACCGTAGCCGTGATTTGTTGAGTATCAATTCGTGCTTGATCCATAAGATCCTCAATTTCATTGGCCATGGTCTTAGCGACATTGGAGGTTGATTCTTCTAAGGTGTGGATGATCTGGTTGGCTGTACCTTCCCATTGAGAAGGGGCATCGTTTAAGGTTTCGATTAAACCATTTACTGTGGCATTTGTTTCAGGATCTAAGCCCACTTTGATGCCAACGCCATCTTCAATCATTGTTAATAACTGATCTACTCTCGAGAGAGTAGAATCGGTGAATCCTAGTTTGAGTCCCTCGCTGATCGTGGTGTTTAACGCATCAATTGTTGCTCGAGTTTCAGGACCAATCTCTACACCGCGGTCTAGCATCGCGTTTAAATCATCTACACGGGACAATGTCTCCTGGCCTAATTCGGAGGTTGTTTCGATCTGGTAGCTACTTGGAACCAAGTTGCAGCTGGAGATCATCAAAAAAATGAATATAAAAATAAAAAGGGAATTCTTTTTCATATGCCACCTCAGAATATCTGCTGATTTGGACCCCCGGCGATGGTGGAAGATATTGTAGGCAACGATGAAAAATAATGATGGAGTTGGTGCTGTATGTTTGTCTTGTATCTCTATTTTGAACAATTTTGATAAAAAAAGCAAGTGGCAAATGTCACAACGGTAAATATATTAAATAAAAAAAGACCTGTCTTTTTTTTAACCAGGTCTTTTAAAATCTTGATAATTAGAGTTCGTATATATCTCCAAATTTTTTGTGGAGATATTGAATATAGGCATCACCGTCGATATTGCTTCCAGTGATGGACTTGACTAATTCTTGGGGATCAAATTTGGCCCCATGACGATATACCTTTTCACTCATCCAATTAAAGATACTTGTGAAATTTCCCGCCCGAATTTCTTCTTCAACATTGGGGTGATCTTTTAGCATCCTATTCCATAATTGAGCTGAAACTAGATTTCCTAGTGCATATGTAGAGAAATAACCATAAAGACCAAAGGACCAGTGGACGTCTTGGAGTACACCGTTAGCATCATTATCAGGCACGATACCTAAATATTCTTCGAATCTGCTATTCCACGCATCGGGCAAATCTTTGATGTCAATTTTCCCTTCCATCATATCGATCTCAAGTTCCATCCTCAACATGATGTGAAGGTTATAGGTTGCTTCATCTGCTTCTACGCGAATATAGGATGGCTCAACTTTGTTAATCGCTTTATAAAAACTATTCACATCAGAATTTTCTAATTGGTTTGGAAACCGTTCCTGAAGTTTGGGATAATACCAATCCCAGAATGGTTTGGATCGCCCAACCATGTTTTCCCATAACCGAGATTGGGACTCATGTATCGCTAATGAGGTGCCCCCAAATAAAGGAGTTCGTTCGAGATCTTTGGATACTCCTTGTTCGTACATGGCGTGTCCGGCCTCATGCATGGCAGCAAAGAGAAATGGGTTGAAGAAATCCTCTTCATATCTGACAGTAATTCGATTGTCGCCATAACCGAAGGTTGTGGAAAATGGATGATGCGTTGTATCCATTCGGCCACGGTTAAAATCATAGCCAATTGCAGTAATAATTTCATTGCCCATTGCAGTTTGCGCATCGATGGGGTATTTTTGATGAAGTACTGAATCGTCAATTTCTGGTTTTGCAGCGATCGCTTCAATGATTTCAACCTGTTTTGGCCTCACAATATCAAAAATAGCCTTCACTTCAGCAGTTTTCATGTTTGGTTCATAATCATCGAGGAGGGGATCATAAATATGATCGTATGGGCCAAAGAGTTCTACATACCTTTTATTCCAGTCCAATAGTTTTTCTAGATGGGGGGCAAATAGTGAGAAATCATTATTCTCTCGTGCTTCTCTCCAGGCCATGTTGCTAGCCGTAGTCAGATTAGCTTTTTCAACGATCATATCCCCTGGGACTTTTGTATTTTTTTCAAATTCTCGTTTTGTTACTTTGATTAATCTTGCGTCATCTGAATCTGGGTCAAGGTCGGCAGTTTCCGATTCCAAATCTTCTAATAGCTTTCCAACTTCATCAGACGTGAATTTTTGATGAGCAATTTTTCCTAATGTGCCTAAAATATGACCTCGAGCTTCTGCACCGCCATTGGGCATATATGTTTCTTGATCCCAACTTAAAACAGCCCCTGCAAAACCCAGATCTTGTGTTTCAGCTAATATGGATTTGAGTTTTTCTAATTTCTCTTTCATTTCTTTTTCCTTCCTTTTGAGCAATTATTGATTTTAATTGTTTCTGTATTACACAATTTGCCAACGAAGAGGCTTATCTTCGAGGGCATTAAGAATTTCTTCTGCAATATCTTTAGCTGCCCTTACCTGAGCTTCAGCCGTCTGAGCACCTATATGAGGAGTGGCAACCACATTCTTATGGGTTACTAGATCGGTTAGCCCCGGAGGTTCATTTTCAAATACATCTAATGCTGCACCAGCAACTTTTCCTGAATTTAGTGCGTTGACCAGAGCGTTCTCGTTAATAATGCCACCCCGGGCGGCGCAAATAAGACGAACGCCCTTCTTCATTTTTTCAAAAGTGGTGTCATTGAGGAGATTCTCAGTATCCTTTGTGAGAGGGAGATGAAGACTGATTAAATCGGATTGCTCAAAAAGTTGATCCATTTCCGTTGGTTTTGCATTTCTCTCTGAAATTATTTCATCTGATAAGAATGGGTCGTAACCAATGATCTGCATATTGAATATTTTTGCAATTTCTGCAACCCGAGCACCAATTCTCCCCATGCCGATAATCCCTAATGTTTTGCCCGAAAGCTCAATACCTTGCAGCGCTTTCTTCTCCCAATTTCCTGCTTTGATGCCAGAGTCTCCAAGGGTGACATTACGAATAAGAGCCAACATCAATGCGATAGTATGTTCTGCAACGGCATTGGAGGTAGCAGTGGGTGAATTGACCACTTTTATGCCATTTTCTTTTGCGGCAGCCAGATCAATATTATCAACACCAACCCCTGCGCGTCCCACAACTTTTAATTCTGAGGCAGCAGAAAGTAGTTCTTTGGTAACTTTAGTTCGTCCTCGAACGATCAGCGCATTATATTCACCGATTTCTTTTAGAATATCCTCCGCTGAAATACCGGCACGATCTACAACGTCAGCTTTATGATCGAGAATTGCTCTAGCACTCTGATCCAAACTATCACTTATCATTATTTTATATTTTGACATTTACACTCCAAAAAAAGCTCGATGAATAATACCACTTTATATTTTATCTTGAAAATGATAAGCTAAAAGGGTAACTGGGTACGAAGGATGACGAAATTAGTGGAGGGAGGGATGGATGGCGAAAGTACAAGTTGGAGGACTAGAAATTCATTATCAGCAAAAGGGCGAAGGACCTGATCTCGTGTTCATTCATGGACTGGGATCGAGCGCAGAAGGGTGGCAATTCCAGTCGGAATTTTCCTCAAATTATCGGATGTTGACCTATGATGTGCGTGGCCATGGAAAAACTGAGAAACCCCCCGGTCCTTATTCCGTGCCAATGTTTGCAAAGGATTTAGCAGGATTGTTAAATGAATTGGGGATCAAGCAAGCACATATCGTGGGAATTTCGATGGGAGGATGGATCGCTTTCCAATTCGCAGTAGATTTTCCTGAAATGGTAGCTACACTCACAGTTGTAAATACTTGGGCAGACATGATCCCTAAATCTTTGGGGGAGCGAATATCTGTTTTCAGACGTTTGGTGATCTTTAAATTCTTTAGCATGCGGAAAATTGGGGAAATTTTGAGCAAGGGACTGTTTATCAAACCAGAACAAGAAGAAATTCGGAAAATTTTTGTGGAGCAGTGGGCAGAAAATGATAAAGATGCTTATATGGCTTCAATGCGAGGGGCAATCGGATGGTCTGTGGTCGATCAATTGCATGAGATCCAGTGCCCTGTATTGGTGATCGCAGCGGATGAGGATTATTCCTCCATTGAAACTAAAGAGGCGTACGTGAGGCGATTGCCTAATGCCCGCTTAGAGATAATTAAGGATTCCCGCCATGCCACTCCAGTGGAAAGGCCAGAGGAGTTTAATTCGGTGCTATCAGATTTCTTATCAAAGCATCATTAATATATTGGGAGATTCCCAAATAAATATATATAGTTGAAAAGCAGTCTAAATACTGATTCTTTCAATATTGTAAAGGAATTGGAGGGGGAGCGTAGGTTAATCGTAGGGTAAGCGTCAAGCAACAGAAAGAGCTTAATAGTAAAATTATGATGTAGAAAGTAATTAGAACTCTTCTTCTCCTCCTTGCAGAGAGCCGGATGGCGTGCCGGCTATCTAATATTTAAGGAGGGTTACGGATTTTCGGGGGGAGCTAGGTCACTTTATCATAACGAAAACAATCCGTCAGATGATCATTGACCATGCCAACTGCCTGCATAAAGGCATAGCAGATGGTTGGTCCCACAAATTTGAACCCACGTTTTTTGAGATCCTTGCTCAATTCTTCTGACAATGGTGTTTGCGCAGGAATATCAGCCATCGTTTTAAAATGATTGATGATCGGTTTATGATCCACAAAGGACCAAAGGTACTTATCGAGACTGCCAAATTCTTCTACAATTTCGAAATAAACCTTGGCATTTGAAATTGTAGCTCGAATTTTTAGTTTATTGCGAATGATTCCAGGATTTCCTAATAATTCCTGAATTTTTTCTTCATCATATTTTGACACTTTTGCAGGATCAAAATTATCAAATGCTTTTTTATAGTTTTCTCGTTTTTTCAAAATCGTGATCCAACTGAGTCCAGCTTGGGCTCCTTCCAAGATCAACATTTCAAATAGTTTTCGGTCATCATGTTCGGGTACTCCCCACTCCTGGTCATGATAGGTTTCATACAAAGGATCACCTGTTCCCCAATCACATCGTTTTTTCATTTGGTTTCTCCTATGGAAATTTATTTTTCAGTATATCAGGCTTTTGGGTAGTTATTTTCCTTTATAATCTAACCATATGGAGATGAATACGGAAGAAACTCTCGTAGAAAAACCAAGCGCTAACCGGCAGATTGCCAAGGCGGCCGGGGTGGTGATGTTTGGTTTTATATTGAGCAATATAACCAGTCTGGTGCGTACAATCCTTACCGGGCAGGTTTTTGGGGCGGGGGAGATCTTAGATGCTTTCACTTCTGCAAACAAGCTTCCGGATATATTATTTACCCTGGTAGCTGGGGGTGCCCTGGCATCTGCCTTCATCCCCACTTTAACTGAGTTCATGGAAAATGATGACCGGGAGGGGGGGTGGCAATTAACCTCTGCGATTATCAACTTAGTGATCTTGGTCTTAACCGTCGTATGTGGGCTGGCTTGGATATTTGCGGAACCAATTGTAAATCTCTATGTGGAAGGATTTACTCCTGAGCAGCAAATCTTAACCGTTGAATTATTAAGGATCATGCTGCTTGCACCAATCATTTTTGGGGTGAGCGGATTGATCATGGGAGTGCTCAATACCTATCAAAGTTTCCTTTTGCCAGCCTTGGCCCCCACACTGCTTTGGTTGGGCATGATCTTTGGATTGCTGGTGCTTACTCCTTCAATGGGTATCCATGGTTTGGCATGGGGATATGTATTTGGTGCTTTGCTGCATCTACTCGTTCAGTTGCCGGGAGTTCTACGTCTACCAAAACGAAAATTTAGTTTTTCCTTAGGTCTTAATTTGCCCGCGGTTCGAGAAGTGGGTCGTTTAATGGCACCCCGACTGTTGGGCGTGGCAGTTATTCAGATAAATTTTTTAGTCAATGTGATGGTGGGGTCTCGGTTGCCCCAGGGGAGCATTTCTGGGATTGATTTCGCTTGGCGAATAATGACCATGCCCCAAGTGGTCATTGCCCAAGGGATATCAATAGCAGCCTTACCCACTTTTGCGGCCCAAATTGCGCGAGGGAAACCAGAAGAGATGCGTTCTTCTCTGGCGGCCACTTTACGTAGTATTTTATTTCTTTCAATCCCTGCAATGATGGGGCTGATCCTCCTAAGAGTACCGATTGTAGCTATGTTTTACGAGCGGAAAGAATTCACCCCAGAGGATACACAATTGGTGGCCTGGGCACTTCTGTGGTTTACGGTGGGTTTAATTGGCCATTCCCTTGTAGAAATATTGTCTCGGGCATTTTATGCCTTACATGACACCAAAACCCCCGTTGCAATTGGGGTGGGTGCAATGAGTTTAAATGTGATCTTAAGCCTAATTTTGCCTGGAGTTTTTAATAATATGGGTTGGATGCCATTAGGTGGTTTAGCTCTGGCAAATTCTTTCTCGACCACCCTTGAAATGCTTATTCTTTTATACCTCATGCGAAATCGACTAAAAGGAATAAATGGAAAGCACATATTAAAAGGTACTTCAAAATCGGTCTTGGCTACCTTGGCTATGTCTGCTGCAATTTTATTATGGATGAATTTTTCCATCAAACTTTCTGTATGGGTAATCGGTTTAGCGGGGATTTTAGTGGGGGGACTCGTTTATGGGGTAAGTTTAACATTCCTGAAAGTTCCCGAAATTAATTCTCTCATGATATTCGCGAGAGGTAAAATAAAAGGAATATTGCAAAAATAGTAATTATTGATTACCTTTTTTAGGGGGGAAATAGCTATTATTAGCCCAAAAATCATTTATTAATATTCATTTGAAATATCGTTATTAACATGGTTCTAATGAATCCAATATAGTTGTGGACTATAATTTCTTGGTGATTATTTAAAAATAAACTCTCAGGAATTATTGCTATTCTCCTTAAATTTGTAAATAATAGTGGGAGGAAATTGGCAAATATAGGAAATTAAACCGAATAAAATCAACTCTAAAAACGTTTAATAAATGGATTGATATGAAATAGATTTACATGAAATTAATTGGCTCAATGCCAGAGGTATAGGAGATTGAAAGGATTATGAAAAAAACGATAATTATCATTGTTGTTGTGTTGGTCGTGGTAGCTAGTATATGGGGATTCCTAAATTACCAAAGTAACCAGAGTTCACAGGCATTATTAGATGAACTGCAGACTGTAGAAGCTGAAAAGGGTTCTTTAGTAGCAACTGTTGGAGCTACAGGTACAGTTCGTTCAAACCAATCAGCTGTACTGACCTGGAAGACTTCGGGGATTGTCGGAGAGATTTTTAGCTCCATTGGTCAAACTGCCAATCAGGGAGATCTATTGGCAGAATTACTGAAAACATCTCTCCCCCAAAATGTCATATTGGCCCAATCTGATCTAATCAATGCGGAAAAGGCTTTGGAAAATTTGGGTGAGGGGTTTGATGCCTTGGCATTAGCTCAAGCCATAGAAACGGTTGCAGGCTTGGAAAAATCTGTATTGGATGCAACCCAACACTTATATAATGTTCAAGCCCCACCTACCCAAAAGGATATTGACCAGGCAGAATCTACATTGGTTCTTGCCGAAGATAGACTTGATCGAGCACAGTCCGACTGGGACAAATGGGAAGATGCTGGAAATGTTGTATTAGTAGCAACTATGCAAGGAAATCTTGCGGAGGCAAAGACTTCATACAATAATGCCTTATATCGTTATAACAGCCTGATTGGGGGGTCTATGCGAGTCGATGTGGATAAAGCAAAGGCTGATGTCGCATTATATGAAGCCCAACTAGAAGATGCAAAATTAGATTATGATGTTTTGCTCGCTGGGCCAACAGAAGGTGATCGTGTTGGTGCGCAAGCAAGAGTAGACGCGGCTCAATCCACACTTGATATGGCTTTTATTGAGGCACCATTTACAGGTACTATCACTAGCTCTGAAATTAAATCTGGAGATCTGGTTAGCGCCGGAACTCCAGCTTTTAGAATTGACGATCTTAGCCACCTATTAGTAGACGTGGAAATTTCTGAGGTTGACATCAATCGAATTCAGGAAGATCAAGATGTTGTTTTGACCTTTGATGCAATTTTAGCAACAGAGTATAAAGGGAATGTATTAGAAGTATCCAAGGTGGGCAATTCCAATCAGGGCTTAGTGACCTTCAAGGTGACAATCGAATTAATTGATAAAGATGACCAGGTTAAACCAGGTATGACATCAGGCGTGAATATCGTTGTAAGTCAATTAGAAAATGTATTGTTGGTCCTAAATCGGGCTGTAAGAGTTGAAGATGGAAGTCGAGTGGTTTACATTTTGGACGAAGATGAACAGGGTGGGATCAAAACAGTAAAGGTTGAATTAGGTGTTTCTTCTGATATGTACAGCCAAGTACTGGATGGCGAGTTAAGTGAAGGTGATACGGTAGTCTTAAATCCTCCTACTAATTTCTTTGATGGTGCCTCAAACGGTGGGCCCTTTGGCGGTCCAGGCGGGGGATTTTAAATCATGACTGATCTTGTTGTAGAAGCGAAAGATCTAAGGAAGATCTACGTTATGGGTGATATGGAAGTGCACGCTTTGCGTGGACTAAATATCGAGATAGCCCGTGGCGAAGTGATCTCAATTATGGGACCTTCTGGGTCCGGAAAATCTACATTGATGAATACTCTGGGTTGTTTGGATCGTCCAACCTCCGGAGAATATTATTTAGATGGAGAAGAGGTTGCAAACCTCACTGACGATCAACTTGCGGATATTCGAAACAGGAAAGTGGGTTTTGTTTTTCAAAGTTTCAACTTGCTTCCCCGCGCTACAGCACTTGCAAATGTGGAACTCCCCCTCCGATACAAGGGGGGGATTACTCCTAAACAACGCCGGGAAATGGCTGAAAATGCTCTCGAATCGGTTGGTCTAGGTGATCGGATCAAACATCGCCCAAATGAGCTTTCTGGTGGACAACAGCAGAGAGTCGCAATTGCTCGGTCGTTGATCAATGACCCATCAATTATCATGGCTGATGAACCAACTGGAAACCTGGATACAAAATCAGGGGATGAGATCATGGAGGTTTTACTTAAATTGAATCAGGACAAAGGTACAACCTTGATCATTGTTACCCACGATCCAGAAGTGGCTGCGCATACTGATCGAATTGTGATGATTCGAGATGGTGTGGTTGTGGAGGATAAAAAATGAAATTTTGGCAACCAATACTTGAAGCGATGGAAAGTTTGGCAGCAAACAAATTGCGTTCAAGTTTAACAATTTTAGGAATTGTAATCGGCGTCGCTGCTGTAATTGCGATGTTGGCAATTGGTGCAGGTGCTGAAGCTGAGATCACCGGTTCAATCGAAGGGATTGGTACAAATTTGCTATTTGTATTTACTGGTGGGGATGATAATGTAGAAATATCTAACCCTCAACCTTTGACCTTGGCGGACGCGGAGGCAATAGATGATCCATTTTCTGCGCCCTCTGTTTTTAGCGTCGCCCCGGTCATTCAAGGAAATGGGGAAGTGTCCTTAAGCGGTGTAACAGCGAATACGCAACTTACCGGTGTAACTCCAGATTATTCCATTGTCCGAAATTGGACAGTAACAGAAGGGGAGTTCATCAACCAAGGCCATATGCTCGGACGGTCTTCGGTGGTGGTGCTTGGCGTTGAAGTAGCTGAAACACTTTTTGGGCGAAAAGCAGGAGTAATCGGCGAAACGATCCGGATCGAAGGACAGCCGTTCCGGGTGATTGGTGTAATGGAAGAAAAAGGTGGGGGTTCCTTTGGTAGTGAAGATAATGTCGCAATTGTTCCCATGACAACAGCTCAATCCAGGTTGTTAAAAAGGGCCTCAAGTGACAGAGTGGATATGATCATGGTCTCGGCGACCAGCGCAGAAAGTGTTTTATCTGCCCAAGAAGAAATTTCGCAAATTCTTCGCAGTCGCCATCGCACTGAAATTGCGGCCGATGATTTCACAGTAATGAACCAACAAGATTTTTTGGAAACCGCATCTGCAATCACTGGAGTATTAACTATTTTCCTGGGTGGCATCGCAGGAATCTCTTTATTGGTTGGTGGAATTGGGATCATGAACATCATGTTGGTATCGGTGATCGAACGAACCCGAGAAATTGGTCTTAGAAAAGCGATGGGTGCTCGAAAAAGGGATATCTTGATTCAATTCCTTACTGAATCCTCCTTGCTTAGTTTAGTAGGTGGATTAATCGGCATCGCTTTAGGGTGGGGAATCGGTGAAGTTGTGCGCTTAATTGCTGAAGCAAGTGACACCGCACTCAACCCTCAGATCGGTTTGGATGCTGTTCTCCTGGCAACCCTTTTCTCGGCGGCGGTAGGACTCTTTTTTGGTCTTTACCCGGCAAACAGAGCAGCAAGCTTAGAACCAGTTGAGGCTTTGAGATACGAATAAATTATTTTTAATAAAAAGAAGATTTATTTCTCTTTCTTTTTCAAGAAGTATTCCAATTCCTCTGCAAATGTATCTTGCAGGGGAATGTCTTTTTCCGCCATTCGAAGACAGCTGGCTTCTTCTGCGACCAATAAATGTATTTTATCAAGAGTGATCCGATTTTGATCGTCCATTTCCAAAGGGTGCAATATACAATAAAAGGGTTTAAATCGCCAAGGGTGAAGATTATTTTCCTCACCAGCCACCTGCAAAGCACATTTATAATCTCCCCTTAAGAAAATACATGCAGAACCACCATAATGGTCCGGGTCTGGGACCACTGTTGTAGGTATCACCTTCCCGCTTAAGGCATGGGGGTCATTCTCTTCTTTATGGTTAAACCAAAGTTCTGCCTGACGATTATCTACAGGCATATAGGGCAATATTATTTCTGCATTTTCCAAGATATCTTCTACATGAACTTTGTCAACCCATGTGCCATAAACACAGCAGGCGGCCTTGCATTCGGGAAAATTACACCGTTCCGCTTTTTTAGTTTCGAATAATCTTGGGTCAAGTCGTTTATCAGACATGGGGTATTGTATCAATTGTTATTTTGGGGTTTCACAATATCCCTCCTTTAGTTGTTATAGTTATTGTTTGAGAGGTAAAATCAATCTATTGTTTAAATTAATATACTTAGAATTTAGAATAATGAAGAAGGTAATAATGAAGGGTAAGGACTGGTTAGCATTTATCGGCCTCAGTTTGGCCTGGGGCACATCTTTTTTGTGGATCAAGATTGCCGTGGAGGAAATTTCACCATTTTCTTTAGTGGTTTTAAGAATACTATTTGGAATCATTGGTTTGTTGGTGGTCATTGCCGTTCGAAAACCAAAATGGCCCAAGCAGAATAAGCAGTGGTTGGCTTTAGCTGTCATTGGTGTGATCAATGTCGCGGTGCCATTCATGTTGATCACTTGGGGGGAACAATATATCGATTCTGGTTTAGCTTCGGTATTAAACGGCAGTGTTCCTTTATTTTCAGTGATATTAGCCCATTTTTACCTGACCGATGACCGCCTGAATTGGATGAAGATGATTGGGGTATTGGTTGGTTTCTCGGGTGTTGTGGTTTTGGTTTACAAGGATATTCAATCGGGAATACAGAATAATTTACTCGGACAGGGGGCGGTGTTATTAGCGGCGATATTTTATGCAATTAGCTCAGTTTACATTAGAAAAAACACGAAAGGGATTGATACAATCGTCCAGGCAATATTGCCCTTAATGGCTGCGGATTTGTTCCTGGTAATATCTGCCCCCCTGATTGGCGGAAATTTCGAAATGCCTACTTTACCTATGACTTGGGTGGCAGTACTTTGGTTGGGGTTAGTGGGATCATGTGTGGCCTATTTGTTGTATTATTACCTGATACACAGCGTTGGGCCTTCCAGGGCAACAATGGTGACCTTTACCTTTCCCGTGATTGGGGTAATTCTTGGGGTAAGTTTTTTGGGTGAGCCTTTACATTGGAACTTGGCTTTGGGCTGTTTTCTTGTAATTGCCAGTATTATGATCGTCAATAGAAAACCCACAAAACGAACTTCTATGGAGTAAAATTAGCGTATTCTCTGAAGAATAATAAGGAAATGATGAAAAATACTATTCGATTATTCATCTTCTCGATATTTTTAACCGCTTGTGGGGTAAACCCCGTAAGCTATTATTATGAAATAACCACCGGGAAAGAATTACGCCAAAATGCGCCTGTGCCTGGGGAGTATACCGGGTTGAAAAATCCTATCGAACCAGACCAATATTCATTGATGAGTGGGGAAAGCACCTTTTTAGAGTATTGCATTTTTTGCCATGGTGAGTTTGGAATGGGGGATGGAGAAAACGCAAAGGACTTTTATCCACGGCCCCCACAGATCGCCCATACAAGCCATATGATGGCAGATGATTACTTATTTTGGAGAATTTCTGAGGGTGGGGAGGAATTTCGAACTGCCATGGTCGCTTTTAAAGGACGCTTATCAGAAAAGCAACGTTGGGATGTGATCAATTATGTGCGAACATTTATGGGGCCAGACGGTATGATGTCCGGGGAAATGATGTCTGATGGGATAATGGGGGATTAGGAATTATTTTTATTCTATATTAGGTAATTCGTACAACTCTACCAATACACCATGGGTGCTTTTTGGGTGAATAAATGCATATTTCTTACCATCATCTCGAGTCCGAGCACTGTCATTAATCATTTCCACCCCTTTTGAAATGAGTTGATCGATCATCGCTTTGATATCATCTACTTCCAAACATAGGTGGTGAATTCCCGGCCCTTTTTTTTCTAGATAATTAGCCAATCCAGTATCATTTGATGTAGGTTGAACTAATTCTATTTCACTTTCTCCAACATGGAAAAAGGCGACTCTGGCTTTTTCAACCGGCACATCCTCTACGCGATCAAGCTGAAGACCCAACGCTTCCTGCCAAAAATGGAGTGCTTCCTCCATGTCCGTGACACCTAAGGCGATATGATTGATTTTTGTGGGACTAAGCATAATTATCTCCTAATAGTTTTTAAAGAGCAGTGCCAGGGATAAACTCTCCCCATACTTCTCGGAGAATGTTATTGATCTCTCCAAGTGTAATATCATTCTCAACCATCTCAATGAAAAGTGGGAGAAGATTGTCTGTTTGCTGGGCCGCTTTTTCCAATTGAGTTAGGAGTTCACTCGTTTTTTGGCTGTCTCGGTTTTCTCGTAATTTCTGCAATCTCTTATGGGCATTGACCTCGATTGATGGATCTACCTCTAATCGTTCAAGGTCAATTTCTTCCTCAACTTGGAAGGCATTGACACCCACAACAATTTCTTCACCTTTTTCTAGGGCTTGCTGATGTGTATAGGCAGAATTATGGATCTCGTTCTGCATATAATTATTTTTAATGGCGGCCAATGCACCACCCATCTGATCTATTTTTTCTATATATTCTAGTGCAATGCGTTCGATCTCATCAGTAAGTTGCTCCACTAAATAGGAACCCGCTAGAGGGTCCACGCTGTCTGCCACCCCTGATTCATGGGCTAATATTTGCTGCGTCCGAAGAGCTAGCTTTACGGATTTTTCCGTGGGCAGCCATAGGGCTTCATCTTTGCTGTTGGTGTGCAAAGATTGGGTGCCGCCCATCACAGCTGATAAGGCCTGCAATGCAACCCGCACCGTATTATTTTCAGGTTGTTGCGCAGTTAATGTGGAACCGGCAGTTTGCGTATGAAATCGAAGCATCCAAGCCCGAGGGTTGCTGGCCTTGAATCGGTCTTTCATAAAAGTTGCCCAAATCCGTCTAGCAGCTCTAAATTTAGCCACTTCTTCAAGAAAATTATTATGGGCATTAAAAAAGAAGGAGATCTGCTCAGCAAATTTATCCACATCTAAACCCGAATCGATTGCTGCTTGCACATAGGCAATTCCATTTGCTATAGTGAACGCGATCTCTTGGGCAGCCGTTGATCCTGCTTCTCGAATATGATAGCCAGAAATGCTGATCGTATTCCATTTAGGAATATTATCTTCACAATATTGAAAAAGGTCGGTGATCAACCGCATAGAAGGTTGGGGAGGAAAGATATAAGTACCCCGAGCAATATATTCTTTTAATATATCGTTCTGAACCGTGCCCCGCAATTGAGTTGGATCAACCCCTTGTCGTTTTCCGACGGCAATATACATAGCTAATAAAATCGCGGCCGGAGCATTGATCGTCATACTTGTTGAGACAGAATTTAGCGGTATCCCCTTAAATAAGGTTTCCATATCTTCAAGGGAGGAAATCGAAACACCGACTTTGCCTACTTCCCCTAAAGCGATCGGGGCATCTGCATCGTAGCCAATTTGAGTGGGGAGATCGAAAGCAACGGATAAACCGGTTTGCCCCTGATCTAGGAGGTAACGGTAGCGCTCATTAGATTCTTCCGCAGAGGCATACCCTGCGTATTGACGCATGGTCCAAAAGCGACCCCGGTACATACCTGGATGGATTCCTCGAGTAAATGGATATTCACCAGGGAATCCAATAGATTCAGGATAATTAACATTTTCTTTAGGGGTATGGATTGGGGGGATTTCTATCCCAGATGTATTTTTAAATTCCTTTTTTCTTTCTGGAAAGCGGTCAATTGAAGGTTTAAGCGTTTCCTTTTCCCAACGCTTTTTTTCACTTTCAATACTCATTTTTTCTCCAATTGCACTAATGTTCTCAAAGTATACCTTAATTCTAAGGCTGAAAATGACTTAGAGATTTTGGTCGGGAGTGCCATTTTTGGAGTTATTCTTAGTTTTATCCTACTATTTTGGGGTAAATATTGGAAAACAGTCTGAAATGATTGTTTTATAGGTAGTTTTCGCTATTTATTCATTATTCTTGTTTGACAATAGATTAAACCAACGAGTATAATCATACGGTCGCAAGAAGCCTTGCAAAGAAGTATTGGTTAAAACTATGAAAATATATTAGAAACCTATTTTATAGGAATGACCTCTCGAAAAATATCGATCTCGGCTACTTGTGCTGTTTCCGAGGTTTCTTTTTTTAAACAGGAGAAAAGTTTTTGTATGGCAAAAGAACAAGACAAGATTAAAGTAGAAGGTACAGTTATTGAGGCGTTACCCGGCACACAGTTCCGAGTAAAACTTGATAATGATCATGAGGTATTAGCCTATTTATCAGGAAAAATGCGAAGATATTATATCCGCATTTTATTGGGCGACCGCGTTTCATTAGAAATGTCCCCTTATGACCTGAATCGAGGCCGAATAACCTACCGCTACAATAAAAGTCGACCACGCCCAAACCCAGAAACACTCGTCTAGAATTCGATTATTCGAAATTAAGAGTGGAGCTGGATAAATTTGGTATAAATGATTAAACTTACCCCCGTTAAAGAATAACGGGGGTGTTTTAGTTAAAAAGATTGGACAATTAGGGGAGTTTAATAACTTGGCCGGGATAAACAATATAAGGATAAAAAATATTGTTTATTGTAGCGACCTCAATCCATGAAAATCCAAAATCACGTCCCAATTGAACCAAATAATCGCCCTTTTGGATGGTATAGCTTATCCCGGATGTGGGTGGAGGACTCCCTGAATCAGGGGTATTGGTGGGAATCGGTTCTTCGGGTAATGGGGAATTTGTATTTCCAGGCAATTTCAATATATTTCCTGAATACAAAGTATAAGGCCATTGCATATTATTTAATTTTGCGATATCCACCCAGTTAATATTTAGCTTTCGTGCGATTAGGGAAAGATAGTCCCCTTTTTGAACAGTATAGGTCCCTTGGGAAGATTTTGGTTCTTCATCAGGGACTTGGGTGGGGGCTGGGATTGGGGTGTTCGTCGGGATAGCAGGTGGTGGTCCATCAATTATTCGAGTTTTTAGAATTTGTCCCGTATGCAAAATATAGGGGTAGCTAATATTATTTAACACTGCGATATCTTGCCACCGTACTCCCCAAATCTGAGCGAGTTTAGTTAAATAATCTCCTGGTCTTACGATATAGGTACCTGAATCGATATCCGTTTCGGATTCATTAGAAGGTGTATGGGGCTGGGAGGATTCGTCTAAATCCGCGATGACTGCTTGAAACCCTAGCACGGCCCATGAATTTAGGAAATTAGAAATTGAATGAGTTTCATTGGCACCATTACTAGCATTTACTAAATATACATAATTTGCATCATAACCAATGAGGATCATGCTATGTTCATATCTAGCTACAGTACTAATTTCACCATCTGATGAAGTGTAGCTCACCGGCGTGCCAGACCAAACATCACCGATCACCCAAACAATCACCGGGTTGCCTGCCGCAATTTGATGTTTAAGCTCGTCATATGAATATCCATATTGTGCCCCCGCGTCTAAACCGTAATAGCGCAGGTTTTGAGCCACGGGCGAGGCATGTACACCATACGAATTCGGGGGAATATTTCCCCAAGCGCCATTTACATTTCCTACGAACCCTTTGTTAGGATTATCAGAGGAGGGGAGACTATTGAAAAATGTAGTTTCAGAAACATTTATTCCCCAATACTTCAACAAATCCGCAGCCGAACGAGATTCACAGGAGAGCACATAGGATTGAGCATAACCATAAACCCCTGAAATATAGGCACTTTCAGGAATTATGTAATTTGAATTTGCAGTTGTGGCCGAGACGGACAAACTGTTAAGTAATAAATACAAGAGGAGAAAAGAAATTTTAGTTTTCTTCATATTTACATAGTAGTGTCTTGCATGAGCACTTGCAAGCGGTATAATCCTTAATCTATGGATTTTGATGATTTTAATTTACTAAAAAAAGAAACTGCTGATTTAGTTTCTCGTGAACTAAGTGACCGAGAAATGGATTTGTTTTTGACCTATGCTCAAGAAATGGTCAGTTGGAATGACCGCGCCAGTCTCACAGCAATACGAGATCATTCAGAAATCCGGGTCAAACATTTTTTAGACTCCATTAGTTGCCTAAAAGCGAAGCCAAATGGGAGGGTGATTGATGTAGGGAGTGGCGCTGGATTCCCTGGATTAGTCCTCAAAATCCTCATGCCAAATATCGAGCTTAGCCTAGTGGATTCTGTCCAAAAAAAGACTCAATTTCTAACCCATATGGTGCAAGTTTTAGGCCTAGAAAATGTGTCCGTCCTTAATACACGTGCAGAAGAATTGGGTCAAGACCCCGGACACCGCGAGCAATATGATTGGGCAGTGGCTAGAGCATTGGCAAATTTCCCGGTTTTATTGGAATATTTGCTTCCGCTAGTTAAAATTGGGGGATATGTCCTCGCTCAAAAGGGGGAGGGCGCAGAAGATGAACTTAAGATTGCAGAAAATGCGTTGGAAGAGTTGGGGGGGGAGATCAAGGAAATTATTCCGGTTGAAATACCCGGCTTGAAGGAGCGTTCCTTGGTAATTGTAAAAAAAGTCTCCGAAACACCTAAAAAGTATCCCCGTCATACCGGCGTCCCCAAAAAAAGACCCCTGTGATCACTAACTAAACTTTAGGTTTCAGTATTATCCCCTAATACACCATCTTCAATTCTCCAAACCTTTTTCCCTTCAGTAAATTTTGGATCAAATAAATTGAGGTCAGTTGTCGTCAAAAGAGCTTGTTGACCATTAGTGACATATTTTAGGAGGTCAGAACGTCTGATCTCGTCTAATTCAGCGAGTACTTCGTCCAAAAGAAGTACCGGGTATTCCCCAGTTTTTTCCTTCATCCAAACCACTTCAGCTAATTTCATCGTCATCATTACTGTTCGTACTTGACCTCGAGAGCCAAATGTACCTAAACTAATCCCATTCGCCAAAAAACGCATATCATCCCGGTGGGGGCCTGTTGAAGTTTGTCCGCGAAAGATCTCTTCTTGGCGATTTGATTCTAATCTCTCTCGGAAACCAGTTTCGATCTGAGCCAATGCAAACATGCTTCGGTCGGTAGGGGCATCCATTAGAGACATTTGATTTTCAGGTGTAGACACCGGGTCGTACGCTGGATCGTATGCAAACCGCAGAACCTCATTACTTCGAGTTAATTCATGATGAATTCGAGCGGCGATCTGTTCTAATTCTTGGATTACCTGAATCCGCTTTAATATGATCTCTGCACCGCGTTTAGATAAGCGTTCGTCCCAAAATGCCAGTTGGGCTGAGTCTCCCCCCTTCTCATTAAGTTGGCGTAATAAAGCATTTCTCTGGCTGATGACTTTATTATATTCGCTAAGATTTTCAGTATACGAGAGAGAGGTTTGGCTTATAAGGAGATCTAAAAACCGACGCCGTTCTCCGGGTGAACCTTCAATAATTTGCATCATCTGAGGCAAAAATAGCACAGCGTTAAAATTTCCGATGGCTTCTCGGTTTCGTTTTTTCACACCATCAATCAGTACTTCTTTTCTTCCCCGGTCTATTCCATTTCGAGTTTTCTCTTTGATCAGACGAATTTCTATTTGGTGATCTTGCCCACCTTTTTTATATTCCGCAACAATTCTTCCTACAGCCAATGGCTTTCTACCCTCAATAAAATTGATTAATTCCCGGTCCCTTTCTGCGTGAAAGGAAGAGAGGGTTGCAAGGTAATAAATTGCCTCTAGAATGCTTGTTTTTCCCTGCGCATTTCTACCTAGGATCAGAGTTGTTTCATCTGGAATTGCTGCATCAAGCCGGGCAAAATTTCTAAAATTAGTTAAGGATAGGTGTTTGAGTTGCATAATTATAATTTTTTATAAAAATGCCACAGATTTTTTCCGTGGCAATCTACATTGTTCAAATAGGTTTTTATTCTTCCTCAATTTCTACTTCATCGTTTTCGGCCATAGCTTCAATCTCTTCTTTGCTATAGATTTTTAGCGCTTTATCTATAAAGAGAACGCCATTCAAATGATCGATTTCATGTTGGATGATTCTGGCTAGCCAACCCTTGGCCTTTACCTTCATGTTTTTCCCATGACGATTTTTTGCTTTCACTGTTACTGCATATGCCCGTTCGACGTCCCCAAAATAATTAGGGATGGATAGACAACCTTCCATGCCGATCAAATTGTCTTCAGATTCCCTAGTTATTTCTGGATTGATCATTACAAAAAGTTTGGGATCAACGGTTTCATCTTCTTCATCCCCATATTCCACGACAATTAATCTTTGGAGAATATTCACCTGGGGAGCGGCTAATCCCACGCCCGGTGCATCCCTCATTGTTTCGATCATATCGTCGATCAAGGTTTGAAAATCCTTCCCAAAATCTGTTACTTTTTTGGCTTTCTTTTTTAGAACCTCATTCGGTATTGTAATTATTTCTCGTAAGGACATAAGTATCAATTATAACAAATAGGATTATGGATATTTATTCGATTTCTTCCGGCATATTATTGGGTTGGTCATCTTCATCCTTCCAAACCTTGCGATACATTTTTAAATAGTCGGTCATACGTTCGTGTTCTCGGGTAGTATCACTTTTCTCTTGGGAAATTTCTAGCTGGCGTTTTTTATAAAATATGTCTCTTTGCACTTGGGCTGGGTTGTGTACATAGATAAAGTCTAAAACACCATCTGCCACATTAACTTTAACCGATCCATAATTAAGTAAAACCTGAATAAGTCCATGTTTTGCAATTCGAATACTTTGAATATTCTTGAGGGGTGCTGTTTTAGAATCTTCTTTACCAAAAGGTTTTTTTTCCAAATCAATAATCATTTCGGAGGTTAATCGATAAAGGTCATTTCGATAATCAACAAAATGGTACCAAAGTAAGAAAATTAAAATTGTTCCTAGTATAAAGGACCCCATAAGGGTGGTTTGCATGGAAATGGAGACAAATGAATCCGATGAACCAATGATTTTTAGGAATAATACAACTGCTATTGCCCCCAGTCCAACCAATTGCCACCAAATGGCTTTTAACAGGACCATCCAATGTTTATGGTATGTGATCTCACCATAACTAACCGTCCGAGTTTTTAGTAACGTGAAATTCTCCTCATTTTCGGGGTCTTCTAAGATTTCTTCATCTTCAATTTCGATCTCCATTCCCAAACTTTGACGAATAGAATGACGCAGGGCTTCAGTTTTTGATTCTTCTTCCTTGTCTTTTGATCGAACCAGTTGTTCATCCACCAATGCCTGGAATTCCATCGGATCCCTTACAAATGTTAATCGCAGGTTTCCGGTATGCGTATATGTTCTAATTGTTACATCCCCGAAATTAAAAACTCGTCCCCAATAACTTCGGCTTACATTAACAAATTGTATTTGAGGTAAAGGAATCTCTTGGCGACTCGAACGAGACAGGATCACTTCCTCCACCCAAACAATGCGCTCATTTGTGATTATGAAATAATCGTTTTGCCAGTCAAAACCCATCCAAATGATCCAAAGCAAACTAAATATTGCCAATACGCCACCGATCAAAGTGGATAATCCGATCATGCCTGGGATAAATCTGGTTACTAATAAGAATAATCCAGAAGAAATCAGAGCTATTACTGGTTTAAGTAAGTCAATCCATAATTCTGCTGGATGTCTCCGGGTGATCATGTAAATGATCTCCCCTTCATGTAACCAATCAAAATTAAGTTTTTCCGCTTGTGAATGGACTTTTGTCAAAGCATCCATATTTATTTTTATCTGTGGGAAGTTTCTCAATAGCCATTCAAAATTACTGGCGGTCATAGTGAGAACTTTTGAATTCTTTGTTGAGGTGAAAGTGGCTATTCGAGAACGATTGAAAATAAAAGCTTCACTCCCGAATTCATCATATGCACCTAGGGTAGATATGATATTAATTTCTTCATCTACTTCTTCCCACTCAATAATTTCCCCAGAATATAGGATATAAAAGCTTCTATCATTGCTGCCCTTAGCAAAAATGTCCTCATCTACCGTGTAAGATGAGGTCGTCCAGCGGCGAGCAATTTTACTAAGATCTTCTTCTGAAATCTCATTAAATATGTTTTGATTTCTTAGAAAATTGATCTTATCTTCAAAACTAATAGTCATAGGGCGATTTTAGCATGGAACAGAATTTTTAGCAGTTCAGGGCCTGGATGTGTTAAAATGTTGGTCACTTACGTAAAACGGGAGAGAGTAAATGCCGATACATTTCGGAACAGATGGCTGGAGAGCAGTCATTTCGGACACTTTTACTTTTTATAATTTACGCTTGGTCACCCAAGCGATCGCCGATGCAATATTGGCAGAAAAACGAGACAATGGAAATACTGAACCAAATAACCCCTCTGAATTGAAGGTTGTGATCGGTTTTGATACTCGCTTCTTATCCGATCGTTATGCGCGGGATGTTGCCCGAGTCTTAGCGGCTAATGGGTTTAAGGCCTATTTGGCACAATCGGATTGCCCGACCCCTGCTATCTCATATGCTGTTCAAAAAATGGGCGCTAAAGCGGGAATAATGATTACAGCCTCTCATAACCCCCCAAGATATAACGGCATTAAACTTAAGTCCGCTAACGGAGCTTCTGCACCTAGGGAGCAATGTCGCAGGGTGGAAGTTTATTTGAATGATAATGAAAGTCGTGGGCGCGGTCCAAACCAAATGGATTTCGATCGAGGTCGCGAATTAGGACTTATTAAAAGATTTAACCCGATCACAGAATATTATCAACATTTACGAACGCTGATAGATTTCGATGCAATCGCAGATAATCCCCAACATGTTGTTGTAGATTCAATGTTTGGATCAGGCCGAGGAGCGATCAAAGGAATTTTGCAAGGGACTGGTTGTGAAGTGCACGAAATTCGGGGAGAAATGAACCCGGGTTTTGGTGGCGCCCATCCCGAGCCAATTGCAAAATATCTTGGCCCCCTCGCGGGTGCGATCAGCACTGGAAAAGGTGGTCTTGGGCTGGCCCTTGATGGGGATGCCGATCGAATTGGGGCGATGGATGAACGAGGGAATTTTATTGATCCCCATAAGATCATGTGCCTGGCATTGAAACATTTGGTGGAGAAAAGGGGAATGTCTGGCTCGGTGGTGCGAACGGTTTCCACTACCCGCATGATTGATAGGTTAGCTGATAAATATGGACTTAAAGTATACGAAACACCAGTTGGTTTTAACCATATTGCAGATCTAATGATGACTGAGGATATTCTATTAGGTGGTGAAGAATCTGGGGGGATCTCCTTTAAAGGACATATTCCTGAGGGGGACGGGGTGCTAATGGGGCTTCTGCTCATAGAGATTGTCGCTACATCAGGCGGGTCCCTTTTTGATTTAGTAGAGAACTTGAACAAAGAGGTTGGTCCAGCACATTATGCCCGGACAGATCTGAGATTAAAAAGACCTGTTGAAAAAAGCCGAATGACTCAACGATTGGCAGATAATGCCCCTAATGAAATTGGTGGTGAAAAGGTGGCCGAAGTGGCAACTATAGATGGATGTAAATATATTCTTGAAGATGATTCTTGGTTATTGATCAGACCCTCGGGCACAGAACCCGTTTTGCGAGTTTATGCAGAAGGTCGTAGTCCAGAAATGGTTGAGGCTTTATTAAATTTTGGGGAAGTAGTTGCTAAAAACGTCTCCTAAGCAGATTATTACTTGAGATGAAAGGGACTGGGTTCTTTCCAGCCCTTTTTTAATTAATAGTAAAGGGGCTAAGAAGTTTGGAAATATCATCCTTCAATATTTCCCCTTCCTCAAGCTCTGGAACAACCCGATGCAGGCTTTCAAATTCCATCACAACCTCTTCAACCTCCACCGGACGACCTAAATCTTTTGAGGCACGTCGCACAAATAATGCATTTTGAGATTTGTGGCAAAGGGCGGCATTGATTTTCTTATTTAATACAGATTTCACATCTAGGATCATGTGCGCGGGGTCTGATTGGTTTGCCAATCGTGGTTTGGGATGTGCCTCATACATTCCTTGAACTGTGTATAAAGCAGGTTTCTTTTTTAGGAGATTTAAGGCGTCAATAGAAGCTTGATGGCAAAGGATATGTGCGGGGTGCCCATATTCTCCATTTGAGCCATGTGTCAAAAGCACATCGATTTCCAAATCCTGAATGATTGTTGTAATTTGTTGAGATAATAATTTGGGATCATCCATAAATGGAAATAGCTCATCATCGGGGCCAACCAATGGATCTCTGTATCCCATAAATTGCAGGCTGCCCACCTTCCCAAGGGCGTGGACTGCGCAAGCCAATTCCTTTTTCCGAATCTCACCTAGGTTTTCTTGAGATGCAAGGGGCGGCTCTCCCACCTCTCCGCCTTCACCACGGGTAGCAGATAAATAATGGATTTCAACACCTAATTTAGATAAAATTGCAAGAATGCCCCCCGCAAGCATGGTTTCATCATCAGGATGTGCAAAAAAAGAAAGAAGTTTCATTGGATCTGCCTTGATTTCTAATTACCTAGATATTTTTAATCCCTGACTTGTCAGGCTAAATACAGGACCGTCTTCACAGGTGAGCAGGGATTTATTTTTTCCATCGGAGAGGGTACATACCCCACATTTTGCTATTCCAGCACAGGGCATCGGAATGTTGATTAATATTTCGGTTGGACAAGGGAAACTCTCGCCTGGGGAAATTCCAATTTTCTTCAAGATATCCTCAATTGAGGTAGGTCTGGTGTCAATCGCCACACTGTCTGCCCATTTAAATGCTTGGTTTGCAATCGATAAAGGATTTACTTCTATTTGAGTTGAAATTTTTGGGGGAAGGGTATCTGAAAATAGTGCTACCTCAATGTTTTTATTTAAGACAAGGTCAGCAAATGCCATTAATCTATCGGGAGAATCATCTAATGATATTAGACCTAATCTCGTGACTGTCAGTCCGTGTGAAAATCCTCTGCCTAGGGGGCCCCTTAATTGAAGCTCATCCCCAGGTTTCCATTTACTGGGGAATGGGGGAGCGGATAAAAATGCTCGATCATCAAAATATCCACTTGGAAAAAGGGAAATAGGTAAAGGGGAATCGCTATCTGCAGGATTCCAGGCTTGAAGATATTGCCCGGGTGAAGGGATATTTTTATCCTGGGCATGAATAATGGCTTGGTTTTCGCCATTCCCATTAACTCGAATTTCGGTAATTTGCCCTCTAAAATATTCCATGGGTGCATCGTATCATGATTTTTTTACGAATTCAATAAAAACCAAGATCGGGGAGGGTTTTGCGAATATTATCAAGAAAATCCCGTTTTATATATATCTCTTACAATCAGACCTTATAATAGTATCAGTGTAATATTAATTTAATTATTCAAGGAGAAAAACGTGGCTCTTATTAATGTAATACGTGGATTAGCTGGCATATCCTGGTTAGCAGTTTTTGCTGTGATCGGGTTTTTGGTTGTCCGTGCAACCCGCCGCCAAAGTACGAAGGGAATGGTTTCCCTTCTAGTTGTGGTTGTAGTATTAACAGTTTTACTAAATGCAGGTTCTGCCGGTTTGGTATTTATTGAACCAAGTGAAATTGGTGTTGTTGAAACCATCCAAGAAGGTGGTGTCAAAGATACTCCTCTAAAACCAGGGTTGAATTGGATCGTTCCTTTTGCTGAAAACGTGGTGACTTATTCGATTTCAAGTCAAACCTATACGATGTCTATAGCCCACTCAGAGGGTGATGTTCAGGGTGATGATTCTATTGAATCTCGAACCTCTGACGGCCAGATCGTACTGGTAGATGCATCCGTAATTTTCAGAATTGACAAAACAGCGGTAGTGCAAGATATTCACATTCGATGGCAAGGACAATATATTGATAAATTGATTCGCCCAGAAGTTCGTGGTGTAATTCGTGATGCAGTTTCTCACTTTGGGATTGAAGAAGTCTACAGTACCCGCCGTGATGAACTACAGACTCTGATCGAAGATGAATTGGCTGAGATTCTTGACCAGGGTGGATTAATCTTAGATTCATTTGTGTTGCGTAACATTGCATTTTCTGATGAATATGCTGCATCTGTTGAGCAAAAACAGATTGCCGAGCAGCTTGCACAACAAGCCGCTTTCGTTGTTGATCAGCGAAAACAAGAGGCAGAACAAGCTCGTCAACAGGCCGAAGGTTTAGCCGACGCAGCAGTTATTTCTGCCCAGGGTAAGGCGGACTCTTTAGTGATTAATTCTACTGCAGAAGCGGAAGCTCGATTAATCCAAGCGAATGCAGAAGCCGAGGCTTTACGATTATTGGGTGCCGCTTTAGTGGAAAATCCCGATGTTCTCTTATTAGAGTACATAGAGAAACTTGCGCCAAATATTCAGGTGATGTTATTACCCAGTGACAACCCGTTCTTGTTGCCGCTGCCTGAATTCCAAGATGGTGTTGTAACTCAATAACCTTATCAAAATGATACAATTAACACCGCAGGTTTTCCTGCGGTGTTTTTTTAAATTTATTTTTTGAGGTCTTTCATGTCAATAAAAATGCCAGATGGCAAAGAAATTCGCTTAACTAGCTATGCAAAATGTGCAGGTTGAGCCTCTAAACTTAATGCGGAAACGCTGGCGCAGGTGCTGCGCCCAGTAAAAAACATATTTGAGGGTGAGGATTATCCAGACTTACTTGTTGGTTTAAATGACCCTGATGATGCGGCTATTTGGCAATTGGACGATGACCGCGCCTTAGTTGTAACCACTGATTTCTTTACTCCAGTTGTAGATGACCCCTATGACTATGGCGCAATAGCTGCCGCAAATAGTTTGTCGGATGTGTATGCCATGGGAGCGGTGCCCTTTATGGCATTGAACATTCTTGGACTCCCCCCACAATTACCCCTAGAGGTTGGGTCAGAAATTTTACGTGGGGGGGCTGAAAAAGCGAAAGAGGCTGGGGTAGTGATCGCTGGTGGGCATTCTGTGCAAGATGAAGAGCCCAAGTTTGGATTGATCGCACTGGGATTTGTTGATCCCCAAAAATCGATCACCAAAACAGGCGCAAAGATTGGGGACAAATTGGTCCTTACCAAGCCGCTTGGATTTGGTGTGACAACCACAGCATTGAAACAAGAAAAAGCCGAAGAAAAAGATATCGCTGAGGTGGTATCTTGGATGAAGATATTAAATAAAAATGCCGCGCAATTGGCTTCGGAATTTGAGGTTCGGGGTGGAACAGATGTTACAGGATTTAGTTTGTTAGGGCATGCCTGGGAAATGGCTGAAGCTTCAGGAGTCGGAATGAGGTTATTCTTTGATTCGATTCCCTTTGTTTCTGGAGCGAGTAAATATGCGCAACTATGGACCTTCCCCGGGGGTGCATCGGATAATAAAAGTTTCTATTCAGACCATGTTTCTTTTGTTGAAGAAATCCAAGAATTTGAGCAAATGTTACTTTTCGATCCACAAACCAGCGGGGGGTTATTACTATCGGTACAATCTGAAAAACTAGTTGAATTTGAAAACAGAGCTTTTGAGTTGGAGCAGTCCGTTTGGGTTGTAGGGGAGATAACGGGGGGAGATGGAATCGAGATTATTCGGTAATTAATACAAAAAAGGACCTCCAATGAGGTTCTTTTTTGTATTAAATTCTAAATGAGATTAATCAGGATACCAAATTAAAGCTTTTCCTTTAACACACGTTTTATTTTTATCATTAAGAATACTTGTATCAATTGTGAAACGCTGCTTATCGGTATCCATATCAATGATCTCTAAAATGATCTGGACTGAAGAATCTACATATACCGGCCTGAGAAATTTTATCTCTTGGGATAAATAGATTGATCCTGGACCGGGGAAATCCACTCCTAGAATTTTAGAAACAAATCCGATGAGAAAAGCACCATGGACAATTCGACCCTTGAATGACGATTTTTCTGCAAATTCTTTGTCTAAGTGTATTGGATTATCATCGCCAACTACATCGGCAAATCTTTCCACTTCCTCATAGGGAATTACCCTTGTTTCTTTGAATTGATCCCCAATGTTGAAATCATTGAAATTTTTTCTTTCTGCCATCATTTGCTCCATTCTTCATCATAATTATAAGTTAGAAATTCGGACTGCGTTATAATCTTTTTATGGATTATTTCTACCTTATCCGCCATTCATACCCTGAAAAAGACACTACTATGCCCGCCAACCAATGGCGGTTATCTCATCAGGGTAGAAAGGCGGCAAAAAATCTAGCGGGTCAATTAAAGGATTTTGGGTTAACCATGATGATTTCTAGCATTGAAGCCAAAGCTATAGAAACATCCCAGATCGTTGCAAACGAATTGGGTATTCCTTTTAGTATTGCCAATGGATTCCACGAACAAGACCGAAGCAACATTGGGTTTTTGGCGTCAAAGGACCAATTTGAAAGTAAGATTAAGAAATTGATGGAGAAACCAGATGAATGTGTATTTGGTCTTGAATCAGCAAATCAGGCTTATAACCGATTTCATCATGCACTTGGGGGCTTGATAAATGATTTTGAGGGAGAAAAGATTGCTCTTGTAACCCATGGAACAGTGATGAGTTTGTTTATCGCCAAGACAAATAATCTGGATCCCTTCGAATTTTGGAAATCTTTAGATATGCCCACGTTAGTTAAAATCTCACTCCCCGACTATCAGATTTAGGAAATTTTCTAGAAGAAGATTGGATCTTGATTATTCCAAAATATTACAAATTTACCTCTAATATGTTTTGAATTGATAGTGTTATAATTTGGAAATAAGGAAATTAAAAGGGATATTTTTAGGAGACAAAATGTTAATTAGTGAAAAGTTACAAATCGCAATGAACCAACAAATTGCCAATGAATTTGGTGCAAGTTTGCAATATATACATATTGCAGCTTATTTTGATGATGAAGACCTATTGAAATTTTCACAGCTATTTTTTGACCAAGCAGAAGAAGAAAAAGAGCATGCAATGAAATTTGTGCATTATATTTTAGATGCTGGCGGAAAAGTGGAAATTCCTGCATTTCCAAAATCTATAGCATCGTTTTCTTCGGCTGAGGAAGCAGTTGGTGCCGCATTAGCCTGGGAAGTGGAAGTTACAAAACAGATCAATGCTTTGATGCAAATAGCGGTTGACGAAAGTGATTTTATCGGACAAGATTTCTTGCGATGGTTTGTGACAGAACAACTTGAAGAAATTTCAAAGATGCAAACAATCTTAGGGATAATTGAAAAATCTGTTGGACACTTATTATTAGCAGAAACGGTTGTAATGGAAACCATGCCGGCTGAAGGGGCGGCAGCATAAGGTCCGGCTAGAAATTAAGTAGATATAGTTTAAAACAGGTGATATCCATCACCTGTTTTTTTTACACTTTCAATTTTTCAATTACTCTGCTCAAACGTTTTTGTGTCGCGCTACTTAAACTTGGTTTTCGTTCTTCTAATATATTTTTATATTTAGGAATTTCTGCTAATTTTATAACTTCCCACATGTCCTCAGCCCGTTTTGCAAAATCAATATTTCGGCATTCCCGTTGTAATCGAAGAAGATCCTCGATCAACAGCGGATAAAAATTTTGATCTGATTTTGCCAAGTTTACCAATGTCTTAACTCCCCAAACATTAGTGATCACCGAACCTGTTTCAATTAAATCCTTGATTTTTCCAACATGAGGGAATATGTCATCAGGTACCTGTCCAGCGATCGTTGCCAGGGCGATCATTGAACCCCAAATCATTCGATTGTTTTTACTTTCCAATAATCTAATAAAGTCTTTTGAATATCCAGAGATCAGTTGGGGAGAAATATACCCGATCTCATAAAGAACCTTTAAACAATCACTTTGAATAGATTTATTTTTATCATCCAGATAACTTGCGATCTCTTTTATTCCGTCATGATTTTCTTCTTCTGCAAGGAGCCTTGCTAACTCTTAATTGGGTACTTCATCTCTACTGCCGAGGTTGAAAGCAATTTTTTCTATACAAGTCATTTGTAATCCCCATTTCTCTAGTCAATATTAAATTAAGTATAACAATTTTCACATAGGGATTTGATATTTTTAGGAATGTAAAAAAGAACAAAGATATAAGAGCCCTTATTTTGGTGACAAATTAACTAAAGTTATAAGGATAAGTATTTACCTGTGGAACAATGGTGAGGAGCTCAATATTGTTTTTTCTGGAGGTTGAAATGACTGTTTTTGATCGATTATTTCTTTTAGCAACCGGGCTTTTAGCTATCTATCTGATCTATTACTTTTTTGTCCGTGCGAAAAAAGAAAATAATCTATATGACAAGTATTATCTATTAGGAATAGTGGTTCTCCTGGTATCAGGGCTATTGCTTATCTTTTTTGGTTGGGATATTTTAGCGTCCCCCTATGTCCTAACCGTGGCGAGCCTAATTCCTTTAGGCATCTCCCTGGGTATTGCAAATCAATTTTATCCACAATGGAAAAAAGCATTTTCATGGTTTGCTCTTATAGGGATATTGGCTATTGGAGTTACAAGTATTTTCGATCTGAGTTTAAAGAAATTGGCTGTCCCACTTTTTCACGGTGTGGCAGGAATGATAATTTTCTTGGGTCCAATCTTTTCAAGCCAGAAGAAGAAAGCACCAAAGGATTTTTGGTGGGTGGGAGTTGGCGGAGTGTTGATTGGCTTGGGGGGCATCGCATTGGCCTTTTTAAGCCTTGATCGTCAATTGCTTTTCTTCAGCAATGAATTTGTCTTCAATATTCTTGCTCCCTTGCTATTTTTCATGACTTTAGCATTCACTTGGGGATTTAGCAAAGATCTAAAATAGAGAGCAATCCTTTATTTAAAAATATTAATATCTAATACATAGGTGGTTTTTTGGCACCCTTTGTTTTAGATATTTTTTATTGGGAAATTGTGTTTAAATTTGAATCTAATAAAAAATATATTGACCCAGGAAGATTACAGAGCTATAATCAGATTGTATTAAAATACACAAACCTTCGGGGCAGGGTGAGCAGCTAAGTCATTAGTTTGCAATTCCCGATCGGTGGTAAAGCCCACGAGCATCAGAGATGATGCATGATCCGGTGAAACTCCGGGGCCGACGGTATAGTCCGGATAGAAGAAGGTGAGCTTTTGTTAATCACAAAGGCTTATGAGTTTTTGGGCAGTGCCAATTAAACCGCATTGTCCATAAATTAGGTCGCAAAAACTGCGAATAATTTATTAGTCAAAAACTCTTTTGCATTGCCCATCTCTGGGTTCACGCAATTGCCCCGAAAGCCTTTTGGTTTTCGGGATTATTTTTAAAGTGAACTTAGTTATGAGTGTATGTAAACAATGCCCCGATTCAATTTTTGGGGCTTTTTATTTGGGAATAAGCTGAATTAAAAGCCATCGGATAATTTATGGATCGAGTCAAGAAAAATATGAACGGCTCTCGAAAAAACCATTGGTCATTAATCCCAATAACCGGGATTCTGTCTATATTAATTTGGTATTTTGTTGTTTGGTTGGGTGATTTTCAAGCTTTCATTCTGCCCACCCCCCAATTAGTGTGGCTGCGTTTTATCCGCTCGCTGGATGATGGAAGCCTACTGAGGCATTTTTCAGTCACGTTAGGGGAGGTCATGGGGGGACTTGCAGTAGGCGTATTCACCGCTTCATCCCTAGGCTATTTGCTTGCAAGATCGCGAAAACTTGAGCGGATAATGTCTCCATATATCGTGGCTAGTCAATCAGTGCCAGTCGTTGCTATTGCGCCCCTATTAATTATTTGGTTCGGGCCAGGTTTAACCTCTAAGGTAATTATTTGTTCTCTGATCGTTTTTTTCCCAATCTTAATCAACACAATTATTGGCCTTCGATCAGTTCCCGAGGATCTTTATGATCTGATGAGGTCACTGCAAGCAAATCGATGGCAAATTTTTAGTTTGCTAGAGGTACCTGCCGCACTCCCTGTTTTATTTGGTGGTCTGAGGATTGGCGCGACCTTATCAGTTATTGGCGCAGTGGTGGGGGAGTTTGTTGGCGCAGACCGTGGATTGGGCTTCCTGATTAATGTCGGACGCGGTCAATATGATACCTCTTTAGTTTTTGTAGCGGTTTTTAGCCTAGTGTTTATGGCTTTAGCTTTATATGGATCGATCACTTTGATCGAAAATAAACTTTTAAAATGGAATATGCGCCCTGAACAACGCATATTGAATGACACTTAAGGAGTTTCCTATTATGTTATTAAGAAATAAATTACTATGTTTGCTGGCGTTGATCTTTTTGGTGGCATGCGGCAAAGTTGATCAATCCCCACCAATAGAAAAAGATCAATCGATCGAAATTAGATTGCCGATGGGATATATCCCTAACATCCAGTATGCACCCTTTTATGTTGCAGTCGAAAAGGGATATTTTTCAGATGCGGGCTTTGAAATAGAATTTGATTATAGTTTCGAAACCGATGGGGTTGCTTTGGTAGGTGCAAATGAGTTGCCCTTTGCTATTGTGTCTGGGGAACAGGTGTTATTGGCACGTGAACAAGGTATCCCAGTTGTATATGTCATGGCATGGTTTCAGGATTATCCAATTACGGTGATAAGTAAAGCAGATGCAGGAATTGAAAAGATCGAAGATCTTGCTGGTAAAACGATCGGTATTCCTGGGCCATTTGGGGCAAGTTATATTGGCTTGCGAGCATTATTATCTGAAGCAGGTATTTTGGAATCGGATGTGGTATTGGAATCTATTGGTTTCACCCAGGTGGAGGCTATCGCCGGAGGGCAGTCTGAGATCGTGGTTGGATACATCAATAATGAACCAGTTCAATTGCGCGATCAAGGATTTGATTTCGATTTATTCTCGATTTCTGATTATGTTCAATTGCCTGCCAACGGGATCATTACGAATGAGAAAACCATTTCAGAAAACCCTGACATGATCAATAAATTTATTGAAGCTAGTTTGTTGGGGTTAGCATATGCAATTGATCATCCAGAGGAAGCGTACGAAATAAGTTTGAAATTTGTTGAATCCCTGGCGGAGCAAGATGAGGTAGTACAAAAAGAAATACTAGCTCTTTCTATTGAATATTGGAAAACTGAAAAGCTAGGATTTTCTAATATTCAAGCTTGGGAAAATATGCAAAATGTGCTCTTAGAAATTGGGCTGATCTCAAAATCGCTTGATCTTGAGGATGTCTTTACCAATCAGTTTGTTGAGTGAAATGATATGAATGCAGTTACGGCTGAGCCAATATTAAAAGTTAAAGATCTCAGCACCACATTTCAGAATGATAAAGCGGGATTACATGTGCTTGATCAGATCAATTTCAAGGTGATTGAATCTGAATTTGTATGCATTTTGGGGCCATCTGGAAGTGGAAAATCAACATTATTGCGGATAATCGCAGGATTATTACCATACTCGCAAGGCGAAATAGAATTAGATGGGGAGATTTTGAATGGCCCCCGACCGGGTGTCGGAATGATCTTTCAGAATTCAAATTTAATGCCCTGGCGAACAGTTATTGAGAATATTCAATTACCGATAAGCCTTCAAAATGGGAATATCTTAGATGCAGATAGCCCCCAAAAACTTATTGATCTGGTTGGATTACAGGGATTTGAAGATGTGCTGCCAAGAGATTTATCTGGAGGAATGGCTCAGCGGGTAGCGATCGCAAGGGCATTGGTGCAAAACCCCGATCTGCTTTTATTAGACGAGCCCTTTGGTGCGCTAGATGCGATAACCAGAGAAAGAATGGGGGAGGAGTTACTCCGTATTTGGAATGCAGATCAAAAAACTGTCATCATGGTGACTCACAATATTTCGGAAGCACTGTACCTGGCTGATCGGGTATTAGTCCTAAGTGATCGACCCGCCAATATAAGCTTAGATCTTGAAGTAACTCTATCTAGACCTAGAAAAGAAGAAATGAGATACACAAAGGAGTTTGGTCAATTTGCAAAGCAATTAAGGGCGGCGATTGGGTGAGATTTTTTATCCTTTCAAATAGTATCAAAATAGGACGAATGTCACTGCCTAAATAATTGACTTTTCTGTATAATTTCATCAATCTTACATGGAGAAACTTAATATGCGAAAATTATTAATCACAGCGATCTTCGTTGTCCTTTTAATCTTGCCGGCTGGGGTTTTTGCCCAAGGTCTAGTTATGATCGACGCCATTCAAGTTCAATTTTGGCCGGAATATGACCGCCCGAATATGCTTGTCTTATACGATATTTTCTTATCAGAAGACACCCCGCTTCCGGTTGAGCTCCAAATTAGCATCCCTGCCTCATCAGGGACACCTAATGCGGTTGCGGTAGCTTTGGAGGGTCGCTTGGTGAATGCTGAATATTCCATGAACCAGGTAGGGGATTGGAATGAGATCAGTGTGGTGGCAGATTCCACTTTTGTTCATATCGAATATTATGATTCAGGGTTGGAAAAAAACGGATCGACTCGTAATTTTGACTACTTATGGATTGGGGACCATCCGGTGACAACACTCGAGTTTAAAGTACAAGAGCCTCCAACAGCATCAAATATTAAATTATCCCTTCCGACAGGTACCCCTGAAACAACCGAAGGACTCACTTATTATTATTCAGTATTAAATGACTTGGGTATTGGGGAAAGTGCATCATTTTCATTTTCATATGACAAAAATGATGATTTGCTAACCGTTGAAGATAGTATTGCTAGTCAACCCCAAAACGAAGGTCAAACACCCGTGATCGAACAATTTGATTTTCGTTGGCTGGCCGCAGCGGTAGGGGTGGGTCTAATCGGATATGGTGTCTACAACAGTTTTCAAACAAATAAGCCACGCCGAAAGAAAGGCAAAAAGAGAAATATTAAGAGAACTCGAAATTCAGGTGGAAGAACTAATGCGGGAGCTGTGTTTTGCCATAATTGTGGCGAGCAGGGAGATAAGAACGATAAATTCTGCCGTGAATGTGGAGAAAAACGCCGAAATTAAGGCTGATTTTTATAAGGGGTCAGATGTCCTTATCTAGATAGGACATCTGCAATTGTACAAATCGGATGTGTTTGGTAATATTAGCACGTAATATGGACAACTTTGTCTGATTAACAAAAATATCCTAACAAACCTGAATTTTGGAGGTTTAATATTTATGGAAACAGCTACAGAAATGGAACCAACAAGCCCGGGCCGAAGCAAATTTTTAATTGGTGGATTGTTGATTGTTGCCGCCGTAGTATTTTTAATTTGGAATTCTACACAGTCTAGCATTCAATATTACTTGACTGTGGATGAGCTACATGAGAGAGGGGGAGATTGGATTGGAAAAGACGTTCGAGTTGCCGGGGCAGTTATTGGTGATTCGATTAACTATGATTCGGAAACATTAGAATTATCTTTCAAAATCGTTCATATCCCCGCTGATGTAGAGAAAGAGGGGGGACTGGCCAAGGCTTTGCATGAAGCTGTTACAGATCCAAGCCGTCACTTCTTAAATGTGGTCTATGTGGGCGCATTGCCTGATCTAATGCAACATGAAGCGCAAGCAATTGTGACTGGGCAGGTGGATGATTTGGGAAACTTCACTGCGGATGAACTGCTCCTGAAATGCCCTACTCGTTATGAGGAAGCAGTTTCTGAGGAAGCTAGCACTTAGATAAACTAAAGCATTTTGTAAAATAATTTGCATTTATTCCTCATTTAAACAATATATTATGCAAAAAGTTTAGATGAGCTTTAGGAGAAACCATGACCGTTAACATCGGATATGGCGCGTTAGTCTTAACTTTTATTGTAAGTTTATACGCCATCGGGGCTGCAATTTATGGCGAAAGAAATAAAAAACCTCGTTGGGTAGATAGTGCAAGAAACGCAATGGTATTGATTTTTCCTCTGCTGACGATTTCAGCTGGAGCCTTAATTTTATTATTGGTAAACAATGATTTCCAAGTCGAATATGTCGCTTCTGTTACCAGTAGAAGTATGCCCACATATTTGAGAGTAACTGCTTTATGGGGAGGACAACCCGGATCATTATTGTTTTGGTCTTGGCTGATGGCAGGGTTTGCAAGTGCCGTGACACTAAGGAAATGGGATCGTGATCGAGAATTTCTTCCTTGGGTGATCGTGGTCACTTTGGCTACTCTCGTATTTTTCTTATTATTAGTCGTATTTTATGAAAATCCGTTCGTGAGGATGTGGCAAACACCCGTTGGGAGCGTGCTCACTCAGATCTTCCAGCCCACAGGATCGATTCCTTATGTACCTGGAGATGGTCGGGGGTTAAACCCATTGCTAAGGCATCCAGGGATGATCATTCACCCCCCCTTACTGTATTTGGGTTTTGTTGCCTTTGTTATCCCCTTTGCTTTTGCAATCGCTGCCCTGATTACTGGCCGTACCGATGACCGCTGGATTCGCATCACCCGTCGTTGGACATTATGGGCTTGGTTATTCCTCTCATTAGGTCTGATTTTAGGTGGACGATGGGCCTACGATGTATTGGGTTGGGGAGGCTATTGGGCTTGGGACCCGGTGGAAATTTCGGCGTTATTGCCCTGGCTAGCAGCAACTCCCTTCCTACATTCGGTAATGATCCAGGAAAAACGGGGCATGCTCAAGCATTGGAATATGCTTTTGATCATATTCACCTACGACCTCATGATCTTTGGTACTTTCTTAACCCGCTCTGGGGTACTTTCCTCGGTTCACTCATTTGCACAGTCAGCAATTGGTCCACTTTTCTTTGCCTTTATCGGTGTAACCTTGATCGTATCTCTTTATCTACTCTCCCGAAGATGGGATGAGTTGAAAGCAGAAGCACAATTTACCTCGTGGTTATCTCGTGAATCCCTTTTCATGATCAACAATTTACTTTTCGTAGGAATCTTGGTGGTTTGTTTCTGGGGAATGATCTTCCCACTAATTAGTGAAATATTTACTGGACAAAAAGTAACTGTGGGTCCAGTTTTTTATGAGAACGCAACCGGTCCTTTATGGCTGGCTTTACTATTTTTAATGGGGGTTGCACCACTATCTGCATGGCGCGCTTCAACTGCCAAATCACTTGGGCGAAATTTATGGAAACCGGCAGTAATTTCATTTCTTGTACCGATTATATTACTCCTAACAGGGATGATCAGCATGGCTGCCATACTAACATTCTGGATGGGTGCCTTTGTCTTTTCGGTTACTCTTTATGAATTTTATAAAGGTGCGATGGCACGTCATAAAAGGGCTGGAGAGAACTTCTTTGTCGCCTTATGGACATTGATGGGTCGAAATCGACGGCGATATGGCGGATATATTATTCACCTTGGCGTAATTTTTATGGCAGTTGGGATCATTGGATTAGAAGTGTTCCAGACTGAAACTCAAGGGTCACTAGCCCTGGGCGAATCCTTGGAATTAGGACCTTATACGATGGTGTATACATCTTTATCAGAATTTGATACGGATGATAACCGTAATGTGGCCCGCGCAGTTGTTGAAGTTTATGAAGGGGATGAATTCCTAACAGAACTTTATCCTCGAAAAGATTTTTTCTATGAATCTCAGCAACCAATGACCATACCCGGTGTGCGAAGTACCATGGAAGATGATTTCTATGTGATTATGGCAGATTGGAAACCGATCACAACAAAAAATGCCACCTTTAAGGTTTACCATAACCCTCTTGTTAATTGGTTATGGGTCGGATCGATCATATTTATTTTAGGAACTTTTGTAGCCGCTTGGCCTGAGAAAGAAGATAGCCCAAAAAGGGCAAAAAAATCTGTTTCAGCCTCCGAGAAGGTCTAAATTGAGAGCTATGATGAATAAAAAATATTGGATATTGGGATTGATTATTATATTGACCCTGGTGGTAGTTACTCCAGCAATCGCGCAGAATAATACTCCCCCGACAGATGATGAGGTCAATTCATTAGCGAAAAACATGTATTGCCCCGTTTGCGAAAACATTCCTCTTGACGTATGTGGAACAGCAGCCTGTGCTCAATGGCGGCAGCAAATTTCTGATATGTTAGGAGATGGATTTAGTGATCAGGAGATTTATGATTTCTTTGCCTTGCAATATGGAGACAGAGTTTTGGCGCAACCACCAAGGACAGGATTAAATTGGTTGGTTTACATTGTCCCCCCAGCTGCAATTTTGATTTTCGCTTTTGTTGTTTTCAGCTATATGAAAAATAAACAAAAGCCAACTACAGATCCTATGGTTGCAGAAGCTGTGGAAGAACAAAAAGAAGATGAAGATGATTATCAATCTCAATTAGAAAACGAATTAAAGAAAAGGTTGTGAGGTAATCCTCAAAATGACTGAAGATAATAGTATTCTAGAAAATCAAGAGGGAAAACCAAAAATTTCTTTTGGAAGAATCCTCGCATGGGTCTTTGTACTGGCTTTACTTGGTGTAGTCTACATACAACTTGCTAAGTCCCAACAAGGTACCATTGAGATTGGTGCAATGGCTCCAGAATTCACCCTCACCTCCTTTGAGGGCGAAACCTTTGATTCAGAACAATTGAAGGGAAAAGTCGTTTTACTAAACTTTTGGGCTTCATGGTGTAAGCCCTGTGAACTAGAGGCAGCAGATCTTGAAGCCGCATGGAAATTTTATGAGCCAAGGGGAGATGTAATTTTCCTTGGCGTGGACTGGACTGATACCACCAATGAAGCAAATGAATATTTGGAAAAATTCAGCATTACATATCCCAATGGACCTGATTTAGGTACCAGGATATCGCAGTCTTACCGTACCACAGGGGTACCAGAAACATATATCATTGATAAAGAAGGTGTTTTAGGTCGGGTGAAAATTGGACCTTTCCAGACTTATCAGGAGATCATTTCAATGGTTGATGATGTACTCAACCAATAATGAAATAAAATTGGAAAATAAAAAATGGATATAGGATCGATTTTATTAGTTTTAGCATTGGTAATTTTGGTGGCAGTATATGTGTCCATGCCTTTTCGCCAAAAGAAATCATTATATGTGAGTGAAGAAGAGCATACCCTTTCAGCCCTGTTAGCAGAAAGAGACAGAATTTTAAATGCCCTCATGGAATTAGATTTCGACTATGATCTGGAAAAGATTCCAGAAGAGATCTATCCCCTTCAAAGGAATAGCATGCTCGAACGTGGTGCGGATATTCTCCGTCAATTGGATGCTTTTTATGAAGGATCTAGTGGGGATGCAAGCGATCGCCTTGAGGCGACTGTTGCAGCTCGGCGTGCGGACGCAAAGAAAATTTCTGTGGACATGGATGATCCTCTTGAAACGATCATTGCGGCAAGGAAAGAAAACACCCGAGAAGTTTCTACAAATAACGAGGAAAAATTTTGCCATAATTGCGGCCAAAAAGTCCTATCATCAGACCAATTTTGTACCAAATGCGGTACAACTTTAGATTAATTGAGTAATATATGAAACCAAAAATATCATTTATCCTATTATTAGGCCTGATCATAGTATTGGGCCTTTCTGCTTGTAGCGCATCTTTAGCTGGAGATATTACCCCACCTCCTGGCGCAGAATCAGTTGCCCCACCGACCGAATTTGAAGTATTAGAGGGTGAATATCCCGCCAACGCACCTGATGCAGTAGCAGGCCAGGCAACATTTGTAGAAAAATGCGCTCCCTGCCATGGTGTTACTGGCTTAGGGGATGGACCTGATGCAGACAAATTACCCGTACAAGTTCCTGCAATTGGTACATTTGATGTGTCAATGATGGCCTCTCCAATTGAGTGGTTTAGTATGGTAACTCTTGGAAACTTGAATAGCTTTATGCCTCCTTTTTCAGGCAGTTTAGATGAGCAAGATCGTTGGGATGTTTTATCGTATATTTATGGATTTAGTTTGGATGAGTCCATACTTACCGATGGTGAAAATGTATACCTCGAAAATTGTTCGGCCTGTCATGGTGTTGAGGGAAGAGGGGACGGTCCTGATTCGGATGACGCTGCAGATTTTACAGATGCTGAAAAAATGGTCAATATCTCAGCTGTAGAAATTGTTCAATTTACCGCTCCAGGAATGGGCCCTGAATGGCATGCCATTGAAGATTTGAATATGGATCAATACTTTACAGTGGCTGGGTATATTCAATCTTTAGTTTTCACTCCAAGCTTTGAAAATACAGCAATTGATATCCCTCAAGGCACAGATTCCGAAGAACCTGTAATTGAAGATTCGGCGGCTGATGATCCGGTAACTGAAGAGCCGCTAAATGAAAATGGGATTGAAACAATGACTCTCTCTGGCATGATTTTTTCGGGTCATAATGTTGAATTACCAGAGGATTTGACAGTTCAACTTTTAGGGTTTGACCACTTCGAACAGAATTTAGATGTTTCAACTGAAATAAATGAAGATGGAAGTTTTGTCTTTGAAGATATTGAAGTTATTTCTGGAATGGTCATTTTTGCCAATGTGGAATTTGGCGGGGCGACTTACGGATCAGATTTTGTGCAATTGGAACCTGGAGTTGGGGATACCGAAGTATCGATCACTATATTTGAGACTACTACTGATAAATCTAATCTAATTGCAGATCGCCTCCACATTTTCTTTGTATTTGATACGCCAGATATTGTGCAGGTTGTGCAAGTTTGGCTGCTATCTAATATTGGCGATAAAACAATTACACCAATAAGTGAAACAGAGCCAGTCCTTTTGTTTGACCTGCCGCATGGTGCCCAAAATCTTGTTTTTGAAAATGATGAATTAGGGGCGGGCCGATTTATTCAAACAGACGAAGGATTTGGCGATTTACAACCCATCCTTCCGGGTCAAGGTGGGGCACAGGTTGTTTACGCATTTGAAATGCCTTATGACAAAGACCTAACCATATCTCAAAATTTTGATATTCCGATCGATGATCTCGTGATGTTTATTCCTAGCAATGATATCGAAATAAAAACGGATAATATTGTTGAGTTAGGCATCCAGGATTTGAATGGTTTGCAGTTTAGGTCTTATGGTGTTGATCAACAAACGGGTTCACTAGAAGTAAGTTTAAAAGGTAGTCACCCCTCTAATCCTTCCGGAATAGACTTTGATAATAATTCCCAAAGTCTGATTATCGGTATTGTGGGATTTTCCGTAGTGGTGATTGGGGTAGTCATATGGTGGCGCAGGAAATCCTCAGACTATGAATATGATGAGGATGTTTATGAAGAGGATTCTGCTTCAATAGTGGATGAGATCATCGCTCTTGATAAATCATTTGAGAATGGTGATATCGATGAAGAAGATTATCAAACCAAACGCCAGATCTTAAAAGAAAAACTGCAAGTTGCATTGGATGAGGAAAACTAAAACCAAATTTGGTTTTGGATGACACGAATGAGTATGATAAAAGTAAAAAACCTTGTAAAAATGTTTGGTCTAAAGACCATTTTAAAAGGTATGAACTTTGATGTTGAACCCGGAGAATTTGTCGCCTTCCTAGGACCAAATGGAGCAGGTAAGACAACTTTTTTGAGAATTCTATCTTCCTTATCAATGCCTTCCTTTGGCGATGTAAAAGTAGCAGGATATCAATTACCCCAACATGCGGCAGCTGTACGCAGCAAGTTAGGTGTACTTTCCCATCAACCACTGCTCTATGGCGATCTCACTGCTGAAGAGAATTTAGAATTCTTTGGCAGAATGTATAATGTGAACGATCTTGGTAAAAGAATCGATGAGATGTTGGAAGTCGTTGGGTTGTCCAAAAGGCGGGGCGATCTGGTTCGAACATTTTCTCGGGGGATGCAACAACGGTTAGCAATCGGTAGAGCTGTCGTGCATAACCCAGAAATTTTACTTTTAGATGAACCTTATACTGGTCTGGACCAAGATGCGAGTGGCATATTAGATGATGTTCTCAGAACGATCGCATCAGAAGGGCGTACCGTAATTATGACCTCCCATGATTTGGTAAGAACAGAGGACATGGCTTCCCGGTTTGACGTATTATCTAAGGGGAAGGTGATCGCTTCAACAAATAAAAAAAATATTTCTAAAAATGGCTTACTCGCTTTTTATAGAGATGCGATTGAAAGATCAAAAATTGAGGAAGAGGAGAAAAAACGTGACCGTAAAAACAAGAAGTAAAAAAGTGCGGGTCACCACTCCCTTCTTTAAATCCATGTGGGCTGTGGTATGGAAAGACCTAAAGGCAGAAGGAAGGAGTTTTCAATTGCTTTCTGCGATGTGGATTTTCTCCTTTCTCGTAATCCTGATCTTCAACTTTGCTTTCGAATTAAATATACGTGAACGTACGAACGTTGCATCAGGGATTTTATGGGTGGCATTTGTCTTCGCTGGCACTTTGGGTCTCAATCGGTCGATGGCAGTTGAAAAAGATCGGGGATGTTTAGATGGCTTATTACTCGCTCCAGTAGACAGATCAGTGATCTATTTTGGAAAAGTAATTGGCAACCTGTTCTTCATGTTTATGGTTGAGATCCCAGTATTGTTCTTGTTTGCAGTTTTTTATAATTATTTTGAAATATTCAACTGGGGAGTGATCTTGGTTATTGTTTTGGGATCGATCGGATATACTGTGGTGGGCACCTTTCTTTCGAGTATGTCTGCTCAATCTCGGTCCAGGGACGTCCTGCTACCAATTTTGCTTTTCCCGGTAGTCTTACCGGTTGTGATTAATGCTGTTCGGGCTAGTGGAAATTTCTTACAAGCCCAAGAGTTTATGTTCGTTTGGCCTTCAATTAGAATGTTAATTGTTTTTGATGTAATCTTTTTAGCATTGGGGTATATGCTTTTCGATTTTATTGTAGAAGAATAAATTTTTAGGAGTAATCATTATGAATGAAAAACCAAAAATGTTGACCTTTTTTGATTGGGCATCTGTAATCCTGCTGTTAGTTGCCTCATATTTGGTCTTCTTCTTTGCCCCCATGGAAGCAGTGATGGGTAATGTGCAAAGAGTGTTTTATTTCCATGTTTCCATGGCATGGATCGGATCGATCGGATTCTTGCTAGCAGTCTTTGCAGGAATTGCATATCTAAAAACCAAAGATCGAAAATGGGATATTGTTGGATTGGCTGGCATCGAAGTCGGATTGGTATTCGCCTTTATTAATATCGTCACCGGATCCATTTGGGCTCGCCCGATCTGGAATACTTGGTGGACTTGGGATCCCCGACTAGTTACAGCTACAATTGCTGAATTGGTCTATATTGCCTATATAATGCTACGCGCTGGAATTGATGATCCCAACCGCAGAGCAAGATTTGGGGCAGTATATGCAATCATCGGATTTGTGAGTGTCCCTCTTTCATTTTTCTCCATTCGAATTTGGCGAACCATTCACCCGATCGTAATTGGTGCTGGTGGCGAAAATGGCGAAGCTGTGGACATGCAAATGACTGGAGATATGCGAATTGCATTCTTCTTTAGTTTGTTTACCTTTACCGTTGTCGCAATTTCCCTTGTATGGCACCGAATTAGACTTGGACAATTGCAAGACAAAGTCGAACAACTCAAAGTAAAAGCGAATATGTAGAGGAGAAGATAAAATGTTATCTTTATTACTAGCACCAGCAGAAACAACGGATTACATGATTTTGGGCTTTATTTTTATCTATGGTCCTACATTCTTATATGTTTGGAGTTTGATCTCTCGAAGAAAAAATTTGTTAAAAGATATTGCTATTTTGGAAGAAATGGATAATTAGGAACTTTTAGCTATATAGACCCAGCGATTAAATTGCTGGGTCTTTTTTATTTAACTCTTCCTGACGAGGTGGTAATTAAATATATAACTGCATAAGCTATCAGAGTATAATGTGTGGGTAAGGCAAAATGAATATAAAATTTATTATGAGGAAAACCTAATGACAAAACCTAGTGAAGACATGAAAACCAAAACTTTAGCCGAAACTGAAAACTATATTGCCTGGGAAGTTGAAGAGCCGGATGGGGAGATTACCTACCATTTACAGTTGAATAATTTGACCGTTCATTTTTTTAAGGAAGAATGGGGGGAATTGCTAGAATTGATCCAGAAATTCGAGTAATTTGAAGGGATAAACTCTCTTGTACGATTGATATAAAACCGCAATGCATTTGAAACCCTAAGTCTCTTGTTTGGCATTCTGGGACATGATAAACTGATATTACCTATGAAAGTACCAATATTGGTTGCGACTCCCAATGAGGGATTTGGAGAATTAATTAGCCAGATCATCCATGATTCTGGTGGTTATTCTATTACCCTGGTGAAAAATGGGGCGGATGCGATGAAGCAGATGAAAATCCATGCGCCTGCACTTTGCATTGTAGATGCCGCATTAGAAGATATTCAAATTCTAGATTTAACCCACCAAATTAGAGCCATTGAGAAAGATGTTTTTCTGATTGTAATCCCGAGTGGGGATATAAATAACTCTGATCAAAACGAAGATATTCAAGCGGATGGTTTCCTCCCAGTACCCTTCTATAACCCTGATCTTCTATCCTTAATTGAAGAAATTCTCAAGAAGAAAGATCAAAAAGAATCAGAAGAAGAATTAAAAAATTTAGAGAAACAAGAACTGGAGCCCGTTGTACCTGACCCCGATTTAGAAGGATCCCCAGGTTGGTTCGAGGATGTATCATTAGCGGCACAATATCTTACTCGTCTTTCTCTAGAAGCATCCTCACAGGCCTCCATTATTACTCGGGGGAAGGATATCTGGGCTTATGCAGGAGAACTCTCCCAGCCAGCAGCAAAAGAACTTGCACAATCCGTAGAAATGTATTTTGTAAATGGGGGGGGGAGTGATTTGGCAAGGTTCATACATCTGGGTGAAACGGATAGGGATTATATGCTCTATGCCACCAGCCTGGGTGAAGAATTTGTGCTCGCAATGGTGTTTGATTCAGAAATCCCATTTAGTAAAATAAGAAATGAAGCCAATAAAATGGCAACCAATCTAAAGAATGCCCCCGCAAAAGAATATTTTGAAAGTAATATCGTGAATGAGAGCCAAAAAATGGGGAACTTTGGAAAAAAAGAACCAAAAAATTCAACTTTGCCGGACAATGTCGGTTTTTTGGATGAGTTATTAAATGGTGAGGAAATTGAAGTATCAAAGCCAGATCATACAATTTCCGAGGATGATGTAACCGAACAAAGTAAAAAAGAGGATGAAAGTCGGGTTGAATCGGTCTTGGATGAAACTCAGATAAGTCCCTCAGCAATTGACCCTGATTTTGAAATTAAAATAGAAAAAAAATCCGATGAGAAATCAGATGAAGTATTGGCCGAAACGGTGCTATCTCAAGTTGACGAGGATCGTGACCCCTCCCCAGGGCTTGTTCTGGAATCAGTATCACCTTCGCTCTATAATTTGACCTATGCTTGCGTCCTAATTCCAAGATTGAAAGAGCATTACCTTACTGGCAACCGGGCAAGCCGCTTATCAGAATGGGTCACTCAATTATGTTTGGCTTTTGGGTGGCGTCTGGAGCAGCTATCAATACGCCCCGAATATATTCAATGGATCGTAAATGTGCCACCCTCCACATCTCCCGGATATTTGATCAGAATTATTCGCCAGCACACCTCTCGCCGAATGTTTTCAGATTTTCCTCGGTTGGAAAGCACAAATCCATCTGGTGATTTTTGGGCACCTGGTTATTTGATCATGAATGGAAACCAGCCACCCCCCGTAAAATTGATCTCAGACTTTATCCAAAATTCTCGAACACGACAAGGTGTATAAAGTAAACACCGCAAACTACATTATTTCAATAAAATAAATTATGCCTGAAACCCTATATCTCATCGATGGACATGCCTTAGCCTACCGCACGTATTTTGCATTAACAGCCGGGGGCGGTGGTGATCGGTGGATCACCAAGAGCGGGGAACCGACAGCAGGGGTCTTTGGTTTTACAAGTGTGTTATTGCGTTTACTAGAAACTGAAAAACCAGATTATTTAGCAGTTGCTTTTGATGTGGGAAAAACGTTTAGGGATGAAATTTTTCCTGATTACAAAGGAACACGTGAAAAAATGCCAGATGATCTGAGAATTCAGATCGAAAGAATGCGGCAATTGGTAGATGTGTTCAATATACCTCGCCTTGAATTAAAGGGCTATGAAGCGGACGACGTATTAGGAAGTGTATCGATAGCGGCAGCCGAACAGGGGTTGGGCGTAAAGATCATTACCGGCGACCGTGACCTTTTACAATTGGTTACGGAAAGAATTATTGTCAGTCTTCCTGGACGGAGGATTTCGGAATCTACAGATTATACGCCTGAAAAAGTTGTTGAAAAATTAGGAATTCGTCCAGACCAAGTTGTAGACTATAAAGCACTAATGGGAGATTCTTCAGATAATATTCCTGGAGTAAGGGGAGTAGGGAAAGTAACAGCCGAAAAACTTCTCAATGCATACGATACATTGGATGGCGTATATCAAAACCTAGAAGAATTAAAACCAGGACAACGAATAAAATTAGAAACAGATAAAGATAACGCCTATTTAAGTCAAAAATTAGCCCAAATCGTAACAGATCTGAAGATTGACTTAGATTTAGAAAAAGCGAAAATAACAAATTTTGACCCTGTAGCTGTCCAAGATTTATTTAGAGAATTAGAATTCCGCACATTAATGCAACGTTTGGTCAAAGTTATGGATTTATTGGGTATGGAGCTTCCTGCTCAAAGTGGCGAGCAACTAAATCTCTTTGGTGGCAAAGCAAGCACATCCACTTCTGAGCCAGTTGAAAGTGATACGAATGTCATATTGGTGGATACACCAGAAACCCTGTCCGAAATGGTGAAGGAGTTGGAATCCGCCAAAATTATCGCTTTTGATACAGAAACGACCAGCACCGACAAAATGCAGGCAGATCTTGTGGGTATTTCCTTAGCAGTCAAGCCGAAAGAAGGGTATTACATTCCTGTCGGACATGATGAAGGGACTCAACTCCCGATAGAAGATGTGATCGAAGCTCTAAGAAAATCGATGACCGATCCCAAAATTGAAAAAGCCGGGCATAATCTAAAATATGACTATGTAATGCTTAAGCGCTATGGGCTGGACGTAGAACCCCTAAGTTTTGATTCAATGATCGCAGAATGGTTAAGAGACCCTGGTTCAAGAAATCTTGGATTAAAAAACTTGGCATGGGTAAATGCCGACGTTGAAATGACAAACATTAAAGAATTGATCGGGACGGGTAAAAAAGAAATCACCATGGCCCAAGTATCCATTGAAAAAGCAGCTCCATACGCGGTCGCAGATGCAGAAGTTGTATTAAGGCTGATTCCCGGCTTAAAGAAATCGCTAAAAGAAACTGAATCTGAGAAAATATTTAATACGTTGGAATTGCCCCTGATCAAAATATTTTCCGAAATGGAAATTGCTGGAATTGGACTAGATACCAAATTTCTTGATTTAATGTCAGATGAACTAACTCTTCGAATGGGTGAGATCAAAATAAAGGTTTTTGAAACAGTGGGTGAAGAATTTAATCTCAATTCAACCCAACAATTATCTGATGCTCTTTTTGTTCGCTTAGGAATCACACCTCCAGAGGGCGCAAAAAAAACTGCAAGTGGGCATTATTCCACAGCAGTTGGTGTATTGGAATACTTGAGGAAGGACTATCCGATCGTTGAATTGGTCATGGAATACCGGGAATTGGCCAAACTTAACTCAACTTATGTGGAAGCTCTTCCCAATCAAGTTAATCCAGTGACTAAAAAAATCCATACCTCCTATAGCCAAACAGGCTCGGTAACAGGTCGCATTGCTTCCTACGATCCAAATTTGCAAAATATTCCCATTCGAACCGAATTAGGCCGCAAGGTAAGGAATGCTTTTGTAGCTAGCCCAGGAAACAATTTATTGGCCATTGATTACTCTCAGGTAGAACTTCGCGTGGTCGCGCATATGGCAAATGATGAAGCGATGATCTCTGCATTCAAAGCGGATCAAGATATTCATAACACAACTGCCGCTGCCATTTTAGAAATTCCGCTAGATGAGGTTACTTCCGACAATCGGCGGCATGCAAAAGCGATCAACTTTGGATTGATATATGGCATGAGTCCTTTTGGTCTGACACGCACTACCGACCTTACCCTTGCAGAAGCAGAAAATTTTGTGGAAGCCTACTTCAATCAATTTCCTGGAGTAAAAAAGTTCCTTGATGAGTTAAGAGAACAGGCTATAGAAAACGAATTTGTTGAAACCTTATTAGGCCGAAGACGTTATTTCTATGGACTAAAAACGCAAAAAAATCAATTAATACGCAACAGACAATTAAGAGAAGCGATTAACGCACCCATCCAGGGAACCGCGGCAGATATATTAAAGATTGCGATGATTGATGTCGCTGAAGCATTAAGTAAATCTACCTTAAAATCAAAAGTCCTGCTTCAGGTACATGATGAGTTAGTATTGGAATGCCCTGATGATGAAGTATTAGAAACTGCTAAATTGGTAATGGACAAAATGGGAGCAGCCTATCCTTTGAAAGTGCCTTTGAAGACAGATGCACAAGCTGGAATCAATTGGGGTAGTTTGGAAAAATTGGAGATTTAATCTTGAATATGGCCGAAAATGATGGGATTTTTCATAATGCAATGATACAAGGGCATTCCGCAGCTTGGGATCAAGAATGGAGTGATGCGGCAGATCTTTATCGGAAGGCGGTAGAACAAAATCCTTCAAATCCAATGGCGATCACAAGCCTTGGTTTAGCTTTATATGAACTAAAAAAATATAGCGAAGCTTTGGTTTGCTACAAAAGAGCGGCAAAAATATCCCCTGAAGATCCTTTATCGATTGAAAAAATGGCTGATATTTATCAAAGAATGGATGATATTGATCAAGCAATAGATTCATCTATGCAGGCAGCCGACCTCCATCTAAAAATCCGAGACGCCGAAAAAGCAATTGAAAACTGGAAGCGCGTCACCAAATTGGACCCAAAACACTTAAAGGCACATTCTCGATTGGCCGTTGT
>JABJGH010000047.1 GCA_018662365.1 Chloroflexota bacterium | reverse complement strand
TTCTTTTGAATTTATATTATTAATCATTCAACCTCATTAGAAAACCAATTTATTTATTCGACCTTACATTTTGTCAATTACATTCAAGTTGTTCAAATAAATCTAAATATTCAGCACACATTTGTTCTGTTGATTTAATTTGCGCACTGTTTGATTTTGATAACCTTTTTTGCAAGTCTTTACAATTCAACAATTCAATAGCCTTTTCTGCTATATGATCTGGGTTCTTCATCTCAGCAATTAAACCATTGACCCCATCTTCAATAATATTTTCAACACCATCAAAATCAGTTGTTATTATTGGTAAACCAACTATTTTTGCCTCAATCAATACAAGGGGATAGCCTTCGGAAACAGAGGTCATAATAAAAAAGTCAGAAGCTATTAATAATTCCATAATATTTGAACGAAAACCTAAGAAAATAACATTGGTTTCAATTTTCAACTTTTTACTTAACCCAACTAATTTTTCATTTTCCTCACCATCACCAACTATTAATACTTTTATATTTGGATAAACCACGACAATTTTTGCAATTGCCAATAATAGGGATTTATGATCTTTCTCGTAGCATAATCTTCCAACACTTATAAATACATTATCTATTGGTTTTAATTTTAATTCATCCCTGATTTGTTTTCTGGTGGCCATTGGATCTTTATTTAATTTTGGTAAATCGATCCCATTAGTAATTGTAATTAACTTATTGGGTTTTATTTTTTCGTCCCTTATTGCAAATTTTTCTAAATGTTTAGAAACCAAAACGAGTTTAGATGCAAATAAGTTAATAATTAATCCATGTAATATTAAGAATATCCTGGAAGGGTTTTTTGATAAACCATGAAAGGTAGCGATTCTTATTGGTACCCGGAAAAGCCAGGCAAAAGGGATTCCAATTAAATTGCTCTCATATGTAAACGTTTCAATTATTGATATTTTTTCAGTAATTAATAAATATATCAAACGAAATATACCTTTAATTAATTTAATCACCTTACTAAAACTAACCCTATCTGTTGACCAAGAGTTGAGGGAAATAATCCGAAATGGATATAGTTTTCTCCATTTATTTAATAAATCTTCTTTGCTATATAAAAAAACAGCTAAAACATCATAACCATTTTTATAAAAATAGTTACATTGTTGAAGCAATAATTTCTGCGCTCCGCCAGTTGCAATTTGAGTACCGAAAAATAAAATTTTTTTCATGAAATTATCCCACCTATAGAAAAGATTTATAGATTGAGAATAAATAGCGAGTAACTTTTGAAGACATTAGATCTTCAGACGTTTGATGTGACAATTGATTTCGTCTATGCTTTTAAGCATAAGCGAAGTATTCATTTTTGGATAGGGTTATTGAAATCTATAATTATTAGCTACCCATTAATACCGATTTAATTATTTCATTAATTTTCTCTTCATGACTATTTATTGAAAAAAAATGGAAACATTATTTAATATAGTAGAGAAGTTGCCATCCACTTCAGGCTAGACTGTGAAGACAATCATTATGTTTAAGCGATTATGGCTAAAAAAAGGGTATTGTTTTCCATGGCCCAAAAAGATATTATTAATTTAGTTGAATTTAGGCAACCTGGGAATAAGAACAAAAATCTCAGATCGGGGAAATATATATGTTTTTCACAAATTAAATAGGCTTCCTCGATCTTTTAACATTTGTTTTATTTTTATCACTGAATTCTCAAATACTTCGTCATCATCTATTTGTAAGTCAATTATCATGTCATTAGCAATATCATCACCAACCCAAACAACCTTCACTTTTTTATGTCCAATAATTGTTCGTAGAACATGGAGATCATCTTCGGTCAACTCTACCGCAGTCATCACTAAGATCATTCCAGAATCCATAAATATATAAGCTAACTCAGAAATTCTTCGGATATGTTCATTCCAATTATTTGAATTATCACGTTTTAAATCCGCATTTAAACCATACAGCACACTTCCAACTCCCAAATAATAAACGAGTTTTCCTTCTAAAAATAACTGGGTTTCAAGCATTGAAGCCAGTTTTTTTCTTCCAGAACTCTGTTTTCCAGTAATTATTATTAAACTTGAGTGTTGATTGTTTCTTTCTGCACGGTCATTATAGCTCACATGGCTTCGAATCCATCTTGAATTTCTTGTAAAAATCTCCTCACGCATACTTTCATCTTCATCTTGAACAGATTCAAGAATAATTCCCCCGCCCCAGATTTGAGAATCATCAAGAATTACAAAACGTGATATATCGCTGTGTGATTCTGATAATTCAAATGTTATCGGATTTTGAAGTTCAAAGGTAACTTCAGCAACATCATGTTTGTTTATCTTTTGATGCTCAGAACTACCAAGCTTATCAGCATCTATCACTCGATGTATTTCTTCAATATTGGCTATTACCCTGGTTGTTCCTAATTTCAATGTATAGGATTGATTTAATCGCATTGGATTTTTTCCAAGCCAGAATACACTAGCTCGAAACTTTTTTGAGACATACGGTTGAGGTTCATCAACACGGCAGGCTACCTCTCCTCTCCGAATATATAATTGTTCATCAAGAGTAAAACCTACTGTTTGATTACTAATTGCTTGACTATAAGATTCTGAACCAAATACCTCAAAAGTTTTTACTTTGCTTCTTTTGCCAGAAGGATAAAATATTACTTCATCCCCCACATTCAATTTTCCACTGATCACAGTCCCTGCAATAATCCTTCTATCATCGCCATAGCTAGTGAATTTATAAATATCTTGTACTGGCATTCGAAATGATTTTTCTAAATTCGGTTTATCCTTTTCAAAATCATCTAAGGCTTCTAGCAATGTATTCCCTTGATACCAATGTGTCTTATCACTTAAATGATTAAGATTAATTCCCTCCTTTCCGCTCACAGGTATAAAAGCTTTAGGTTGGATATTTATTTCATTTAGATATTCAGTAAATTCTCTTTGAATATTCTCGTAAATTTTCTGATCATAATCCACTAGATCCATTTTGTTGACCAAAACAAGAATTTGTTTGATTCCCAACATACCAAGTAGATAACCATGTCGCCTAGAATTTTCTTGAATACCCTCATGTGCATCAATCACCAATACGGCAGCCTCTGCCCGAGCAGCTCCGGTAACCATATTTTTAATAAACTCAATATGTCCTGGTGCATCAATAATGATATAGTGTCGATTCTTTGAATTAAAGAAAACCCTGGCTGAGTCAATGGTAATACTTTGAGCACGTTCATCTTTTAATGCATCTATCAGATAGGCATACTCAAAGGGCTCATTATTTTGTTCGCAATTTAACTTTACTTGGTCTAATTTTCCCTTGGGCAACGAGTTCGTGTCTGCTAATAAACGTCCAATTACGGTGCTCTTTCCGTGATCAACATGTCCAACAAATACAATATCCATCTTTTCTTGCTTCAATGTTCCATCCATATTACATATACCCCTCTCGGCGCAATGTTTCTAATCCCCCACCATCATCTGCATCTTGAGCCCGGCCATCGCGTTCTGCAATATTCGAAAATTTTCCGGTTTTCAATTCTCCAATAATGTCCGAGACATTTTTTGCACTTGACTCCACTGGATAGGTACAAGGATAACACCCTAAAGATCGGTACCTTTTCCCCTCCCCTTGGTCGTAATAAAGAGAAACTGTGGGAATATCTTCGCGTTCAATATATTCCCAAATATTTAATTCCGTCCAATCTAAAAGGGGATGGATACGAATATTTGTACCGGGAGCAAAATCGGTATTGAATTGCTGCCAAAATTCTGGAGGTTGTTCCCCAATATTCCAATCATTATGCTTATCACGTGGAGAAAAATAACGTTCTTTTGAACGTGATCCTTCTTCATCTGCCCTAGCCCCTACAATAACTCCTGTATATGGTTCAGAATTTTGATCAATTTCATACTTTTGAGAATTATGATCGAAGCGATAGCGCTTTCCTTCTCCAGAGAGCGTTTTCTGCAGTGCTTTAGTTTTTAACAAACCACAACATTCAATCCTATTTACATTTCCATCTGGAAAAGTGTTTTTTTCTTTCAATGCTGCTTCATTCTCCCCATATACCATAGGTAGCTGCCATTCTTTGGTGAGACTATCACGATATTCAATCATTTCTGGAATTTTGAAATGGGTATCAATATGAATTAGAGGAAAGGGAACATGCCCGAAAAAAGCTTTTCTTGTCAAATAGAGTAAAACAGTACTGTCTTTACCCATTGACCATAGCATCCCTAAATTCGTGAAATTTGCAAAAGCTTCTCGCAGGATATGAATACTGGTATTCTCAAGTTCATCCAAATGATCCATTAAACTAATTCCTATTTTCCAAGTTTATGCGTGTTTACAAGATATTTTATTACTTGATCTGAACATTCTTCAATGGAAAGAGTTGCTGAATTTATAATTACCTCAGGCGACAAAGGTGCTTGATATGGCGAGTCAATTCCTGTAAATTCTTTTATTTCCCCTTTTCTAACTTTTGAGTAAAGTCCTTTGGGATCACGTTTTTCACAAACTTCTAAAGGACAATCCACAAATATTTCAATAAAACTATTTTCTGGAAGAGAGGAACGTACAAAATTTCTATCCGCAACAAAGGGGCTAATAAATGCTGTCAATACGATAAGTCCAGCATCATAAAATAATTTGCAAACCTCACCTATTCTTCTTATATTTTCAACTCTATCCGATTCTGAAAATCCCAGATCGGTATTTAAACCTGATCGGATATTGTCACCATCAAGTAAATATGTATGAATTTCATACTCTTTATTTAGCCTTTCTTCTACTCGATTGGCAATTGTAGATTTCCCACTTCCTGAAAAACCTGTAAACCATAAAACACAAGATTCATGGTTTTTGATTTTCGTTCTATCTTTGCGGGAAACTAAAGTATTTTGAGGAAAAATATTTTTCATGCCCAACCTATCATTTATACAGAATTATCAAATCTTGATTATAACCCAGATAAAAAAATAATCCTTTAAAAAGCCTTGTTCCGGCAAGCATTCACTATTTAATTAAATGTTTAAGGAAATGTAACCTTTTTCAAAAGCCTACATTATTTATTAATTATTGGTATTATTAATTCTTAGATTCAAGTGCAAAGTGCAAAAAAACAGAAAACAAAAAACGAGCTGATGTAGGATAATTCTCCAAGACCCACAAAGTCATAGGAGAAAAAATGGCCTACACTTCGCTCTCTCAAGAACAAAGATGCCAGATATTTACTTTGAAGAAAATTGTACATTCACAGCCTGATATTGCGAAACCCTTGGAGTTTATCGTTCAACCATTAGTCGGGAGCTAAAACGAAATCAAGGGGAAAAGGGATGCCGCCTGAAATAGGCCCATCAATATGCAGCTTCTTTAACGAAGAGGATACAGGATAAAATTGGATCTGATATTTGGAGATTGGTAAAAAAGAAATTGCGATTTGATATGAGCCCAGAGCAAGTATCAAATGCGTTGAGATTGAAGGTAGTAATTTTTCCGAGTCGCCTCTCCAAGTTAGTTTGCTGTTGCAAATCTGTTGCAAATAGCCTGGAAACAATAGACAGGATGGACACAATAGACACTTTTTCCCCCGCATTTGGCACTGTGTAGACTCAATAGACCCCCATAGACTAGGAAGACAAAATCGCCACTGACTTCGAATCAGGGGGTAGTTTCTGTCACCTTGGACTAAATCTTTGATCCTCTGATTTCAAGGCAAGATTCAAATAATCTTTAAGGGATTCAATTTCGATTAGCCAGACTTGGCCTATCTTTAAACCTGTAATACGATTCATTCGTAATAATCGCCGGATATATTGCGTACTGTAACCGCTGAGTGATTCAGCAGTTTTTACAGATATGTGATTATTAATTATTAAATTGGGAATATTGTTATTAGAAATCATCCCGACCTCACTTTCTGATGAGGGGCAATTCCTCCAGTTTGCTTCTTTGGTCAAATCTAAGCATTTCTAGAAATTGCTCAACATCTATCTGGTGTGGTTCGGGATGTGTCCGTTTAGGTACCCCAGATGCGAGTCGAACGCATAACCTACACTTTAGGAGAGTGTCGCTCTGTCCATTTGAGCTACTGGGGCGTGCAAATCATTTGATTGTCTTAGAATTTGAAGAAATCGCAAACTCTAATCGTAGTATAAAACGATGGTTCCCAGATGACAAGGTTTCTCCTTTTAATAAAAAAATACCCTTCGGAATTATTTAACCGAAGGGTATAGAATTTCTCCTAAAAATTATTTAATCACACCCGACACAATTGCCTGTTTAACTTCAGCGACAGCCTGAGTGACATGAATTTCTCGAGGGCACGCCTCAGTACAATTAAAAGCGGTTCGGCATCGGAAAACGCCCGATTCGTCATTTAGGATGTTCAAGCGCTCCTCCGCAGCTTGGTCGCGTGTATCAAAAATGAATCGATGCGCATTCACGATCGCAGCCGGACCAACATATTTGTCATCACTCCAAAAAGTGGGGCAAGAGGTAGTACAAGCGGCACAGAGAATACATTTGGTGGTGTCATCAAAGCGTTCTCGGTCCGCAATACTTTGCAAGCGCTCTTTACCATCTTCTGGAATATCGTCATTGATCATAAAGGGCATTACTGATTTATATGAGTCGAAGAATGGTTTCATATCTACGATCAAGTCTTTAATTACTTTTAGACCTAAGATCGGCTCGACTGTAATCGAATTGCTGTTGAGGTCTTGCACGAGGGCTTTGCAGGCCAAACGATTGACGCCGTTGATTCGCATTGCATCTGATCCACAAACACCATGCGCACAAGATCTTCTGAAGGAAAGAGTGCCATCATGGTAATCCTTTACTTCTTCTAAAAGATCCAAGATTCGGTCTGTAGGATCAACGCCATTTAGTAAATAAGTATCATATGCCGGTTTAGTTCGTCCGGCTTCTGGATTATAGCGAAATACTTTTAATGATATATCCATGGTTGCCATCCTTTAATAAACCCGTTCTTTTGGTTCATATTTACCCAACTGAACATCCTTGTAGCCCAATTTGATGCCGTCATCGTTCATCCAGGCCAAGGTATGTTTAAGCCACGTTTTGTCATCTCTCTTTGGATAATCTTCACGTGCATGGGCACCCCGACTTTCTTTTCGAGCCAGGGCAGAAACTGCTGTGATCTCGGCAGAGTCCAAAAGGCATCCAAGTTCCCAAACATTTAACAATTCCGTATTGAAAACTTTCCCTTTATCTGTCACACCGACCTTCTGATAGCGTTCCTTCAACTCTCTAATTTTCTCTACAGCTTTTGCCATCCCTTCTTCCGTGCGGAAAACGCCAACATGATCCATCATCACAGACTTCATTTCCTTTCCGATATCTGCCGCGCTTTCTGAACCATCACTATTCAAGATGTGATCTACTTGTTTTTGGGTGTTTTCTTTGGCATCATCAGGGAAACTAGGATATTTGTTGTTTTTAGAATATTCGGCGGCTTTTTTCCCGGCCTGTTTTCCGAAAACCACAATGTCTAATAATGAGTTGGTCCCTAATCGATTTGCACCATGAACTGACACGCAGGCAACTTCCCCAGCAGCATAAAATCCGGGCATGATCGTGTTCTTCTCATCAATCACAACTTCCCCATATACATTGGTGGGAATGCCGCCCATTGCATAATGTGCGGTGGGTTGAACAGGCATCGGTTGTTTTACTGGGTCAATGCCTAAGTAAGTTCTGCAAAAGTCAATAATATCAGGGAGTTTTGTGAGGATTTCCTCTGCAGTAGTTACGTAGGGTGTGCCGTCTGGGTTAGTCCGCCCATCCGATTTTGCATATTTATTCACCACTTCAGGAGTCACATCCAAATACATATGCTTTTCTTTGTTGACCCCGCGTCCTTCACGAGCCTCAATATACATCGCACGGCTGACAACATCCCGGGAAGCCAGATCTTTAGCATTGGGGGCATACTTGTCCATGAGTCGTTCGCCCTCGCCATTGATCAAAACGCCACCCTCTCCGCGGACACCCTCAGTAATTAAGATCCCAAGTTTTTTAATGCCAGTGGGGTGGAACTGGAAGAATTCCATATCTTCCATGGGGATGCCTTTGCGAGCGGCAATGGCGACACCGTCACCAGTATACGCATACGCATTAGAGGTTACTTCCCAAACACGACCGTGCCCACCAGTAGCAAAGATTACGGATTTTGCATGATAGGTATGTAATTCGCCTGTGGATAAATCGACTGCAACTACGCCTGCTGTTTTTCCATCTTCCACGATCAAATCGAGGACTTGAAATTCATCGTAAAAATTCACTTCATTCTTTACACATTGCTGGTAAAGGGTTTGTAAGATCATATGCCCGGTTCGGTCAGCGGCATAGGCTGCACGAGTCACAGGTTTGTTGGTTTCCTTATTCATATGGCCCCCAAAAGGTCGTTGGGCAATCCGCCCATCTTCTGTTCTTGAGAAGGGAAGCCCCATATGCTCTAATTCATAAACCACCGGAATAGCTTCCTTGGCCATAAATTCAATTGAATCTTGGTCGCCTAAATAATCACTGCCTTTGACAGTGTCGTAGGTATGCCATTCGACAGTATCTTTTTCTAGGTTTCCTAACGCTGCGCCGATTCCACCTTGAGCAGCCCCGGTATGTGATCGAGTTGGATATAGTTTGCTGATCACCGCAGTGTCTGCACCGCGAGAAGCATAAAGTGCAGCCATTAATCCGGCACCCCCAGCACCGACTATTACAACTTCATGTTGATGATGATTGCTCATTATAATTTCTCCTAGACCAACATCTCTGGGCGTGCACCGGCGATGATTGCAAGAGCACCGATCCCACTAACAAGAACCCATAAAACAATCAGACCCCAGTCTACAATTTTGCGGGCTTTTTCTGAATGAAAAAAGTCCATGCTGACATTTCTTAATCCGTTTACACCATGTGCAAAAGTAAATGCTAGCAATAAAATATCATACACTTTCCATCCCCAAATTGCCCAAATATCTCGGACATAGAAGGTATCAATATTATGGACGCCAACAATGACGTCTTTTATCAAGACATGGATCCAAACTAAGGGCAATAAAGCTACTGCACTATAGCGCATCCATTTCCAAGATGTGATCTCAAAATTGCTTTGTTTTTTTATTTTTCTCACAGTTGTAGTCATGATCAGCCTCCTATTCGCCTAGATGTTTGATCATATTGCTTGCCATGATCCAAGCTGCAGGCAACCAGATGATTGTACTGATGATCAATGTTGTCTTTGCAGATTTGCGTTGTTTTAAGATCATCCAATCTTTTGGTTTAATGAGGTCAAGGTAAGCGATCCGGAACCCGTTAACTCCGTGGTAAACCACAGAAAATACCAAAAATATTTCTCCGACCATGAATAATGGCAGTCGATACAAAACGATTGCATGTTCGTATAGGGGTGGGTAATAATAAGCGGCTGCGGTATCCACAATGTGAATAGTCAAAAAGAGCAATGTGCCTAGTCCTGTTATCCGATGTAGCATAAAAGCTGTTTGGCCTTCACGCCCACGATATTTCAGATAACCTGATAAGGTTGTTTTCAATGAGGTCCAAGAAGTGGTCATTGTTTAAAACTCCTTAAGTAGTTGATCTAAATCAAAAATAATAAAGAAATGGACAGGTATTTCTTCCTGTCCATTAGATTTCAAATATTTATTTAGCTCATTTGCTTGATGAGTTCGTCACCAAATTCTGAGCATTTTACTTTTGTTGCTCCATCCATCATTCGATGGAAGTCATAAGTGACCGTCTTTGCGGCAATGGCTTTTCCCATTGCCAGCAAGATAATGTCAGCGGCTTCATCCCAACCCATATAGCGGAACATCATTTCTCCAGATAAAATTACAGAACCTGGATTGACGACATCCTTATCCGCATATTTAGGGGCCGTGCCATGAGTGGCCTCAAAGATTGCCGCACCAGTGTCATAATTAATATTTCCACCGGGGGCGATACCGATACCACCGATCTGAGCTGCTAAAGCATCCGATAAAAAGTCGCCGTTAAGGTTCATAGTGGCTAAAATATCAAAGTCGCGAGCGCGGGTTATGGTTTGTTGGAAAACAATGTCTGCAATCACGTCTTTAACTAAGATCTTGCCATCAGCCAAAGCAGCGTCTTGTTCTGCATTGGCGGCATCTTGGCCTTTTTTAGCTTTTGTCCGTTCCCATTGCGCCCAAGTATAGATCTTGTCACCAAATTCTCGTTCGGCAATTTCGTAACCCCATTTCATGAAAGCCCCTTCGGTATATTTCATGATGTTCCCCTTATGGACCAAAGTGATACTTTTTCGGCCATATTTTATTGCATAATTGATCGCAGATCGAACAATTCGTTCGGTTCCTTCCTTAGAAACAGGTTTGAGGCCAATTCCTGCTGTGTCTGGGAATCGAATTTTTGCATACTCTTCTGGGAAGGCTTCTTTGAATAAAGCCTTAAATTTATCGTTCTCAGGGGTACCGTTTTCAAATTCTATCCCGGCATAAATATCTTCGGTATTCTCTCTGAAAATGACCATATCAACATATTCCGGATGTTTTACCGGAGAAGGTACACCTTCAAAATACATTACTGGGCGTACACAGGCGTATAGGTCAAGTAATTTTCTTAAGGCAACATTTAAAGACCGGATACCGCCACCAATCGGGGTGGTAAGAGGGCCTTTAATGCCCACTAAAAATTCATGAAATGCTTCTACTGTTTCATCAGGAAGCCAGGAACCAAATTTATCAAAGGCTTTTTGTCCAGCGTACACTTCCATCCAATTGATTTTTCGTTTTCCACCATAGGCTTTTTCTACTGCTGCATCTAAAACTCGAATCGATGCTGCCCAGATATCTCGTCCAGTGCCATCACCCTCAATAAAGGGCAAAATTGGATTGTCTGGGACATTTAAGACACCATCTGTGATGGTTATTTTTTTGCCATTTTCTGGCACGTTGAGAATCGAATAGCTCATTTTGTTTAAACTCCAAAAATTATTTTTATTAAAAATCAAGCGTATTATACCGCGTTCATCATAATTGATTTGCTAATCATAATTATGTATAATTTTTCATCATAGATATTGGGATGTATAATTATTTGGTACCCAACTATAATTGAAAAACGGCTCTTTTATGAAGAGAAGCGTGGATAATAATATCATCAATGGAATAGCAAAAAAAATCTTTACGGTTTTTTTATGAAAGAAAGAATGGAGAATAAATGACGGAAAAAATTAATAAAGCTGACCCCTTCGAAATAAAAAATACTGCTTGGCATAGTCTTTCAGCTGAGGAAAGTATTGGCAAATTGAAAAGCTCACGAACAAAAGGCTTAAATATCGAAGAGGTAGAAAAAAGAAGAAATTCTTACGGGTCAAACAAATTAGATGAAGCGCCACCCCCCAACATTTGGGTGATGTTATGGGCTCAATTTAATGATTTTGTGATTTGGTTATTAATCGGCGCTTCGATAATTTCTGCCTTTTTAAATGAATGGGTGGAAGCAAGCGCCATCATGGCAATTGTGATATTGAATGCCATTATGGGCATCATTCAAGAGCGTAGGGCAGAGGAAGCAATGGCCGCATTGCGCCAATTAGCTGCACCTGAAGCCCAGGTAGTACGAGATGGCCATCATCTTGTGGTTCCGTCTCATGAGCTGGTGCCGGGGGATATCGTGATCATCGAGGCTGGAAATTATATTCCTGCAGACGTACGCTTAATAGAATCAATCAATCTTAAAATCGAAGAAGCTGCGTTAACTGGGGAATCTGTCCCGGTGCAAAAGAATGATGAGCAGATTCTTGCAGCGGACGCCTCACTGGGCGACCGAAAAAATTCAGGGTTCATGGGCACATTGGCAAACTACGGTAGGGCAGTGGCTATTGTTACCAATACGGGGATGAGCACCCAAATTGGCCGAATCGCTGAGATGCTCCAAGCAGTAGAACAAGAAGAAACACCACTGCAAAAAAGGTTAGATCAATTAGGCAAAACCTTAGGGTTTGCTGCATTGATCATCAGTGCGATCGTCTTTCTAGTGGGTTGGGCTCGGGGTAATGCCCCACTAGACATGTTCCTGATTGCAGTGAGTTTAGCAATTGCAGCAGTTCCAGAAGGATTGCCAGCAGTAGTGACCATTAGCCTTGCTTTGGGCATGCGGGAAATGATCAGCAAAAATGCCTTGATTCGTAGGCTTTCCTCAGTAGAGACCTTGGGATCCGCGACAGTGATTGGATCAGATAAAACGGGCACTCTAACTCAAAATGAAATGACTGTCACCCAAATCTCGATCGAAAACCATGATATTCAAGTAACGGGAACTGGTTATCAACCGGATGGTGAGTTTCAAATTGATGGAAGTGATATTGAATTAAAAAACTATCCAGCCGCACTTTCTGCGCTGTGGGTGGGTGCACTAAATAATAATGCACTCATTGAACTGGATGAAGATGGGAACTATAAAATGATCGGGGATCCCACAGAGGGTTCAATCATAGTGGCGGCTGCTAAGGCGGACAAGAATTATCAAGAACTTGGAATAACTTACCCGCGAATGCAGGAAATTCCCTTTGATTCGACTCGAAAGAGAATGGCAACCATTCATCAGGTTCTTAACCCTCACACAGATGACCCTTCTCCATTCAAATCTGGTGATAGCAATGTAAATAAATATGTGGTCGCTGTAAAGGGTGCTCCCGACGTAATATTGGATCTTTGCAGCAAGTATATGAAGCATAATGATGTGGAAACAAATATCGACGAAGCCATGCGCCAAAGAATTTTAAAAGCGAACGATGCTATGGCAAGCAAGGCTTTACGGGTAATTGCGGTGGCTTACAGAGTGATTGATGAGATTCCGGAAATATTGGTCCCAGAAGAAATTGAGGAGGGTTTGATCTTTGTTGGATTGATAGGCATGATCGACCCCCCAAGGCCAGAAGTGGTTGACGCTCTTGCGGTGGCAAAAAATGCCGGAATCCGCACCGTAATGATCACTGGCGATTACGCGCAAACGGCGCAAGCAATTGCAAAGTCTATTCACCTGATAGATGATAAAGACGATAAAGTAATAACGGGTGCTGTACTTGCCCAGATGAGCGAAGTTGAATTGCAGGAAGAGATAAAAAGAGTGAGTGTATTTGCACGGGTCTCTCCAGAACATAAAGTCAGAATCGTTCAAGCCCTAAGAAGTAATAATGAAGTTGTGGCAATGACCGGGGATGGGGTCAATGACGCACCAGCATTAAAACAATCTGATATCGGCGTTGCAATGGGGATTACGGGTACCGATGTGGCTAAGGAAACTGCGGATATGGTGCTCACTGACGATAATTACAGCAGTATTGTTTCGGCTATTGAGCAGGGAAGAATAATTTACAGCAATATTAGGAAATTTGTATTTTATTTGTTGTCTTGTAATATGGCAGAAATAGCAGTGATCTTTATCGCAATTCTCGCAGATCTGCCATCACCTTTAAACCCGATCCAGCTTCTTTGGCTGAATTTAGTTACTGATGGTGCGCCCGCCTTGGCCCTGGGAATGGAAAAAGGGGATCCAGATATTATGGATCAACAGCCCAGGCCAACGGATGAGCCAATCATCAATCGATTAATGCGCATTGGTATAGTTGTGCAAACGATTGCGATTACGACCGTCACCCTAGGTGCATACTTGATCGGATTGAAATTTTACCCAGTAGCACCTCATGAGTTTAATGCCATGGCTGCAACCATGGCTTTTATCACCTTATCCTTTTCTGAGTTAATTAGGGCTTTTACTGCTCGCTCCGAACGATACCCAATTTTGAAGATTGGCTTTTTTAAGAATAAGAGCATGAATTGGGCCGTTGTGATTTCTGGCTTATTGCTTATTGCGGTAATTTATGTTCCCTTCCTTCAGCCGGTTTTCGAAACCGAACCAATGACCTGGGCTCAATGGCAATATGTTTTGCCTTTGCTCTTTGTGCCGGGAATTGCGGCGGAAATTACCAAATGGGTGATCGCTAAATTTAAAATCTAGACTGACTTAATAAACAAAAAAAGGTGCTTCTAGAAGCACCTTTTTTAAATTGATAAACTTATTCTTTTCCCTTATTCCCTCTTTCAAACGCTTGATACGTTTCAATAAGTGTCAGCAAAATATTGTCAGAAAAATCGTTGATTGTTCGAAACATTTCCCCCCAGGCTTGGGGAGAATGAATAGCGGCTTGCTCATATACATGAAATGAAGAATCGATCAATACATTTCGAAAGAATAAAAAAGCCTCGGTTGCTTCAAGAATAGTGAGACCATGTCGTCTTCCGATGGAGGCATAATCAACACCCAATGCCCGAGCCTCATTTTTTGCGGATTCATCGTCAACCGCTTGAGATTTCATCAACCCTTGCATCAGGGTTCGGCCGCTTCGTCGATAGGCATTTCGGGCCTCATCATTCATTTTTTTATACCAAGATTCACTTTCAAGGTGCCCTTCTACAATCTGGATGCGCGCGTAGCCTAATGCATTTCTAAACATGCCGTTTGTATCTTCTTCGGTGGTCACTCGCTGGGATTGAATCCAAAGGTCCACCTCGCTTCGCATGAACCTCCTGTGGCCACCCTGAGTGCGGTGAACGGGCAATACACCCTGGTCTGCCCAATTTCGAACTGTGCTTGGGTGCACCCCCAATAATTTCGCTATTTCACTTAAGCTTAACCAATTTCCTGGCATAATTTATCCTTCTCCGGCGATGGCTGCACGTTCAATGAATGAAAGATTATCCTCGCTTTGTTTTTTGAATAAGTCGATATTTACATTTCGTAATATTAGTAAGGATGAAATGAGCATAAGTATTTCAATGAAAAATACGATGCTATATCCTGCTACCTCATTTTTTGTGAGAACCGTAACAGTATCTCTGACGATACCACTAAGCATATTCCCTGCCAAGCGAGAAATTGCATTGGCCATTCCCCATGCACCAATAAACATGCCTACGTTCCCAGTAGTTGTCATGTCCAACATGAGAGATAAATTTGATACAGTTGAAATCCCTGTTGCCAAGCCTAATAATATGACCCCAGAATAAAATACTGACAGGTTTAAGATGAGGGAACTAATGACGATTAATGAAAATGCACCAATCCCTGCCCAACCGCCAATTTTTGCCTGAGTCATTTTTGGTATTTTCTTTTCGACAGCAGCACCAATGGACATCGATATTAAGAAACAAACGCCCCAAATCGCGGTTATTTTTGTTGTGGCATTGACAGCAAGCCCAAAAGCCTGAGCACCATAGGGTTCTAATAAAATGTCCTGCCCTAAAATGGCGGTGAGTAGCAAGGTGAGATACCAAAAGAAGCGGGTCACCTGTTTATTGCCAGTCAGCATAGTGTAAATCTGTTTCCAGTTAAATCCTATTTCTGCAGATTCATCTTTTGCTGATTTCTTTTCTTCTAATCTGAAAAGTCCCGCAAGACCCATCACCAACGCAATTAACCCAACAACACGAAATGCCTGAATGAGTATGGCTTCATTGTAAACTTCAAGCATATTGCCCAAAGTGATTGAAGTCAAAATTATCCCAATGATCATCATGATAAACATTGTTGCGATTGTTTTTGAACGACCTTCTTCTCCCGATATTTCAGTGGCTAAAGAAAGGTAGGAAACCGAGGCCAAGTTATACCCCATTCCCCATGCACCAAAGGCTAAAATTCCAAGAAATATCCCTAGTCCGCGATTTTGTACTAGCAAGAACGCAACATAAGGGGAAACGATTACTCCTGTCACACAAAGGATCAATCCAAGAAAAATATAGGGAGAACGCCGATATCCCCAAACAGGGTATCGATCAGAAAAAGATCCGATGGCAACTTGAATTGGAGAAAATAGATAAGGAAGGGAAGCCATAATTGCGACCAGGGTGGCTGAGACAGATAATTCTTTGATCATCACCCTGTTGAGTGTGCTATTAATCGGAACCAAGGTCATCGCAACCGCTACATGAAGTAACCCCAACTGAAATCGTTTTATAAACATTTGTACTCCGATAATTTATTAATACGAGCGTATATAATTTATCGAAATATTAGCTTAACCGCAATATAGGATTTGGTAGAATTTTGGAGTTTTTACGTAATATTTATGGTCTATAGCTTAAAAGCTACTCTCCCAAATAAATTGGGAGAGGCTTGGGGAAAAAAAGGAAGAGCAAAACGAAAATACTATTCTGACTATTATTATCTACTATATCATATATATTGTCAATACCCAATATTTGCAGATTACTATAGCTTTTCATAACTTTGCATATATTTATTGCTATGTCTTAGTTGGATATCTTTGATTAATTAGCTAATTTTTATTCTTTTCTGATCCATTTAGGATTGGAAGGGTGACGGTGAA